>USPM01000016.1 GCA_900556715.1 uncultured Megamonas sp. | reverse complement strand
TATTAATAAAATTAAGGCAAAATATAATGGTAAAATATTATATTTTGCCTTTTTGCTATAATTTTTATAATATAATAGAAAGAGTGATATAAATATAATTAAATTTTGAGATATAAGGTGAAAATATGAAAAGTATAAGAGTTGTAGCAGCTATAATTAAGGATAAAGACAAAATTTTGGCAACTAAAAGAAGTTATGGAGAATTTAAAGGTGGATGGGAATTTCCTGGTGGAAAGATAGAGGAAGGTGAGGATAAAGAGACTGCCTTAATTAGGGAGATAAAAGAAGAATTGAATGCAAATATTAAAATTAATAGTTATTTTGCTAGTATAGATTATACGTATCCTAATTTTCACATGGTTATGGATTGTTATATTTGCAGTGTAGATAATTTTACGATTAATGAGAAGATACATGATGATGCAAAATGGTTGACAAAAGATGAATTAGACAGTGTGAATTGGCTTGCAGCTGATGAAAAAATCGTAAATAAATTAAAAATATATTTAAGTTCAAAGATTGCAGTAAGTGCTTGTCTTTTAGGCGATAATTGTAAATATAATGGCAAAAATAATTATAATGAAGAAATAGAGCATTTGTTAAAAGATAAAGAAGTGTATAAAATTTGCCCAGAAATATTGACAGGGCTGAGTATTCCTAGAAAGCCTGTAGAAATAAAAGATAATAAAGTCATAACGCAAGATAATGAGGATATGACGGATATTTTTCTTCATGGTGTAGATATGGCATGGGAAAAATTAAAAGATAAAAATATAGATTTAGCTATATTGAAAGCGAATAGTCCAACATGTGGCAGTAAAACTATTTATGATGGAACTTTTTCACATACACTAGTAGAAGGAAATGGATTATTTGCTAAATTATTAAAAGATAATAAAATCATGGTAATCAGTGAAAAAGATATAGAATAAAAAAATACCTAATGAGTTTATGTGATAAATTTTACTTTATACATAGTTCATTAGGTATTTTTTATGGAATTAAATCATTAAGTTTGCTTAAATTTATTTGTCTAAGTGCCAGATATCATGATTATATTCAGCAATTGTGCGGTCGCTAGAGAAGTAACCAGCATTAGCGATATTAATTAAAGATTTTTTAGCCCAAGCTAAGCGATCTTCGTAATCACTATATGCTTGGTCTTTTGTTTGGATATAAGCTTGTAAATCTAATAGACTCATGAACCAGTCTTTAGAAATTAATTCATGATGTAAACGATGAAGATTTTCTGTCTGTCCGATAGATATCATTTCATCAGAAATTAAGAAGTCTACGGCATTTTTAATGATTTCATCATTGTTATAGTATTTTCCTGCATCATAATCACTGTTGTTATAATGAGCGATAACCTGATCACTGCTTTCGCCGAAGATATAGATATTATCATCGCCAACAAGTTCATGAATTTCTACATTGGCACCATCTTCAGTACCGATTGTAATAGCACCATTGAGCATGAATTTCATATTACCAGTACCACTAGCTTCTTTACTTGCAAGAGAAATCTGTTCGGAGAAGTCGCAAGCAGGAATGAGTTTTTCGGCATTAGTTACATTATAATTTTCTACCATTATTACTTGAATGTATTTGGAAGCTACAGGATCTTTAGCGATAATATCTTGAAGACATAAGATAGCATGAATGATGTCTTTAGCAATGATATAAGCTGGTGCAGCTTTGGCTCCAAAAATGAAAGTAATAGGTGTAGAAGGAACATAACCACTGCGGATTTTTTGGAGAAGTTGAATGATGTAGAGTAAATTCATTTGTTGACGTTTATATTCATGTAAACGTTTAATTTGAATATCAAAAATGCTATTTGGATTTAAAGTTAAGTGCATTGTTTTATTTAAATAGTTGCATAAATCCTGTTTACGATTTTGTTTGATAGTTAAAAGTTTATTTAAAACAGTTTCATCATCGATAAATTTCAATAAATCTTTTAATTTTGTAGCATCAGTTTTGTATTCATCACCAATTAAAGATGTGATATATTGACTTAATTCATGGTTGCAGTGCAATAACCAACGGCGGAAAGTGATACCATTTGTTTTGTTATTGAATTTTTCTGGGTATAATTCATAGAAAGCTTTTAATTCACTGTTTTTGAGAATTTCAGTATGCAAGGAAGCAACACCATTGATACTATAGCC
The DNA here is from genome assembly GCA_900556715.1 of uncultured Megamonas sp. The sequence continues at coordinate 15,826 of USPM01000016.1, read as the reverse complement.
AAAATGAATATCCATATGAGCCATATGCACGAGGTTATGCTCATCAATGATTTGTACAGCTTTATTATCACTGCGAGATTTAGCAATAGCATTTAATTCTTGAATAGTTGGAATAAGTTGAGGTACTACTTGTTTTAAATCTTCAAGATGCCATTTTTCAAGTGCTTCAGCCAAGATAGTGTGGTTTGTATATGCACATGTTTTGGATACGATATCAATAGCTTCATGTAAATCGATACCTTCCAAGACTAAGCGATTGATTAATTCAGGAATTACCATAGATGGATGAGTATCATTGATTTGGATACATACATATTTATAAAGTTCATGTAAATCATGACCTTTAGCTTTTTCTTCCATCAAGATTAATTGTGCAGCGTTGCTTACCATGAAATACTGTTGATAGATACGAAGCATTTGACCTTCTTTGGTGCTATCATCAGGATAGAGAAATAAAGTTAAATTTTTACGAATGTCTTTTTGGTCAAAAGAAATACCATCATTAACGATAGTTTCGTCAATAGTATCAATATCGAAAAGATGTAATTTATTTAAGCCTTTTTGATAGCCTAATACATCAATATCGTATAATTTAGAATGAACAGTAAAACCATTAAATTCGACATCAAAACCAATATTAGTATCATTTAACCAAGATTTATCTGTAATCCATGGATTTTTTTCTTCTTTTTGAAGATGATTTTCAAATTTTTGTTTGAATAAACCAAAATGGTAATTTAAACCTACACCATCGCCAGATAAATTTAAAGTTGCAATAGAGTCTAAGAAACAAGCAGCAAGTCTTCCAAGACCACCATTACCTAAAGATGGTTCGAGTTCAATTTCTTCTATATCACTTAAATTTTTGCCATTATCAGCAAGTAATGTTTTTATTTCATCATAGATACCTAAATTTATTAGGTTGTTAGATAATAATTTACCTATTAAAAATTCAGCAGAAATATAATAAAGTTTACGAGGGGTTGAAGTTGGTTTTCTGTCATTGCTTAAATTTTTTACTAGCATTAATAATCCAGTATACAATTCTTCATTTGTACAATCTTCAATTGTTTTATTAAATTGAGTTTGTAAAATATTAGTTAATTTAGTTTGCATATTTGCTACTCCTTTAATATTAAACTTTGATTATGCACCACTATATTTAGATTAGAGAATAAGCAATATTTTGTAAAGGTTATTCTCAAGTTCTATATTATAATATATAGTGTCAATACTTAAGGTTTTTTCTAAAGAGTAAGAAAAAAGAATTAATTACATATATTAAATATATAGATATTAAAAGTTTAAATTTCTTTAGAGTAGATAATAAAAACTGCATTTCTAAAATTATAGTAGGTTAATTTTAAAAATGCAGTTTCTGGTTTATAAATTTAATTTTATCTGGAATTTTTATTATTTTAATTGCAAATATTCTTCATCAGTTACAGGTTCAAGCCATTCATTAGAGCCACCAACGGCAGGAACTTCAATAGCTAAATGAGAAAAGAAACTATCTTTTGTAGCACCATGCCAATGTTTTACTTCTGCAGGAATATTGACAACATCGCCAGCTTTTAATTTTTGAGCAGGTTTGCCCCATTCTTGATAATATCCTTCGCCAGCTGTCACTAATAATATTTGCCCACCTTTATGGTGAATATGCCAGTTATTACGGCAAGATGGTTCAAAAGTGACATTGCCAATAGAGACACCTTTAGTAGTGAGCATATTTAAATGAGCTTGACCAATAAAAAATTTGCTGAATTGTTCTGGTAATTTATCTCCTAATGGAAAAATTAAAGAATCACTAAATTCTTTTAATGTAGACATGGTGATTACCTCCAAATAATTATTTCTTAATATTGTTATACAACTTGGAGTTAGCTTCAAGTCAAGATATTAAAAATAAGTATTTTGATGTAGAGCTTTTTATTTTTTTGTAAAAATGATAAATAAGAAAAATAAAAAGACTGCAAATCAATCTGTGATATGCAGTCTTTAGATGAAGTGTTAAATTTTATAATAAAGTAGCATAGAATGAAACAGCAATTACAGTAACAATACCAGCTACAGCAATAGTTAAACTACTTATGGCAGCTTCAATAGGGCCCATTTCAATAGCTTTAGCAGTTCCCATAGCATGAGCAGAAGAACCGATGGCTACACCTTTAGCAACAGGTTCGTAAATTTTAAATACTTTACAAACGTATTCAGCAGTCATATTGCCAAAGACACCAGTGATGATGATAACTGCGATAGTAATAGTAACAATACCACCTAATTCTTCAGATATTCCAATGCCAATAGCAGTAGTAATGGATTTTGGTAAAAGTGTTACATATTCTGTATGACTAAAGCTAAATAAAATAGATAAAGCTAAAATACAGCTCATACTAGTGATTACACCAGAGACTATACCAGCCATGATAGCTTTTATGTTCTTTTTCAATTCTGACAGTTGTTCATATAAAGGAACAGCAAGACAGATAGTTGCTGGTGTTAATAAATAACCTAAGTATTTAGCACCGCGATTATATTCTTCATAATCGATATCGAAGGTTACTAAAAAAGTAATTATAAGACCTATTGCTATTAACAGTGGATTGAAAATGGCAATTTTTAATTTGCGTTTAATGCGTAAACCTATTTCATAGGCTAATAAGCTAATAATCAAACCAAATAAAGCTGAATTAAAGATAAGATCCTGTAACATCTAATTAGCAAGCCCCTTTTTTCTTCTTACTAGATACAATAATAAATTGTGTTATATGACCGGAAATAACCATTACAATAACTGTAGTTAGACTTACGACTAAAGTTAAAGGAATTAATAAATCACGGATTACATTCCAAGCATTTAATAATCCTACAGCAGCAGGAATAAACATAATTGGCATAGTTTCAATTAATAATTTACTAGCATCTTTAACAGAAGCTATGCTTAGAATTTTAAATTTTAATAATAATAGCATTAGAATTAGACCGTAAACACTAGCAGGAACAGGTAATGGAACTAGTTCCTTAAAAGTTTCAACGATAAAAGTTAATGTTAAAATAATACCAAATTGTTCAAGTAATCTCACTTAAAGAACCGCCTTCCATTTTAATATTTCTTTATCAACTAAATCGTAATGGTGATTGATAGCTGCATAACCGGCTAATTCATTGCGATTGATGATACAATTTAAAATTTCTTTGTGTGAATTTATAATGTTGTTTTTAGTCTCAGCAGTAGCACAAGAAAAAATATTATCTATGAGTTTACAACATACATTAGAGAGTGCTGTCATCATGCTGATCATCAATTTATTTCTAGAGATCCGCAAGATGATATCATGGAATAATTTATCATAATGACTTTCACGATGACTTTGTTCCATTTTAGTAACTACTTTTTGAAGTAATTTTATTTCTCGATTAGTACATTTAGTAAAAATATGGCGAAAACATTCTAAAGCGATTGCTCGCCTGATTTGATTAATCTCAGTAAAATTTGATTGTTCTAATAGTAACATGAAATTTATAGTTGCTGAGATGTTACCACTGATTTTATTGGATAAATAATTTCCGGAGCCTTGACGACTATCAATAAAGCCCATACTTCCCATGATTCGCATAGCATCGCGAATGGTATTGCGACTTAAAGATAGCGTTTCGGATAATTTGCGTTCAGTGGGAAGTTTGTCGCCAACACTGAGATTACCAGAAATAATTAATTCTTTTATATACTGTAAAACTAATATATATCCTCTATCTTCCAACTATGTACTCCTATCTATTAATGTATAATAATTGGTAGTACCAATTATTATACATTAAATTATGTTGAAGTCAAGAGGAAATATAGATAAAATCTGCATAAAAAAAGAAGTAACGAAAAGGTTACTTCTTCTCTATGAAAGTTTGATAAAATAAATATGAAAAATTGATAAAATAAAAGTGGTAATAAGAAATTTTTATTAAGATTTTTGTTGGAGTTTGTTGATTTCATTTAAAAGATTGTTGTATTTTTGTGGAGATAGACGTTTGCTGAGTTTTTCTAAAAATATATCTAATTTATATTTAGATTGGGCAAAATTTTGTAAATTATTTTCATCTATAGATTTTATAGTGTTGTAAGTCAATTTATAGATGGTAATAAATGCGGTTTGAATATCAGGGCTTAAATGGTTGAATAAATCATGAGTCTTATTATTGATTAGAAAATCTATATCTTGTTGAAATAATAATAATTCATGACGAGCACCTATCATTAAAATTTCATTGCATTTAAATACATTTTTTTTGAACAAGCCAATATAAGTTTGTAATTCTTGATTTTTAGTAATACCTGCTTGAATAAGTGACATTGATGATATTTTTTGGTAGTAATCTTGTATACGAGCTATATAAAAAAGTACTTCTTCTATTTGATAATCATTTAAACTTTGCTTTTTTTGATAATAAGTAAAATCTTTTTTTGTAGCATAAATGATAAATTGATAATGTTTTTTTAGATTTTTAAAGTTTTTTCTAAATTTTATAAGCCAAGTTAGTGATTTAAACATGAAAATCCTCCTGATTGATTTCTTAGTTGATGATTACAGTAAAGTAAAGTGATTTTTGTGATAAGTGATTAATTTATCTTTTTGCATTCGAGATAATTCAGCAGACATAGCACTTCTTTCAACAGAGAGAAAATCTGCTAATTCTTGACGATTAAATGGTATGACGAATGAATTGTTATTATTTTTGATGGCTTCACTGGATAGATAAGATAAAATTTTTTCACGTGTAGTTTTTTTGCTTAAATGATCAATCTTTGTGGTTAGTTGTATATTTTTTTGAGCTATGAGTAAAAGCATATTTTGAATGATTTTAGCATGAAAATTACAAGCAAATTGACAAGGTGAAGTTATCTTTTGATAGTTTAAAAACATAATTTCTGATTTTTCGGCTGTTACGATACTGAAACAGCTGTTATTGATATTTGTACAGACAAAACTCTCGCCAAATAAATCTCCAGTTGAAAGTGTTGTGAGAATAGTTCGATTGCCCCAATAGTCTTCTTTGATGATGTTTACTCTACCTTTTAAAATTATGCCTACTTCGACAAGTGGTTCAGAGGCTTTGAGAATATAGGAATTTTTCTCATAGGTTTTTATATTCATCAATAGACATTTGAACATATTCATTAAGTCTTTTGTATCGATACCAGAAAATAGAGCGGAATTTTTGAGTATATCTAAATATTTTTGCATAAAAACACTCCTTTGTTGGAAAAACAACATATATAAGTATTATACTCGATTATAAAATATTGTAAATAATTCTTTACTAGTTGATAATAGAGACAGTATAAGGTAAAATTATAATAATCAAAGTTTTAAGGAGCGATTGTGCATGTTTAATGAAGATTTTAAACAATACAAAGATTATATTGTGAGAGTAATTTGTAATGATGGTAGAGAATATGTAGGTAATCCTACAATTTTTAGAGATCATGATTCTACTTCTTTACCTGGCTCAGATTGTATTTCTTTCTATGAAAGTAATACAGGTCGTACAGCAGATTTCTTCCGTGCTGAAATAAAAGATATTGTAATTATTTGTAAACAAGACGCATAATTTTTATGAAATAAAACCCGAAGAATGCTATTAATTTATATATATATTTTAATAGTAATCTTCGGGTATTTGTTTAATTGGAGGTATTTTGGGGTGAAAACTTTAGGTTATTATAATGGAAAATACGATGAGATAGAAAAAATAATGATACCTATGTCAGATCGTTCCCATTGGTTTGGTGATGGTGTATATGATGCCACTTGTGCTAGAAATTATAAAATCATGGCTATTGATGAGCATGTAGATAGATTTTTTAATAGTGCTAGATTATTAGATATAAATTTAGGTTTTACTAAAGAGTATTTAAAAAACTTATTGAATGAATTAGTGCAAAAATTAGATGATGATGAGCTGTTTGTATATTGGCAAGCTACTCGTGGTGGTAATGGTCTTAGAAGTCATAATTATGATGAAGAGCAAAAAGCTAATTTATGGGTGACGATTTGCCCAGAAAAAATTACAGATAAAGATAGAGAATATAAATTGACTTCTATGGAAGATACAAGATTTTTACATTGTAATATTAAGACTTTAAATTTAATCCCTAGTGTAGTAGCTTATCAATATGCTAAGGAAAATAATTGTGATGAAACTGTATTTCATCGCGGTGATATAGTTACAGAATGTGCTCATAGTAATGTGCATATAATTAAAGATAAAAAATTCATCACTCATCCTGCTGATGAATATATTTTACCTGGTATTGCTAGGGCACATTTATTAAAAGCATGTAAAGCATTGAATATTGAAATAGAAGAAAGACCTTTTACAGTAGATGAATTAATCAATGCTGATGAAGTAATTGTAAGTAGTTCTGGTGATTTGTGTATTCGTGCTACAGAATTTGAAGGAAAAGCTGTAGGTAAAAAAGATAGTGATACTTTTAATAGATTGAAAGAGTATATTTATCAAGAATGGTTAGAATGTACTAAAAAATAAAATTGAATAGATTTAAAAATTGTTCATAAAATATTTGACAATGAGAATTGTTTTCAATATAATTGTTTATGTAATTTTTAAAAGAGAGTCTAGAACTCCATAGAATATATTTTTAAATAAAATTTTTTGTGTATATTTATCTTTATTTAGAGTATAGGAAAATTTTATTTTAGATTTATTCTATGGAGTTTTATCTTTTTAATGAAGATTATTATTTAGAGAAAGGTGCGTTTAAATTGGATTTTATTATTAGTGCATTAGAATTATTTCATCATGGTGGTTGGGTGATGTATCCGCTTTTAGCTTGTTCTATTTTAGTTGTTGCTATTGGTATTGAGCGTTTTATTTATTATAAGAGGACTTGTGGCGATAATAAAGATATGGCTCAACAAATTTTAGCTTTAGCTAAAGAGCGTAATTGGCAAGAAACAGAAAAAGTATGTGCTAATAATCGTTGCTTTGTCAGTGATGTATTGGCGATAGGCTTAAAATATCGTGAGTGTCCAATGTCAATGAAGGAAAGTTTTGAGGAATATATTTCTGTTAGAGCAAATGGTTTAAAACGAAATTTAAATTATTTAGATACTATTGTTACTATGGCTCCGTTGTTAGGTTTATTAGGTACAGTAGTGGGGATGATTAGTTCTTTTAAAGTATTAGATGTTGCTGGGGATAATCCTGCATTAATCACTGGTGGTGTAGGTGAGGCGTTAATCGCAACTGCTACTGGTCTTTGTGTAGCTGTGCTAGCCTTGATTGTGCATAGTTATTTTAGCAATCGCTTAGATAGTGTTTTGACTGATGTAGAAAATGTTTGTACTGTAGTGATTAGTAAGGCAAGAGGTAAATAATAATGAATATACGCAGTAATCGCGTGGCAAGACCACCACGATTGATGATTATACCGATGATTGATATTATATTTTTCTTGATGGTGTTTTTCTTATTTAGCACTTTGCAAATGGTTTATCAAAAATCCATGCCTGTGAATTTACCAGTAGCATCTTCTAGTCATCAAGAAGCACCAAAGCCAGTGGCTATCACACTAATGAAAGATGGAACAATCAGTATAGGTGATACTGTGGTGGGCATTGAAGAAATAAAACCACGAGTGGAACAATTAGCTGATAAAGCAGATACTCCTGTGATTTTAAGAGCTGATGAGAATGTAGAACATGGAAAAGTAATCAAAGTGATGGATGAAATCAAAAGTGCAGGTGTAACAAAATTATCCATAGCTACTCAGGAGAAATAATCAATGAAAAAACATATTTGGAAAAAATCTTTTTCAATATCATTTGTTTTTCATTTCGTAGTAGTCATAACTATTGGTGCTATGGTAGCAGGTTTTCATCAGGAGATACAAAGACCAAAAGAAGAATTGATTACAGTCAATCTAGCGGACACACCAGAACAGATAGCAAAAGCTCAAGAAAAATCATCATTTAATTCATTTAGTAAAGATATAGAAAATATTTTTAAGCATAATAGTGATAATGATAATCAAAATATTGAAAATAAAAATAATGAAGTAAATCAAAATAAAGATATAAAACAAATAAATAATGTAGAAAATAAGCAAATTGAAAAAGATGAAATTAGTGCAGAAGATGGAATTTTACCAGCTTCTAATAATATGACAAATGTAATATCAGAAGATGATACGCAAGCAATCAGTGGCGGTATTGGTCAGGAAGATGGTGAGAATTTTTCTGGTAGCGAAAATAAAAATAGTGGCAGTGGAAGTGGTGGCACAGCAGAAGGTATGGCTGGTGGCGATAATGACAGAGCTGGTGGCAGAGCAAATGTTACCGAAGATAGATATAGTGTAGCAAGTAGATTTGCTCAAGCTGTGGAAAATCATAAATCTTATCCTTATGCAGCTGTCAGATTAAATCAGCAAGGTACAGTAATTATCAATGTAACTATTGATGCAAGTGGAAATTTAATCAGTGCAGGTGTAGTTTCTAGTGTTAATGGAAATTTAGATAAGGCTGCCTTAAATGCAGTATATAATGCATGTCCATTTAGTCATGGTTTAGGTGAAAGTATTAGTATGAATGTTCCTGTTAATTTTTATTTGAATTGATATTGAGAAAAGAGCTGTTTTTGATGCAAGAAGTTATATTAAAACAAGAAGAAATCGAAAATATTATTATAGATGATGAAAAAAAAGACGAAAAGAAAACGTTAACTAAATTACCAGAACATAGATGTAAGCGATGTAATAGATTGCTTTTTTATGGAAAAGTTAAATATGTAGAAATAAAATGCCCTAAATGTAGTTGTATAAGTAAAATTGGCAAAGATGTAAATAAAATTTGTATAAAAAGTTGATTGAAAAATAAAGAGGTGAAAATATGAGTGGCTATTTGAGAAAAGTAATCTTTGGCATTATTTGTTTGATAGCTATTGGCGGATTGTTTTTAGGCTTTCGCTCACATGAAGAAGATACAAATAATATCAGCTCAACAAGAGTCGTTACAGATAGCACAGGTAGAGAGGTAACAATACCAACACATCCTAAACGTGTAGTATTATTAAATGCTTCTCATTTAGATTTATATTATTATGCTGATGGTAAAGAGACTAATACAATAGTGGGAAAACCGACTTCAGAAGCTTTGAGTGATGAAGTCAAAGAAGGAACAAAAAATATAGAGCAAATCGGTGTAATTCACAATCCTAGTGTAGAAACTATTTTGAAATTACAACCTGATTTAGTAATTGGTGTAAATGTACCTTTTCATCAGCAATTAATTCCTACTTTGGAGAAAGCTAATATTCCTGTGTTGATTAAATCTTTAGACACATATGAAGATGTGATATCCACTTTAGGTTTTTATGGAGAATTAACAGGAGAAGAAGAAATTGCTCAAGCAAAAATCAAGGAAATAGAAGCTGATTATGAAAAAGCGATTGCTAGAGCAGAAAATAAAACAGCTCCAAGAAGTTTGATAATTTGGGGCACGACAGATAGCTTTAGCATGGCAACAAGTAAATCATTTACAGGAGATTTATTAAAACGATTAGGTGGTAATAATATAGCAGATAATGTGGATTCTGTAGCAAAAGACAGTGGCTATATCCCATTAGGAATGGAATATATTGCTACACAAGATCCAGAGGTAATATTTGTAGTAACTCATGGTGATGTGGACGCAGTAAAAAATAGTATAGATGAAAATTTAGGGCAAAATCCTTTGTGGCAAGATATATCTGCTGTGAAAAATAATAGAGTATATGTATTACCATATCAGTTATTTGCTGTAAATCCTGGTACTAATATAGCTAAAGCGATAAATATATTGGCAGATGATTTATATTTACAAGAATAAAAAATATGAGGTATGGTAATGGCTATTGCTAGTATAAGTGAAAAGATAAAAGATCCTAGAAGTAAAAAACGCAATTTAGTGATGTTTTTGGGACTGATTTTGTTGGTAGCAGTTTTATTTATCAGCATGATTATAGGTACAGCAAATACATCATTTAGCGATTTATATAATGTGTTTGTAGGTGTTCAAAATACAGAAAGCTATAGAATTTTATATCACATTCGCATTCCTAGAGTGCTTACAGCAATGTTTGCTGGTATAAATTTAGCTATTGCAGGCTGTATATTACAAGGTGTATTGAAAAATCCATTGGCAGATCCAGGTATTATTGGAGTATCAGCAGGGGCTGGTCTTGCTGCTATGGTAGTCATGATTGTTTTACCTGAATATACGAATATGGTGCCAATCGTAGCTTTTGTGGGAGCAATGGTAGCGACTTTAATTTTATTTGCACTGGCATGGGAAGATGGTATTCAGCCACTTAAATTGATTTTAGCTGGTGTCGCAGTTTCAGCATTTTTTGCTGGCGGTATGACATGTTTGATGGTATTTTTCTCCGATAAAATTCAAGGTACAGTGAATTGGATGGCAGGTGGTTTTTCAGGTGCTTCATGGAAGCATGTAACTATGATTTTGCCATATACTATTATTGGTTTAGTAGGTGTGAGTATCAGCAGTAAATTGTTAAACGCTTTGCAATTAGGTGATGATGTAGCAAAAAGTTTGGGAACACGAGTGGAAGCTACAAGATTTTTCCTCGTTACGCTGGCGGCTTTATTAGCTGCTTCTGCTGTAAGTGTGGCAGGTATGCTCACATTTGTTGGTCTTATAGTGCCACATATGATGCGTTTAGTAGTGGGTTCTGATTTTAACTATTTATTGCCTAGTTCAGCTATTTTTGGTGGAATTTTATTGATTGTAGCGGATACAGTGGCAAGGACTGCTTTTAGTCCTATAGAGGTGCCTGTAGGTGTATTTATGTCATTTATTGGTGCACCGTTTTTCCTTTATTTATTGAAAAGGGGAATGCAAAAGAGATGATTTTACAAGCAGATAAACTTACATTGCAATATGGGCAAAAAATCATTGCTGATAAATTGAATTTCAAGGTAGATAAATCAGAGATAATAAGTATTATTGGGCCAAATGGTTCAGGAAAATCAACATTATTAAAATCTTTAGGTAGATTATTAAAGCCTACACATGGGACTGTTTTATTAGAAGGAAAAGATATTCAAAAAATGAAACCTGGTGATATAGCACGCAAGATGTCAATATTGCCACAATCTTCAACGGCTCCAATGGATATGACTGTTTATGATTTAGTCTGTTATGGTAGAATGCCACATCAAGGATTATTTTCTTCGCCAAATAAAATTGATGAAGAAAAAATCGAAGAAGCATTGACGCAGACAAATACATCACATATGCGATATCGAAGATTAGATACTTTATCTGGTGGCGAACGTCAAAGAGCATGGCTGGCAATGGCAATAGCTCAAAATCCAGAGATTTTATTATTAGATGAACCAACTACGTATTTAGATGTAAAACATCAATTAGATTTGATGAATTTAGTATATAAATTATATGAAACAAGAAAAATCACAGTGATTATGGTCTTGCATGATTTAAACCATGCTGCTAGATATAGTCATCGCTTAGTAGCGGTGAAAAAAGGCAAAATTTTTGCTGAAGGTTTGGTGCAAGATGTATTTACAGAAAAAATACTTTGTGATTTATATGATGTAGAAACGTCAGTCATGTCTTTAGAACAAAATGGACAAAAACATTTAGTTTGTTTCCCTTATGATGTAAAACAAGGGGAGAAAAATTAGTGCAGGTTTTAAGTTTAAATAAGATAAATAAACAAATTAAGGATAAAATTATTTTAAAAGATATAAGTTTCACACTTGAAGAAGGCGAGATATTGGGGCTTTTAGGCCCTAATGGTGCTGGTAAAACGAGTATGATAAAGATAATATCTGGTTTAAGCAGAGCAAATTCAGGTAAGCTTGATATTTTAGGGATTGATGCTGATAAAGAAAGAGCAAAGATAAAGTCTCAGCTAGGTTTTGTCATGCAGGATAATAATATGGAAAGAGAATTTTCCGTTAAAGAAGCTTTGCTATATTATGCTCGTTTGTATAAGGTGAAAAATTATAAATATGAAGTAGAAAGAATAATATCTCAATTTGAAATGAATACTTGGCAAGATAGAAAGATTGAGAAATTATCTGGCGGTATGGCTAGAAAAGCAATGATTGCTAGAGCTTTATTAGTGAAACCTAAAATCTTATTATTAGATGAACCTAGTGTAGGTTTAGACCCTGATGTGAGATATGACATTTGGCAAGAAATAAAAAAATTAAAAAATATGGGGATAAGTGTAATTATCACTACTCATTATATGGAAGAAGCTGAATATCTTTGTGATAAAATCGCTATTTTAAAACAAGGAGAATTATTGGCGATAGATGAAGTAGAAAAAATAAAGCAGATAATGCAAAAAGATGAAAATGAAGATATAACTTTAGAAAAAGCTTTTTTACGATTTATTGGTAAGGAGGCTTATTGATTTTGAATTTTTTAGCAGTATATATGCGTGAAATGGCACTTTTACAAAAGAAAATGGGAAAATTAGGATATATTTTCTCAGCGGTGATGTTTCCGATAATCTATTTATTTGCCTTTGGCATGGGGATTGGACCTGTAATGAATAATATCCATGGTGGTTATTTACCTTTTTTGGCAAAGGGAATGTTATCGATAACAGTCATGATGAATGCTTTTCAACAGACATCATTATCAGTAAGTGTAGGGAGATTTTATTTTAAAACATTCCAGACATTATTATTGAGTCCGATTTCTGCTTTTCAAGTTATATTAGGCATCACTTTAGCTGGAGTTACTCGTGGCTTTATAGCTGGAGGTATTATCTATATCATAGCTATGGTATTTTTTGATGTGCCGATGTTAAGCCTTTGGGGATTTTTAGGGATTTTATTATCTGCCTTTTGCTTTGGTATTTTAGGGATTGCCATAGGTCTTTGGATTAAAAATCCAGATGCGTTATCTTCAGTGATAAATTTTATAATTACACCAATGACGTTTTTCTGTGGTACATTTTTTCCGTTGTATAATTTGCCGGATTGGTTGCAGATTGTAGTGGAAATTTTGCCATTGACTTTAGCGAATAATTTATTGCGTACAGAAGTATTTAGTATGTATAGTTTGTTAGATATGATTTATTTAATAATTATCACATTAATCTTGTTGGTAATTAGTAGATATCAATTAAAAAATTATAATGAATAATCTAATTGATAAAAAATAAAAGTTTTAAATTTTAGTGTGTTTAAGATAAATTTAGACTATAATTTGAGTAAAGATATATTTTTTATAGAAAAGAAGGAGATAAAAAATGAAATCAATAGTAGTTTATTCTAGTTTAACAGGTAATACAAAAATGGTAGGAGAAGCTATTGCCGAAGTTTTAGCTCCGAATTGTGATATTTATAAAGTAGAAGATAATCCTGATATTACAGGTTATGATTTAGTTGTTGTAGGTTTTTGGGTGGACAAAGGAACAGCTGATGCAAAAGCTAGTAAATTTTTGAAATCTATTCGCAATAGTAAAGTGGCTGTATATGCTACGCTAGGAGCCGAACCAGATTCAGAACATGCAAAAACTAGTTTGCAAAATGGTATAGATATGTTAGATAGTTCTAATGAGGTTATGGGGAGATTTATCTGCCAAGGAAAGATTGATCCTAAATTATTAGAGGCAATGAAAAAAATGTTTGGCACGAAAGTTTCTAAAGAAAATTTTCATGCAGTAGATGAAAAGCGTTTAGAACGTCATCGCAAAGCTAGTACACACCCTGATGAGCAAGATTTGGCTAATGCAAAGAAAGTATTTAGTGAGATTAAAGCAAAAATGAGTGGTGAAATGAACTTATGAGCAAAATAAGAGAAATATTAGATAATCTATCAGCTGAACAATATAAGATGATGATAGGGGAAAAATCTTGTCAGCCTTTGACGGAGACTTTTTGCAAAAAAAGAGTAGTTCATCCAGGGACAAATGGACAGATGGTACCACCTGTAAAACAGCAAGAAATTTGGCTTGAATATATGCAAAGAAAAGGAGAAAAAAGTAAAAAGAAAGCAGTATATATACACATTCCTTTTTGCAGTCAAATTTGTCTATACTGTGGTTTTTTCCAGAATTATTCTAATGAAGAACGCGAAACCATGTATGTAGATAGATTAATCAAGCAATTATCAATGGCAAAAGAATATAAATATGTACAAGATAGTGTGATCAATGCTGTATTTTTTGGTGGCGGAACACCATCTACATTATCGCCATATAATGCAGATAGATTATTAAAAACCATAAATGAAGTATTGCCACTTGCTAATGATTGCGAAATAACTATGGAAGCTCGTGTGCATGATTTAGTTGATGAAAAATTGCAAGTATGGTTTAAACATGGTGTAAATCGCATATCTGTGGGTGTACAATCTTTTGATACAGCTATCCGTCAAAGTATGGGACGCAAAGATGATAAAGAAACTGTTATTGAAAATCTCAAACGAGCTGCAAGTTATAATCAAGCCGTATTAATCATAGATTTGATTTATGGTTTACCTGCTCAAGATGTGGATAACTTTGTAAATGATTTAAAAATAGCAGATAGTTTGCCAATTGATGGTATGGATTTGTATCAATTAAATGTATTTGAACAATCTGCATTAAAAAAAGCGATAGATAATGGTAAAATACCACCTGCGGCAACAACAAAACAGCAGGCAAAATATTTAGAAGCAGCTATTTTATATTTAGATGAATTAGCTTATAAGCGATTGAGTGTCTGTCATTGGGCAAAAACAAATCGTGAACGCAGTATGTATAATACTTTGGCAAAATCAGGAGCTGATGTGATACCATTTGGTTCAGGGGCTGGCGGTTTTGTAGGAGATATTTCTATGTTTTTAAATAGAGATTTACAGCGTTATATGAATGCTATTGATGAAGGAAAATGGCCATTGATGGTGTTAACTAAAGAAGCAGAAGGCAAAGTTTTATTTAAAGATATTCAAGCACAGACTGAAAATTGTATGGTAAATATACAAAAATTAGCTCAAGTATATAGTGAAGAACTTTTACAATTAGAAGAAGTACTCAATATTTGGGTGGAATATGGCTTATTTGAAAAATGTGGTCATACTTATAAAATGACGATTGCTGGTCAATTTTGGCAAAATAATATCACACAGACAATAATAGAACTTACACAACAATTATTGATGGGCAAAAAATCTTTTGAAGTTCAGCCAATAGCAGCACAAGGTTAAATATATAAATAAAATAAGGCAGTTATGATTAATTTTGATAACTGCCATAATTTTTAAGATATAAATGATAATGATTATTATTAATAAAGTTTAATTTTATAATAAAGGAGACGAGCAATGCTAACAAAAAAACGTAAATCTACACTTTTAACTTTATCTATATTGATGGGATTGACAAGTTGCACGCAAGCCAGCGAAGTAATCCAAACACCAGATGTAGTGGTAACAGCTACAAAAACACAGCAAGAAGTGAAAGCTGTACCTAATGCTGTAGAAGTCATCACCAGTGAAGATATTGAACAATTAGGAGCAACAGATATTTATTCTGCTTTGAAATTGGCAACAAATGTTGATGTTTCTCAAATAGGTGCAGGTCATAGATTGATGGTTCGTGGGAAAAATGCAGGTGCTTTAGTATTATTAGATGGCAGAAGAATGTCAAATGAATATTCATCAATGACTAGAGGAGCTTTTGATTATTGTGAGCTGCACACTTGTGATTTTAATCATGAGTTAGGCAAATAAAATAGTCAGCGTATATAGAAATATGTACGTAGAGATAGACAAAGAGCTATCCA
>USPM01000015.1 GCA_900556715.1 uncultured Megamonas sp. | reverse complement strand
CCTGGTGTAAAAGTACTACCGCCACCTGCAATTACAATTGAAGATTTTTTCATAACTAAAACCCCTTTTCTTTATCCATAAATATTATTTATGTATTAGCTTTTATTTTTTATCAACCTCATGGCTATATAATAATCTAATACATTTATAAATTCAATAGTTTCAAGGCTTTTAGGGCATTGGCAACCATTGTTGTACCATATCACATCAGATGTGATATATCACACTTATATAATCAAACTATTTATAGTATAAATAGTTCAAATTAAAACAAATACAATATTATCATAATAACAAAAAATCAGCCTAAAATAATATAAAAAGCATATATCATTTCAAGCTGATTTTAATATTATACTATATTTATTATTTTTCACTCAATGTATTATCATAAATACGACGCATAAGTTTAAATAATGCAAAACGTTCTTCTTGACTCAATCCTTTTAACGCTTTTATACGATGTTGTGATACTTTTTCTTGCAAAAAATCATAAATCTCTAAAGCATGATTTGTAAGAAATATATATTTTTCTCTTTTTCCTTGAAGACGCTTACGTTCTACAAGATTTTTTTCTTCCATTTTTTTTATAGTTTTAGATATAGCTGCTGGTTCTACATTTAACATATTCGACAATTCCAATTGAGAAATCATGTCATGTTCCTTTACCATTTTTAAAACAGACCATTCCGAACTATATACATCTGCCGTATAAATTTCATTATTAAGCGTTTTGGAAAAAGCCCTCATTGTTTGATAAAGTTGATGTATTAACAAATCATCCAATCCATCTTCTACTTGTGATAATAAATTATTATCATCTGTTTTATTCATAACCTAAAATTCCTTTCTGCCAATTATATCTTCGTTATAGCAGAAAAAATCTTATATGACAACATAAAAATCACTATAAAATTTAAGCTAATCTATGTCTTTCTTTTTTAACCTTCTTTTGCAATACAAAATGATTAAATAAGAAAAATGCTATAAATATTATCATGACTGCAATTACATAATAATACATATTAACATAACCAATTGAACCAGCTACACTACCCAATAAAATAATACCGCTACTAGTACCGATATCTAACATATTATAAAAAGTTGCACTAGCACCACTACGACGATCAGGAGTAACAACATTGAGCATCCAAGTCATAAGAGAAGGTAATAATAAACCTCCACCAAGACCATAAAATACAGAAGCTACTAATAATATTGTTAAAGATTGTGCAGAAACCAATATACCTAATCCAATCAAATATAAAATGCCACCTGGCAAAATTACCCAGAAACCACCTTTGCTATCAAAGATACGTCCACCAAAAGGTCTTGAAATAAATACAAATATTGTACCTACGATAAAGAATAAACCTGCATTTTCAATACCAACTTCATTAGCCATCATCGCAATAAATGTATTTACACTACCATAAGCCGCACCAAATAAAATTGTTAATATAGCAGGAATACCTGTACCATATTCACATATTTTATGACGAATAGAAATACTTTTCTTTTTAGCTGGCAAAGGAGCTTCTTTCGCATTACATAATTTTGCACTGACAGCTGCTAAGAGAGTAACTACCATAGAAGTTAAAAATAATATATTAGCACTAAAATCAGTTAATAACATAACCCCTAAAGCAGGAGCTACAGCCATAGCTACCGTACTACCTAAGCCAAAATAGCCAATTCCTTCACCACGTCTTTGAGCTGGAATTACATCTGCGACTAAAGCTGCAGCAAAAGTAGTACTAAGACCAAAACCTATACCATGTAAAATACGAGCTACTATCAAGGAATATACAGAAGTAAACATATCATAACCTAAAGTGGCTAAAAAAGAAAAGAGCAAACCTATGTATAAACATTTTTTCTTTCCTAATTTGCGAACACCTGTGTCAGTAAATAAACGAATAAAAATTGCAGAAAAACCAAAAATCCCTGTTATAATTCCAATTTCCGTACCACTAGCTCCAATGGAAGCTGCATATAAAGGCAATGTAGGCAATAAAAAATGAAAGCCTGCAAATAATAATCCATTAGCACCAACCAAAGCTATAAAATTTCTAGTCCACAATTTTACACTTGACATCATACCATTCCTTTCATTGATTTAACTAGTTAAGTTTAACTTTAAAAATATATAATTAACTAGTTAATTGTGAGCTAATAAATAATATAAACTTTATATAATAACATGTCAATACTAAGGAAAAATGTTTTATAAATTCAATATTTATAAATTTTCTAAATATAAACATATCATATAAACTACAATAAAAGACGACATCAAAGTTTTGAATTTCCAATGTCGCCTTTTTATCTATTCAATTTGTTCTGCACAATATCTACTATAACTCACAAACCACATTTCCACCGCTAAGAAAAAACCTAATAAAGACTTATATTCATAATCTAATGTAGCTGGTAAATCTATAGGAGTAATATATAAATTTTCTGTACTAAGCGTTGCTAAAGTATTGCTTTTTAATCTTGTTAAAGATATTACTGGTATCTTTTGTAAATGTAACCTTTGAGCTATATCCACTACATTTTTAGACTCTCCACTCAATGAAATAATAATAAATAAATCCTCACTCGTTACATTTTTAGAGATAATTCCCATTTCATCAGAACCTTTTATTTCGTAAACAAATATATTACAATTCACAAATAAACGAGCTATTTCACTTGCAACATTTTTTTGCACATGACCAGATGCATAAACAAAAATTCTCTTTGCTTTATATAAAAGCTTATTTAATCTTGTAAAATCTTGTTTTGCTATTTCCTCGCCAACTTGTTGACATAAATTTACTGTTGCTTGAGCAATATCCATAGATGGTTTTTCCCTAGCCTGACTTATTTCCATTTTTAACATCATTTTTAAATCGCTAAAACCATCTAATCCCAATTTCTTAGCAAAACGAAGCACTGTAGTTCGAGAAACATTGCAATTATTGGCTATATCATAAATAGAAATATAACAGCATTCCTTTTTATGTGCATAAATATAACGCCATACAATTAAATCTGTAGGATTTAATTTATCTAATTTATTATTAACTAATTCTTCTAATGTCATCATTTCTGCCTCTTTTATTGATATTTCAATAGATTTCTTATAATATAGTATTTCAAACATTAACTTGTATGTCAAATAAAAAAACAGTTATTAGCATTATAACTAATAACCGTTTTCTCATATTTATAAATTTTTTAATTAAATCACAAAAAAACAAATCTTATTTACTACTCTTTTGACTTACATGACATCCACTACAATGACAAGCTCCTGAGCAGCCACCACTTCCACCTCCACAAGAATCACATTTTCCTGAAGAGAAATTATGATATATACGTTTCAATCCAAATATAAAACAAATTGCAATCACCGCAAATATAATCCAAGTAGCAATATCACCAGTTGTCATGTTAAGACCTCCTTTTATCATTTACTAATTATATCACAAATAAAATCTATCAAAATCCTAATAATATACCAATACGATATACCAATAAAGAAACAATCCAAGCAACTACAAAATTACCAATAGCTGATAAGAACATCCATTTCCAACCGCCAGCTTCTTTTTTTATTGTACCAAGTGCTGTCATACATGGAGTATACAACTGACTAAATACCATAAATGCTAATGCAGACATTGTCGTAAATGCCATCTGTAAGCCTGTATTGGCCACCATACCTACAGCTTCAACAGTTTCTGTATCTGGGCTTAAATCAGGTAAACCATATAAAATTCCCATTGTAGAAATAACTGCTTCTTTTGCCATAATACCAGTTATAATAGCTGAACCTGCCTCCCATGTATCAAAGCCATGGAAAACAAATAATGTTGACATAATACCGCCAAGACTTGCTAAGAAAGATTCAGACATATCTTCAACTTGACCAGCAAAATTATAACTGCTTAAAAACCATAAAACTACAGACATAGCAAAAATTATTGTACCTGCTTTTATGAGATAACCTTTTCCTTTATCCCATGTTTCCAATAATACTGTTTTCATATCTGGTAAACGATATGGTGGCAATTCTAAAACAAAACTTGTATCATCTTTCTCAAATACAGTTTTGCTCAATATACTAGATGCCACTATTGCACCAATTATACCGATAAGATACATAGCAAATACAACATCAGCTGCATTTTCACCAAAGAAAATAGCTCCAAACAATGCCATTACTGGAAGCTTAGCACCACAAGTTAAAAATGGTGTTACTAAAATAGTTATCATACGATCTTTTTCTGAATCTAATGCTCTAGCTCCCATAATACCCGGAACAGCACAACCAAAACCGCAGATAATAGGCATTAATGCTTTACCGCTAAGACCAGCTCGACGCATAATCGGATCCATGATAAACGCAACACGAGCCATATAGCCTGTACCATCTAAGAAACTCAAACAGAAAAATAACGTAAAAATAAGTGGTACAAAAGTAAGTACACCGCCTACACCAGCTATAATACCATCACATACTAAAGAATGTAACCAACCAGCTACACCTAATCCAGTCAACGCTTCATCTGCCCAACTATAAAAATCTTCATTAATAAGTACATCTAATTCATCGGCAATTGGTTGACCAATCCATGTAAAAGTAATCTGAAACACAAGATATAACATTAATACTAAAATAGGTAATGCTATAAAACCATTAGATAATACTTTATCAATTTTTTCAGTGAGATTATTACCTATATTTTCTTTGACTACAACTTGTTCTACGATTTTATCAATAAAAGCATATCGTGCTTCAATAATTGCTTCATCTAATTTTTCTTTATCGCCAATAGTAGCTTTTAACTTTTCAATATTGGCAATATGTTCTTCCACCTGTTTAGAGTTTTTATAACTATCCATCACTGTAGAAGTGAAAATATCTAATAATTTATTAGTTGATTTTTTACTACGACCTACAGTTTCTACTACAGGCATTCCTAATAATTTTTCTAACTTAGCTGTAGAGATTTTAATTCCTTTTTTATTTGCCTCGTCCATCATATTGAGGTCAATCAATACAGGAATACGACGTTCTAATAATTGTAAGCATAAAAATAAATTACGTTCAATATTAGATGAATCAATGACATCTACAATAATATCTGGTTTTTCTCCACTTAAATAATTTTCTACGATAATTTCTTCTGGAGAACGTCCATTTATGCTATATGTACCAGGTAAATCCATTACAGATATAGCTCTATCATTGTGTTTTGTATAACCTACTTTTTTATCTACTGTAACTCCTGGCCAGTTACCAATTTTTTGTCTAATACCAGTCAATTCATTAAATATCGTTGATTTTCCAGTATTAGGATTTCCTGTCAACGCTACGGATAATGTTGCCACTGTTATCTCCCTCCCATTATTAAACAGTTTGAGTAACTGCTATTTTGGCTGCATCTGATAAACGAATAGACATATTAAAAGAACGAATAGATATCGCAATTGGGTCACCAAGCGGTGCGGAACGCAATACCTTTACCTTTGTTCCTTTTATCATGCCCATACTCATAAGACGCTCTTTTAATTCTGAAGCTTCTATATTTTCCACCTTAACTACCATTCCTGGCTTTGCATCTTTTAATGTCATTATATATTTAACCTCCAATGTATATATATTCAACTATCTATATTTACTTCATTGAAAATAATTATTATTTCTATTAACAACTGCATTATATAGTAAATGATAATCTTTGTCAATAAAAATGATATTTGTTTTCAATAAAATAAAAAAAATAAATAGGCAAGAGTATATTTTCTCGCCTATTTAAACTCTCATCTTATTATATTTTTTATTGTACCGCCACCAACAACAATTTCATTATCATAAAATACTACAGATTGCCCTGGTGTTATTGCTCTTTGCGGTTCACTAAACAAAATCTTAGCTAAATTACCATTATCTAATGGTTCCACAGTGCATTCACATTCTTTAGCACCATAGCGAATTTTAGCCGTAGTCATAAATTTTTCCTCAAAATCATCTCGAGTAATAAAATTTAAATTTTTTGCTACTAATCCTTTGGCAAAAACATCTTTATTTTCGCCTACAATCACTCTATTGCGTCTCACATCAAGACCAACTACATATAATGGATGAGCAGCAGCTATTCCTAAGCCCTTTCGCTGTCCTACTGTATATAATGGTACACCTTCATGTCGACCTAATTTATTGCCATTGACATCAACAATATCACCAGGTTTTAAAATATGTGGTGCTTTTGCTTTTAAATAAGCTTTATAATCATCATTTGGAATAAAACAAATCTCCTGACTTTCAGGCTTATTAGCCACTGGCAAATCCATTTTTCCTGCTAACTCGCGAGTTTTTTCCTTACTATAATTTCCAAGTGGTAACATGAAATGTTTTAATACATCTTGAGTCAATGTATATAAAACATATGATTGATCTTTTCTTTCATCTAATCCTTTTTTTAATAAATATCTACCTGTATTTTCATCTTGCTCAATACGTGCATAATGACCAGTAGCCACATAATCTGCACCTAATTCTAAGCAATCTTTTAACAAACTACCAAACTTTACAGTATTATTACATCTCACACAAGGATTAGGTGTTCTGCCTTTCGCATATTCACTGATAAAATATTTTATTACATCATCTTTAAATTTTTTATGATAATTAACTACATAATGCGGAATATTCAAAGCATCTGCTACTTTCTTAGCATCACTGACAGCTGTTGAACCGCCTGCTTCTCTACTTTCTTCACTTAAAGTCATAGTTACACCAATGACATCATAACCTTGTTCTATCAATAAAGCAGCTGTAAGCGAACTGTCTACGCCACCACTCATAGCTACTGCTACCTTTTTTTTCATCTTCTTTTCCCCTCTAAAAATCTATCTACAAATAACGCATTTATATTTCCTAGTAATTCACTAAGATATATTCATATACTAACAAACTAATGCTTTTTTGTCAAAATTAAGCTTTTATTTTTTCACAAAACTGCATATATTTACCGATTTTTTCTTCATATCCATTTGATGTTGGCATATAATATCTAGCATTTTTTATTTTATCAGGCAAATACTGTTGTTTAACTATATGATACGGATAATCGTGGGCATATTTATAATCTACACCATGACCGAGTTTTTTAGCACCTTTATAATGACAATCTCTTAAATGTATTGGCACTTGTCCACAATCTTGGCTTTTTACTTGTTCTATCGCTTTATCAATAGCTAAATAACTAGCATTACTCTTAGGAGCACATGCTATATAAGTCACTGCTTGTGCAAGCGGTATTCGGGCTTCAGGCATACCCAAAAATTGAACAGCTTGTACTGTAGCCATAGCTAAAACCAATGCTTGTGGATCTGCATTGCCTACATCTTCAGAGGCACAGATAGCTATTCTTCGAGCAATAAAATTAATATCTTCACCTGCTACTAACATTCTTGCTAAATAATGTAATGCCGCATCAGGATCACTACCTCTCATACTCTTGATGAATGCAGACACTATATCATAATGATTATCACCATTTTTATCATATGTTTGAATTTTTTCGCTGATAATACTTTCTACTATATTTTTATTTATGACATGATTCTCTTCTATTGCCACATCGCTTGCTTGTTCTAATATATTTAAAGCTACTCTAGCATCGCCACCAGCATATTGAGCTATTGTCGATAACGTTTCATCATCATATTTAAAGTTATATTTACCTAAACCGCGGACTTTATCTTCTAAAGCTAATTTTAAGATATTAATCAAATTTTGTTCATCTAATAATTCTAATTTTACTACACGAACTCTAGATAATAACGCATGATTTACCTCAAAATATGGATTTTCTGTAGTAGCTCCAATTAAAATAATTCTGCCATCTTCAACATAAGGCAATAATACGTCTTGTTGAGCTTTATTAAAGCGATGTATTTCATCTAAAAATATAATTGTACGTTTACGATAATATCTTCTATTTTCATCAGCTTTTTCAATGATTTTACGCACATCAGAGATACCAGCAGACACCGCATTTAATCGAGAAAAATCACTTTTTGTCATACCTGCAATCATTTTTGCGAGCGTTGTCTTTCCTGTACCTGGAGGGCCATATAAAATCATCGAAGGAATTTTATCTTCTTGTACCATTCTACGCAAAAATGATTTTTTGCCCAGTATTTTTTCCTGTCCTATATATTCATCAAAATTACGTGGTCTCATTTTCTCGGCTAATGGACGATAATCTTCATCCATCTCTATGGTATTTTTATTTACAGTTTCATTATTTTCACTAGCCATTGCTGAAAATAAATCTAAATCTTGCATATTATTCTCCTGTTGAACCAAAGCCACCACTTCTTATAATATCAACATTTTTTTCATCATCTACAGTCAAAAATTTATAAAAAATGGCTTGAGCTATTCTCATACCCTTAGTAATTTCCACATCTTCATCACCAAAATTTATTAAGCCAATCATTATATGCCCTTCATTGTCTTCATTATTATAATAATCAGCATCAATGACACCCTGAGAATTTACCAAATTTAAATGTTTTTTAAAAGCCAAACTAGAACGAATATGTATACCTAAATATTCATCATCTTGCATATAAGCTTTTAATCCTGTTGCTATCACTGCCATTTGCCCTGCTTTTACTATTTTATCTTCAGCAGCTTCGATATCATAACCTGCTGATTTATTAGTCTTTCTCATCGGCAAATTTATTTTTTTATCTTCAAAACTACTTACTATCTCAAATCCACGTCTACGCAAAAAAACAACTCCCTAAAATTTATTTTAATTATTTTTTATTATATAACAAAAAATGCACTGTGCAATCACACAGTGCATAATAAATTCATTTGGAGGCGGCACCCAGATTTGAACTGGGGAATAAAGGTTTTGCAGACCTCTGCCTTACCACTTGGCTATGCCGCCGTCTGGAGCGGAAAACGAGGCTCGAACTCGCGACCCTCACCTTGGCAAGGTGATGCTCTACCACTGAGCTACTTCCGCATTTGACGTTTTTTGTCTGCCGCTGTATCAGCGACATGTATTATTATATGCATAAAGAACTATTTTGTCAACAACTTTTTCGAAAAAATTTTAAAAAATTTTTTAAGACCTCAAAAAGCCTAATAAATAAGCTATTTTCTCACCATTTTGCTAATGAAAAAATAGCTTATTATTCAAAAAATCTTAAAGAACTTCAGAAAAATATATTACTGTTACAGTATCATCTAAAGTAATTCTACGCTGATAAATATTTTCAAAATCTAAACGTAAACCTTCTAATGAATCAATTTCTGGATTTTGATGACCTAAATCTCTTGAAGTCAATTCCGCAAATTTCTTCACACGAACCTTATCAATGATTGCTGTATATAATCTTTTTTTCACTTCATATTTTTTACCAGTAGTAATCCATACTATAGAACTTTCTGGATATTGATTACGAACATCACCTAAACGAACAGTACAATTTTTTTTACGTGACATAATCAGTTCTTCATGTTTTTTTGCTTGAAAGTTTAATGCCATCATTATAATCAGCCTCCAATTTATAAAATATAATTTATTTCTTAAATTTAAGTTATATATATTATATTTTACTAAAATTTGTAAAAATCCTTTTTTCTCATAAAATTTATCTAACTTTATTGCGAATATGAGTTTCATAAGCTATTATATATTTTAACAATCAAGATTTTTATTAAAATATTTATTATAATTATAATTGTATTATGGTTAAAACTTTTATGAAAAGAGGGTAGCTATTGTTATTTTATAACAATTTTTATTATGCGTTCTCAAATCTTAAATTTATTAAAACAAAATCGTAACAAATTTTTATCTGGCGAATATTTAGCTGATACACTAAAAGTCTCTCGAACTGCTATCTGGAAACATATTAAAGCTCTTCGAGATAATGGCTATAATATTGAAAGTGTACCTAGAAGTGGTTATCGTTTAATTGATTCTCCAGATTTACTTTCTAGCGAAGAAATAAAATCTTCACTTACTACTAAAATCTTAGGTTCAGATATTCATTATTTTGATAGTGTAGACTCTACAAATACTCAAGCTAAAAAACTCGCACTTCAAGGTGTCAAAGATGGTACTATCGTCATTAGTGAAGAACAAGATGGTGGTAGAGGTAGATTATCTCGTTCATTTTTCTCACCTAAATATAAGGGAATTTGGTTTTCTGTTATCTTAAAGCCTAAATTTTTACCTCAAGAAGCACCAAAATGTACTTTAATGGCTGCTACAGCTATTACTAAAGCTATCGAGGATGTTACAGGTGTAAAAGTAGGTATTAAATGGCCTAATGATATATTATATCAAGGGAAAAAATTAGTTGGTATTTTAACAGAAATGAATGCAGAAATGGATTGCATCAATTATATAATTATTGGTATGGGAATCAATGTTAATATTGATAAGGAAGATATGCCTGAAGATATTCAAGATATAGCTACTTCTTTGAGTCAAATTACAGGTCAAAAAATTTCTCGTTTAAAACTTTTAAATAAAATCTTGTATTACTTAGAACATTTGTATATAATCTGTCAAGAGGAAGGTTTTGCACCTATTCTTGATGAGTGGCGTAGATATTCTATAACTTTAAACCAACATATTCGTGTAATTGGCACAAATGAAACTCTAGAAGGTATTGCCGTAGATATTGATGATGATGGTGCCCTTCTCGTAAATATTGATGGACAAATAAAACGTGTGTTAGCAGGCGATGTATCTATTAGACCAGCACAAAGTCGCTAAACTCACAGATGGAGGAAAAAATGTTATTAGTTTTTGATATTGGTAACAGCAATATTGTTATGGGGGCTTATGAAGGTAAACAACTTTACCGTCATTGGCGTATTTCCACCGACCGACAAAAAACAGGCGATGAGTATGGTATGCTCATAAATGAGTTGTTCCGTTTTCAAGGTATGGATATGAATGATATCGACGATATCATTATTTCATCTGTTGTTCCACCTCTTGTTATTCCTATTAGCAAAATGTGTGAACGCTATTTTAAAATAAAGCCTTTATTAGTTGGTCCTGGTATTAAAACTGGTATCCGCTTAGTTTATGAAAATCCACGTCTTTTAGGTGCTGACCGTATTGTAAATGTTGTAGGAGCATTTGAACAATTCGGTGGTCCTTTGATTGTAATAGATATTGGTACTGCTACTACATTTGATGTTGTCAATGAAAAAGGTGATTTTTTAGGTGGTGTGATTGCTCCTGGTATAGGTATGTCTGCTGATGCTTTATTCCAAAAGGCTGCTAATTTACCTCGTATTGAACTTGTTACACCTAAAAATATAATCTGTCATAATACAACTACTAATATGCAAGCAGGTATTATTTATGGTGCTGTAGGACAAATCGATGGCATTGTAAATCGCATAAAAAAAGAATATGGTAAGGATATGACTGTAATCGCAACTGGTGGTCTTGCTCGCATGATTGCAGAAGAATCTAGCACTATTGATAAAACAGATCATTTCTTAACATTGACTGGTCTTCGTGTTCTTTATGAACGTAATGCTGCTTCTAGAAAGGGGTACTTGGAAAGGTTAAAAAATAAGCCTTCAAATAATTTATGAAAATAGGAAACTTAGAAATAACTACTCCCGTTTTTTTGGCACCTATGGCAGGTGTAACTGATACTGCTTATTGTATTTTGGCTCAACGCATGGGCTGTGGTCTTGTTTATTCTGAAATGGTCAGTGATCAAGGTATTAATTTTCGCAATGAACGAACTTTAGAAATGCTTAAGACTGTTCCTGAACAAAGACCTTTGGCTATTCAATTATTCAGTGGCAATCCTGAACGTATGTATAAAGCGGCTAGTTTTGTAGCTTCTTTAGATTGCTGTGATATGATTGATATAAATATGGGATGTCCTGCACCAAAGATAGTCCGCAATAATGAAGGTTCTGCTTTGATGAAAGATCCTGTTTTAGCATATGAAATTATGTGTGCTGCTCGTGAAGCTGTAAAAGATATGCCTGTCACTGTGAAAATGCGTAAGGGCTGGGATAGTGAACACTGCAATGTCGTTGAAATGGCTGGACTTGCTCAAAAGGCTGGGCTTGATGCTATTGCTGTTCATGGCAGAACTAGAGAAGAATTTTATCGTGGTCATGCTGATTGGGATATTATTCGCGAGGTTAAACAGGCTGTTGATATTCCTGTTATCGGTAATGGCGATGTTAGAACTTGCCAGGATTTAAAAAATATTTTTGAATGTACTGGTTGTGATGCTGTCATGATTGGTCGTGGGGCTCAGGGTAATCCTTGGATTTTCCGTCGCTTTAAAGAATTTTTGTTTACGGGTGTTGATCCTGGTGAACCTAGCATTGATGAAAGAAAACAGGTTATTTTAGAACATTTAGATATGCTTTTAAAATGGAAGGGCGATTATATTGGTCCTCGTGAGATGAGAAAGCATGCTACGTGGTATACTCATGGTTTGTATGGCAGTGCTAGTTTGAGACAGAAGTTTAATTCGGCTATTTGTAGGGAAGATTTTGTTAGAATTTTAAATGATATGTGATTATATGATTTTATTTTGTTAAATTAGAGCGATGTTTTTACATCGCTTTTTATTTATTTTTCCGTCTAGACTTTTGCTAAGCTTGCTACTCTTAAATTACATCTATTTTACACTGTCTTCTGTCTTTTATTTTCTTTTCCAATTGATGATTTGATTTTGTAAAATCTTTGTAAAATCTTTTTTTGTTAATTGACTTTATTTTTTACAAACTATACAATTATAGTATGTTTTGAAAATCTCATATTAGGCATAACCTTTTATAGGCTATGTCTTTTTTATTGTCAATTTATTTTTTATTTTAGAAGGGGTTTTATTTCATTTTATGAAAAATTATGTTGTAACTTTTGCTAAATCTTTAGTTGTTGGTTCTACCATGTTGGTTCCTGGTGTCAGTGGCGGTTCTATGGCTATGATACTTGGGATTTACACTAAACTGATTTCTTCTGTAAGTTCATTTATGAAAAATAAATTTAGAAATTCTCTTTTTTTAGCTATATTTTTAGCTGGTTCTTTAATCGGTATTGTTTCTTTTTCTAAACCTATTTTGCACTTAATCGAAACTTATCCTATGCCTATGCTTTATTTCTTTATGGGTGCTGTAGCGGGCAGTGTACCTTTGATGTTTCGCGAGGCTAAATTAACTAAGTTTTCTTGGACAGTCCCTATATATGTCGCTATTGGTTTTTTAATTGTTCTGTTTTTTGAAATGTCTCCTATCAGTAATGTAACTACGAGTGATGCTACTAATTGGTATACTTATTTATTATTAGTTGTCGCTGGTTTTATAGCTGCTATTGCCCTTGTTTTACCGGGAATAAGCGTTTCTTATATGCTTTTATTGATGGGATTATATGATGAAACTATGCGTGCAGCTTCTGAATTTTATTTACCATTTTTAATTCCATTGGGATTTGGTCTAGTTGTGGGTATTTTACTAACTACTAAATTATTAGAAAATCTTATGCAAAATTATCCTCAACCTACTTTTTTAATTATCCTTGGGTTCATTTTAGGTTCTATCTTGGAACTTTATCCAGGTATTCCGCAAAATGAAGAAATTTTTATCTGTGCTTTAACTTTGATTTTAGGATTTGGTATTATTAAATATATTTCTTCTAAAGATGTTTAAACAAAAAACTAGCAGGTATTTATTTTACTTGCTAGTTTTTTCTTTTTATCTAAAAATATATTCAGCTTTTAAACATATTTACAATAAATAATTTTCTTTATGTATATAAATACTTTCTATTTTGTCTATAATGTTTTATAATATAATTTATATTTTACTAAGGAGGCTATTTTTTATGAAAGACGCTACTAAATGTTTACATTCTGGATACAGCCCTAAAAATACTGAACCTCGTGTCATGCCGATCGTGCAAAGCACTACATATGTTTATGACTCTACTGATGATGTTGCTGCTGTTTTTGATGAACCTACTAAATCTTTAATTTATTCTCGTTTTGCTAATCCTACAGTCATGGCTGTTGAAAATAAAATTGCTGACCTTGAAGGTGGCGTTGGTGCTATGTGCACTACTTCTGGTCAAGCTGCTAACTTACTTGCTATTTTAAATATCTGTAATGCTGGTGATAGTTTTATCTCCACTACTCAAATCTATGGTGGTACTGTAAATCTTTTCGCTTTCACTTTAAAAAAATTAGGTATTGAATGTATCTTTGTTGGTCATGATGCTACTGATGAAGAAATTCATGCTGCTTTTAAACCTAATACTAAAGCTGTTTTTGGTGAAACTTTAGCTAATCCTGCATTAACTGTTTTTGATATCGAACGTTATGCAAATATCGCTCATGCTCATGGTGTTCCTTTGATTGTGGATAACACTTTTGCAACTCCTATCTTATGCAAACCATTTGAATTTGGTGCTGATATCGTTACTCATTCCACTAGTAAATATATGGACGGTCATGCACTTCAAATCGGCGGTGTAATCGTTGATAGTGGTAATTTCAATTGGGACAATGGTAATTTCCCTGAATTAGTAGAACCAGATCCATCTTATCATGGCCTTTCCTATACAAAAACTTATGGTAAACAAGCTTATATTCTAAAAGCTAGAATGCAATTAATGCGTGATTTCGGTTGCTATCCAGCTGCACATTCTGCATTCTTATTAAACTTAGGTTTAGAAACTTTACCTGTACGTATGAAACAATACTGCGAAAATGCTCTTACTGTTGCTAAATACTTAGAAAGCAATGATAAAGTAGAAAGCGTTATGTATCCTGCTCTTGAAAGCAATGAATCTTATCCTCTTGCTAAAAAATATTTAAAAGGTTGCAGTGGCGTTATCACTTTTGTAATCAAAGGTGGCAAAGAAAATGCTGTTAAATTCATGGACTCCTTAAAATTAGCTTCCAATGAAGTTCATGTTGCTGATATTCGCACTTGTGTTCTTCACCCAGCAAGTGAAACACATCGTCAATTGACAGATGAACAACTTGAAGCTGCTGGTATCAATAGCGGTATGGTTCGTTTCTCTGTAGGTCTCGAAGATATCAATGATATTTTAGATGACTTAAAACAAGCTTTTGCTAACGTAAAATAATTCTCTAAAGGCATTTGTGTAAACAAGTGCCTTTTTATTTTACCAGCCATTTTTTAGTTTAAACCCTGAAATCCTTATAAATAAAAGATTTATTAAAAATCAAAAAATCAATCTCAATCGCTGGTAAAAAATCGCCTAAATATTGATATTTCAACCTTTATAAACTATAATAATTTATAAAAGTATATATTTTACTGGCATTTAACTTTAACAATCGTTGTATTTGAATATTATACTGTTCACAAATGACAGGCTCCCTTCTGTAATTTAACTTTAACAATCGTTGTATTTGAATACAGCGACAGCAGGCACAGCAACAGGCACAACAGGCAATTTAACTTTAACAATCGTTGTATTTGAATTCTCACCATTATCAAAGAACTAGGTAAAAATAGAGTATTTAACTTTAACAATCGTTGTATTTGAATGTTACCAAAAGATGTTGATACAGTCTACATTGTGGACATTTAACTTTAACAATCGTTGTATTTGAATATGAGTTAGACAATCAGTATGCAGAGGGTGAGTTTAAATTTAACTTTAACAATCGTTGTATTTGAATCTATTTTTAACCATTACATATTCGCCATTGATTAAATTTAACTTTAACAATCGTTGTATTTGAATCCATTGCTTAAGGTAAAAACCATAGTAAGAGTCTGATTTAACTTTAACAATCGTTGTATTTGAATAGATTTCCACATACATGAATACCAATTGTATGAGATTTAACTTTAACAATCGTTGTATTTGAATATGCTGGTTTTTATTACTCTAGTATTAAAGATAGTAATTTAACTTTAACAATCGTTGTATTTGAATCGGCAAAAATAAGTTTTATATAATTTTTTATTGCCCATTTAACTTTAACAATCGTTGTATTTGAATGCTTTACGCACTGCCGATAATTCCGCAAGTTCAAATTTAACTTTAACAATCGTTGTATTTGAATTGTACAACAATTCCATGGAGTATAACGAAGAAATTAAAATTTAACTTTAACAATCGTTGTATTTGAATAGATTATGTTTTAGAATTTGCGGACGCATTACAAATTTAACTTTAACAATCGTTGTATTTGAATTTTGCTTGTTATTTTTTGTGTAATAAAATTTCACTTATTTAACTTTAACAATCGTTGTATTTGAATTTATTCAAATAAAAAAAGCCGTCTAAACGGCTCTCATTTAACTTTAACAATCGTTGTATTTGAATTCTTTGTTTCTTCTTCTAATAACTCATTAATTTCTTATTTAACTTTAACAATCGTTGTATTTGAATACTCCAATTCTTTCTTATTACACCAATAGATGTAGATTTAACTTTAACAATCGTTGTATTTGAATTTTTTTACTTTTTAGGGGGTTTGCACCCCCTTGATAATTTAACTTTAACAATCGTTGTATTTGAATACAGACCGCAAAGCCAAGCGTGGCGGTATTAGTCAATTTAACTTTAACAATCGTTGTATTTGAATTTTGTCTTATTGGAAAATCTACAATAAGACATTCAATTTAACTTTAACAATCGTTGTATTTGAATCGTTTTGGCTACCTTCTGCTGGTTTTTCTACTCTAACATTTAACTTTAACAATCGTTGTATTTGAATTTTTCTGTATACCCAAATTCATTTGTTGATTGGTAATTTAACTTTAACAATCGTTGTATTTGAATCTACTTACATAAGCACCACAAACAACGCATGTATAAATTTAACTTTAACAATCGTTGTATTTGAATAGTGGCCAAAAAATGAAAAAGGGGAAAATGATATAAATTTAACTTTAACAATCGTTGTATTTGAATTCACCTTGTAGCATATCTTTATCTTCTGCATCATACATTTAACTTTAACAATCGTTGTATTTGAATACATTTGAAATACCAATACCAAAACTAATAAATAATTTAACTTTAACAATCGTTGTATTTGAATTCTTCATCAAATTGAACTTCTGCTTTTGCCTTACATTTAACTTTAACAATCGTTGTATTTGAATGACGAATTTTGCGAAAAATGGAACGATAATTTTATATTTAACTTTAACAATCGTTGTATTTGAATTCAAGTATTTTAGTGGTTAATGGCATTGTCATTTGATTTAACTTTAACAATCGTTGTATTTGAATATGTATGTTATAGTAAGCAAAAATAATTTTACTGATTTAACTTTAACAATCGTTGTATTTGAATTAATTCCCACATGGGAAAAATGTAAATGTGCCTACTAATTTAACTTTAACAATCGTTGTATTTGAATTTTTTAACTGTATTATTATTATCTTGTGCTTTTCTAATTTAACTTTAACAATCGTTGTATTTGAATAGGATTAATGATGAATGTTATCATGTATCTGATAATTTAACTTTAACAATCGTTGTATTTGAATCCTGGTTGAAGTTCCATTATCATGCCAGATTTTATTATTTAACTTTAACAATCGTTGTATTTGAATGTAGCACTACTGAAGAAAGTTCAGCAGACTACTGAATTTAACTTTAACAATCGTTGTATTTGAATAGATTTTGATGTAATCGGATTATTTATGCTTATGGGATTTAACTTTAACAATCGTTGTATTTGAATTGTTAAAAGTTTTCATTAATCCGGGGCATGATATATTTAACTTTAACAATCGTTGTATTTGAATAAAAGCTGCTGTAGAAGTTGAGTTAAAATATAATAATTTAACTTTAACAATCGTTGTATTTGAATGTAGTTCTTATAGCCCATGGAACAAATATTTTGAATTTAACTTTAACAATCGTTGTATTTGAATCTGCGTTTGTATTTTGCATCTTTCCAATACAAATTTATTTAACTTTAACAATCGTTGTATTTGAATTCGGTAATGTTTGTCCACATACCTGTAGTATCACTATTTAACTTTAACAATCGTTGTATTTGAATGTTGCAGGTAAAAAAAATAATGGTGAAACACCTAATTTAACTTTAACAATCGTTGTATTTGAATCGTGGGAACAAGGCTTCCAAGATATAGGTGTTTATATTTAACTTTAACAATCGTTGTATTTGAATACAATTTGGGACAGTCATTTAAACAAATGGCTGTTTCATTTAACTTTAACAATCGTTGTATTTGAATGCAACTTGAGCAACTTTTACCAAAGATAAAAAATACATTTAACTTTAACAATCGTTGTATTTGAATAGGAAAATGTCTTTCAGGTTTTAATCTTCCACCTAATTTAACTTTAACAATCGTTGTATTTGAATGAGCTAGACAGGCTTTCAATGCCACGGATTATTATAATTTAACTTTAACAATCGTTGTATTTGAATACGGCCAGAATAAGTAATTTAAATAAAGGAACATAATTTAACTTTAACAATCGTTGTATTTGAATGTAATTTCTTTTTCCTCTTTTTCTATTTCATCTATATTTAACTTTAACAATCGTTGTATTTGAATTTTAATAGAAAAGAAGCATTTATTCTAGCTAAAGCAGATTTAACTTTAACAATCGTTGTATTTGAATGTGTAAAAAACTTAAAAATATCCATACAGGAAATTTATTTAACTTTAACAATCGTTGTATTTGAATATAAGACTATTTAACATAGTTCTTCCTAATATAGTTATTTAACTTTAACAATCGTTGTATTTGAATAGGAAGATGCCAGGCTTATTAATAGTGCAATAGCAGATTTAACTTTAACAATCGTTGTATTTGAATATATTGGTTAGGTGTCAATTTTTAAGCGTTCGGTATTTAACTTTAACAATCGTTGTATTTGAATTTTGTTGATTGGTATATCCAAGAATAAAATTTAGTTATTTAACTTTAACAATCGTTGTATTTGAATTTTTTATCTCCTATTTATCTGTAGTATGCACATTAGATTTAACTTTAACAATCGTTGTATTTGAATTGATTGTTGCTTTTAAAATATGATGAAAGCTTCATCAAATTTAACTTTAACAATCGTTGTATTTGAATATTTATGATAATGATAAACTTATATTTGAAAAAACAATTTAACTTTAACAATCGTTGTATTTGAATCAGGCAGAAATAGCTAAAAAACTAGGCTTTGGAGTAATTTAACTTTAACAATCGTTGTATTTGAATCACCTACTGACCAAGTAGTTCACAGGACTTAACACTATTTAACTTTAACAATCGTTGTATTTGAATAGCTTTAAGATTAGCTCGCTTTTATAGAGACTATAAATTTAACTTTAACAATCGTTGTATTTGAATGTTATACAAGCTATTTCTCTATGAGTTTTACCTTCTATTTAACTTTAACAATCGTTGTATTTGAATCGATGATGGTATTTATGGTATTAATATCTTTCGTGTAATTTAACTTTAACAATCGTTGTATTTGAATAATGAAGGAAATAGAATAGTTGTTAACTATTCTTTTATTTAACTTTAACAATCGTTGTATTTGAATGTTTTTGGAATCCAATTTGGAAAATCTCCTTCAACAATTTAACTTTAACAATCGTTGTATTTGAATAAAGTAAAAAATCCTGCTGGATGGTTACGTTCTGCTTTATTTAACTTTAACAATCGTTGTATTTGAATAAGGAAAAAATAAGTATTACTTTCTTTTCAACATCTTATTTAACTTTAACAATCGTTGTATTTGAATGCGGGTGGGGTTCTATTCTTTTTTTAAGAGGGCGACATTTAACTTTAACAATCGTTGTATTTGAATATATTATATCTAATACACATTATTTATACATCTAATTTAACTTTAACAATCGTTGTATTTGAATGCTTATGGAATGTTTAAAAGAAAGAAAAAATTATAATTTAACTTTAACAATCGTTGTATTTGAATTGAAGTAAAAGTAAAATCTGAAAAAGACCAAATCATAAATTTAACTTTAACAATCGTTGTATTTGAATAAGCTAAATAATTTTTAGTTTCTGTTGTGATATAAGATTTAACTTTAACAATCGTTGTATTTGAATTCCACATTTACATTGTATTTTTGCAGTGCAAGGGAATTTAACTTTAACAATCGTTGTATTTGAATATCCAATGCAAATAATGGGGATAATGAACCAATTAAATTTAACTTTAACAATCGTTGTACAAAAAGTCAGTACCACACGTAAAACGTGTGGCTTGCACAAGCCTATAAGGCTTTTAA
>USPM01000014.1 GCA_900556715.1 uncultured Megamonas sp. | reverse complement strand
TCTTTTAAAATATCAAATTTCTCAGGAATTATATAAGTGTAAGCCTTAGCAATACTTTTAACGGGAATATTAATATATATATCTGCAAGTTTTTTCATATAATCACGTACCTAATCAAGTAATATGTTTATATTATAATATATCTATTTAATTTTAGAAAATAAGAAAATATGAGAGAGGATATTTTATATGTATTACAGAATTTTATAATTAAAATAATTTGCGTGAAGGAGAATTTTTATGAATCCATTATTAAGAAGATTATTGCTAATTATATTAGGAATATCGATAGCATTTTCGTTTTTATCGTTTTTTTCGGCAAAATAGATTGAAAGGAGATTTTATAATGTTAAAAAACAGAATTAAAAAATCTATTGGTATTTTAACTATGGCATGTTTCTTAGCAACACCTATTAGTTATGTCATAAGTGCGAATACAACGGAGGCTGCTCCGCCACCTCCACCTAGACATAGGATGGCACCACCTCCACCACCACAGCATAAAGCACCAGATTGGAAAAAAGCACCACCTCCTCATCAAGACAGATGGAAGCCAGCACCTAAAAGACAAGCTCCACCGCCTCCACCACCTAGACATGGTCGTCATAGATAAAGAAAAAACCTCTGATAAATTATTTATCAGAGGTTTTTTATATAATATTATTATAAGCCAGCTTGTTTTCTTAATGTTTCAGCTTTATCAGTATGTTCCCAAGGAAGATCTACATCTGTACGACCGAAATGACCATAAGCTGCTGTTTGAGCATAAATTGGACGGCGTAAGTCTAATTCTTTGATGATACCTGCTGGACGAAGATCGAAGTTATCGTTTACAAGTTTAGTGATGACATCTTCAGCTACTTTATTAGTACCAAATGTATTAATGCTGATAGATACAGGTTTTGCAACACCGATAGCATAAGCTAATTGGATTTCGCATTTATCAGCAAGACCAGCAGCTACGATATTTTTAGCTACATAACGAGCAGCATATGCTGCAGAACGGTCAACTTTTGTTGGATCTTTACCAGAGAAAGCACCGCCACCATGACGAGCCATACCACCATAAGTATCAACAATGATTTTACGACCAGTAAGACCAGTATCGCCTTGTGGACCACCGATAACGAATTTACCAGTAGGATTGATGAAATATTTTGTTTCAGCTGTTAGAAGCTCAGCAGGAACAACAGGTTTAATAACTTTTTCCATAAGATCCTGTTTGATCTGTTCTAAAGTAACATCAGGATCATGTTGAGTAGAAATAACAATAGTATCTACAGCAACAGGTTTACCATCTTCATAAACAACTGTTACTTGAGTTTTACCATCTGGACGAAGATAAGGAAGTTCACCAGATTTTCTAACTTCAGTAAGACGACGAGCAAGTTTATGAGCTAAAGCGATAGGAAGAGGCATATATTCAGGAGTTTCATTTGTAGCATAGCCGAACATCATACCCTGGTCACCAGCACCAAGATCAGATTCGTCAGCTTCTCCTTCTTTAGCTTCTAAGGATTTATCTACACCCATAGCGATATCTGGAGATTGTTCATCGATGGATAAAGAAATACCACAAGTATCACAATCTAAACCGAATTTTGCACGAGTGTAACCGATTTTGCGAATAGTTTCACGAACGATAGAAGGAATATCTACATAACAATTTGTGGATATTTCACCTGCTACATGAATTTGACCAGTCATAGCGAAAGTTTCACAAGCTACACGACCATTGGGATCTTTTGCTAAAATTGCATCTAAGATGCTATCAGAAATTTGGTCTGCTACTTTATCAGGATGACCTTCAGTAACAGATTCAGAAGTAAATAATACTCTGTTTGACATTTAGGAACCTCCTAGAATATTTTATATATCTTAACAATTAAAAAATAACATAAAAAAAACTCTCTAAACTTAAATGCGAGAGAGTTTATATCCATCTCTCATCTTCTAAGTAAAACTTAAAGGATTTGGCACCGTTTTGAAATATCAATGGTTGCCGCAACGTCATCGGGCCAGTCCCTCGGTTGCTCTTGATGAGTTATTCTATATAATTGCTAATCATTATCATATAGAAAAAATAGGTTTTTGTCAATATCTTTGATATAAAAATAATTTATTATCTTAATCTAAAATATAAATAAAAAGGCTTCTAAAATAATATTAGAAGCCTTTTTGTTATTTTAAATTAGATCATATTATTTGCATAAGTTGCATAGAGTTCTTTTAATTCTTCCATTTTATCGTACATTTCAACTTGTAAGCTAGAAGCTGTAGCAAAATCATTAGAATTTAATGCACTGATTAATTGAGTGAATAAAGATTTATCATCAATGCTATCTTTAGCAAGATAATAACGGATGCGATTGATTTTATTCCAGTTATAAGAATCTTCATCTGTAATATATGCAGATTTAATTTCTTTGAATTTGCTGATGAGCATACGATTTTCAGGAATAATACGGCTGATAAGTTCAGTTTTCCAACGAATTAATTCACCTTCAACAAATGCATCGATAATTTTATCGCTGAATGCTTTACCTTCAGTTAAAACTGCACGTTTTTCAGGATATTTTTTCAAGTTAGAGAAGTTTTCCCAAACTGTTGCAGGATGTACACCAAAACGTTGATGACGTTCTTCTTCAGTATAATCTTCAAATACATCATCTTCAGCACGATAAGCACGGTCTTTTTCTAAGTAACCAGCATCATCACCTACATCTTTGGAGATTTCAGCAAGTAATTCAGCAGTAGTTTTAGTAACAGCGTATTTAACACCATCAAGGATAGATGTATAAATAGCAGCAAGTACAAGATAAGTGTTTGTATATGGATTACAAGCGCGAAGTTCAAAACGAGTAGCTTTTGGATTGTTAACATCACGAATAAGACCAGCTAAGATTGTACGGTTACGAGATGGAACTTCTGGGTTATGACCTAAAGAAGTAACTATACATACAGGAGCTTCAAAACCTGGTTTTAAACGATTTAAAGAGTCATTAGTTGCGGATACAAATGGGTTGATAACTTCATAGTTTTTAAGTAAGCCCATGATAGCACCATAACCAACAGCACTCATGAATTCTTTTTTCATATCAGTTGGAGCGAATAAGTTTACATAAGAACCATCATTCATAATAGCACCCATACCAAAATGAGTATGTTCACCATTACCAGCAAGACCGATCATAGGTTTTGCTTTGAAGTTTACTTCAAGACCATTTTCACGGAAGATTTCTTTAACGAGAATACGAACAACAAGTTCATTATCAGCTGCTTGAAGAGCATCAGCGAATTTCCAGTCAATTTCAACCTGTTCACAAACATGAGTCATGTTACCATCAGTATCAATATGACCTTTCATACCACCAACTTCTTTATGACCCATTTCAGGAGAAAGACCATAAGCTTCAAGAGCTAACATGCACTGTTCAAGAGCTGTACGAACTGCACCACGAGTACGTTGCCAATATTGTTCTTGCATAACCTGAGATGCAGACATTTCAGGGATATCAGCTTCACTGAGTGGAGTTTTTACCCAGAATTCAAGTTCAGTTGCAGAAGTGAATACGATATCTTTTACATCTGCACCATTGATATGTTCTAGGCCGGAAATTTTATTATTATTTTTAAAGAGGTCTAATAAACCTTTTTTTACATAATTTAATGTGTTAGCTAAGATAGAACGAGAGTCAACTGCTTTACCATCATGAATGAGAGCTGCAGGAATACGAAGTGTACCAACTGGTTTACCAAGTTCTTCATCATAGCTTTCGATATTATAATCAACAAACCAATTAACAGTAGGATCAATTGGCATATCTACTTTAGCATTATTCAATGTAGCAATACCAGTTAATACTACAGAAGAGCCATCAGTTTGAACAGCAGAACCATTATAGAAAGCATCAATATCTTCAAGAAAAACTCTCATAGGAATTTTTTCATCAGTATCATTACCAGCTAAGTCAATACCTACTAAAGAAACAAATTTAATTTCAGGATGTTGTTTCAAAGTAGCAATAATATCTTCTTTTTTAGAATTTGCAGGAATAACATATAATAAATCGTTCATTAAAAGACCCACCTTTTATTAACAAAATTTATGTAGCAACTAAAAAAAGCCGTATGAAAACAACTCTGGTTACATTAATAGTATAATAACCCCCTACTAAAATAAAAATATAAATTAAAAGAAATTTTATTTTAGATTAAAATCATTATAATACTAATGAACAGATGTCTCATATGGCCCCATTGCCTTTGCTGTTCTATTTTACGTGATTTATAATATCATATTCAAAAGTATTTGTCTAGTAGTTATTTTTTATTTTTAATTGTAATATTGTATTTTTATTATTTATTTTTTATTGAAAATTGTTAAGAGTCCATAAAATAAAGGTATTTACAAATAATTTCTAATAAAAAATACACCCTAAAAGCTATAAAATAATTACTTTTAGGGTGTATTAAATAAATTTATTTAAGGATTATTTATTTTAATATTATGCTTCCATTTTA
The DNA here is from genome assembly GCA_900556715.1 of uncultured Megamonas sp. Next base: position 17,226 of record USPM01000014.1, on the reverse strand, counting down.
CGAATTGGATTAAATGTAAATTCATCACCGTCTACATTAATATCTACAGTATCGCCTTCTTTGATATTACCTTTGATGATTTCTTTACTTAATTGAGTTTCTACAGTATGAGATAATAATCTACGAAGTGGACGAGCACCAAAGTTTGGTTCAAAACCTTCGTCTGCAAGTTTTTCTAAAGCCTCATCAGACCAAGAAAGTGAGATATTAACTTGATGTTGTAGACGTTTATTGAGATTTTCGAGCATGATGCGAGCAATTTGACGTACTTGTTCTTTAGCTAAAGCTTTGAATACGATGATATCATCAACACGATTTAAAAATTCAGGACGGAAATAATCTTTTAAGATATCACGTACTAATTTTTCAGCTGTAGCAAAATCTTTTTGATTTAAGATTTCATGGCTACCTAAGTTTGAAGTCATGATGATAACTGTATTTTTGAAGTTTACAACTCTACCTTTACCATCAGTTAAACGACCATCATCTAAGATTTGTAATAATACATTGAATACATCACGATGTGCTTTTTCGATTTCATCAAGTAAAATTACGCTATATGGACGACGGCGAACGGCTTCAGTGAGTTGACCACCTTCATCATAACCAACATATCCTGGAGGAGCCCCGATTAAACGAGCTACAGAATGTTTTTCCATATATTCGCTCATATCGATACGAATGATACTGCGTTCATCATCAAATAGACTTTCAGCTAAAGTTTTTGCAAGTTCAGTTTTACCTACACCAGTAGGGCCGAGGAAAATGAAAGAACCGATTGGACGATTAGGATCTTTAATACCAGCACGAGCACGGATAATTGCTTCACTTACAGCTTTTACAGCCTCATCTTGTCCGACAACACGTTCATGAAGAACATCTTCTAGATGTACGAGTTTTTCTCTTTCACCTGTGAGCATTTTAGTAACAGGAATACCAGTCCAACGACTTACAACTTGAGCGATATCTTCTTCAGATACTTCTTCTTTTAAGAGGCGATTGCCTTCTTCATCATGAACGGCTTTTTCCATTTCTTCAAGTTCTTTTTGAAGTTGTGGTAATTTACCGTATTTGATTTCAGAAGCTTTGGCATAATCGCCATTGCGTTGAGCTTTTTCCATTTCAGTATTGGCACTATCCATTTCTTTTTTGATAGCACGTACGCGAATGATGCCTTGTTTTTCTTTATCCCATTTTGCTTTTAATTCATTTTCTTCATTTTGTAATTTAGTTTTTTCGTCGATAAGTTTGGCAAGTTTTTCTTTAGATGCTTCATCAGTTTCTTTATTTAATGCTTCTTCTTCTATCTGTAACTGCATGATTTTACGACGTAATTTTTCGATAGGTTCTGGCATAGATTCGATTTCAGTACGAAGTTTAGCAGCTGCTTCATCAACTAAGTCGATGGCTTTATCTGGTAAAAATCTATCGGAGATATATCTATCAGATAATACAGCTGCAGAAACAAGTGCATTATCACGAATTCTTACGCCATGATGAACTTCATAACGTTCTTTTAGACCACGTAAGATGGAGATAGTATCTTCAACAGATGGCTGACCTACCATTACAGGTTGGAAACGACGTTCAAGAGCAGTATCTTTTTCAATATATTTACGATATTCATTTAAAGTAGTAGCACCAATACAACGGAGTTGTCCACGTGCCAACATTGGTTTTAATAAGTTACCAGCGTCCATAGCACCTTCAGTTGCACCTGCACCTACTACAGTGTGAATTTCATCGATGAATAATAAAATCTGTCCATCAGACTTAGAAATTTCATTTAATACAGATTTTAGACGTTCTTCAAATTCACCACGATATTTAGCACCAGCGATTAATGAACCCATATCAAGAGAATATAATGTTTTGTTTTTTAGAGATTCTGGAACATCTCCTGCTACGATACGGCGAGCTAAACCTTCAACAATAGCAGTTTTACCAACACCAGGTTCACCGATTAATACTGGATTATTTTTAGTACGACGAGATAAGATTTCAATAGTACGACGGATTTCTTCATCACGGCCAATAACAGGATCGAGTTTACCAACTCTTGCCATAGCTGTTAGATCACGGCCGTATTTTTCAAGTGATTTATAACCACTTTCAGGATTATCACTATTTACATTTTGTTTACGTTCTGATTTAATTACAGATTGGATTTTATTTTGATGTAGATTGAATTCTCTACATAGTGCTTGCATTTCATCATCGCTATCGCTGACAATAGCTAATAATAAATGTTCTGTGCTTATATATTCATCATTCATGTTTTCGGCAAGTTTTGCTGCTCTGCCTAATACACGAACCATTTCAGTGCTCATACCTAGACGGCTTTGACCTTTTACACTAGGAATTTTTTTGAGTATTTGTTCTAGTTTTGCTTTGAGCATAGGTAAATCTACTCGACATTCAGCAAAAATAGTAGCGAGTAAACCTTCAGGTTCTTTGATTAAGGCTGAAAGTACATGAGCTGATGTGATTTCTTGATGATAGCGAAGTGCTGCTTCTTGCTGTGCGGATTGCATAGCTTCTAAAACTTTTTGTGTATATTTTTCTTCACCCATGATGTATACCTCCAAGTCATGATGAGTAGTATTCAAATTAATAAAAGTATAAATTCATTGAAGTAGTCATTATACTAAAATAATAAATTATATTTTACTTTAGTTTTAATATCTGCTTACAAAACATATTATAAAAGCTAAAAGTCAAATTGTCAAACATTATTTTTGACTTTTTGACTTTTTCTTTAAAAAAATTTTAGCTACACTGAAAATCTTTATATTATAATAGGATAGAGGTGATTTTATTTATGGAAAGACTCATAGGTTTTGCTCCATCTATTGATGAAAATTGTACTACTATTATTTTAGGTTCAATGCCAAGTGTAAAATCTTTGGAACAACAACAATATTATGCACATCCTCAAAATAGATTTTGGAAATTAATGGCTATATTCTTTAATGAAGGAATAATACCAACTATTTATCAAGAGAGACTAGATTTATTGAGAAAAAATCATATTGCTCTTTGGGACTCCATAGATTCTTGTATTCGAGAAGGTAGTTTAGATAGTGCTATTTGCGATGAAGTGCCAAATGATTTTAAAACTTTATTTGCTAAATATCCCAAGATAAAAACTATTTGTTTTAATGGTGGGAAATCTTTTCAGTGCTTTAAGAAATATAATAAAGATATTTTAAAAGATAAAACATATACTTTTTATACTTTACCATCTACAAGTCCAGCAAATGCTAAATTTCGTTTGCCGATGCTTCAAGAAGTTTGGCAACAAGCTTTAGCTAGACATATAAATAATAAATAGATTTTATAAAATAAAAAAGGTACCTACAAAATATTTCATAGGTACCTTTTCGTTATTATCATGGTAATGTTCTTAATTTATCAAGTGGCCAGAAGATGAGTATTGCTTTACCTTTGATTAAATCAAATGGTACCATGCCTACATCAGCGAAACGACTATCTTCGGAATTATTGCGGTTATCGCCCATTACGAAGATATGTCCTTCTGGTACAGTAGCCAGTGGATAATCTCCTCTAGTTGTGCTTAAGATATATGGTTCATTTTTTAATTCCCCATTTACATAAACATGACCATCTTTGATTTCAATAGTATCTCCAGGAATTGCAATTACACGTTTGATAAAATCACGGCTAGGGTCTTTTGGATATTGGAATACCAAGATATCACCGCGTTCAGGGTCATGTAAATTATAAATAAATTTATTAACGACTAAACGCTCTTGATTTTGTAATGTTGGACGCATAGAAGGTCCATCAACTAAATATAATTCTACTACAAAATGACGAATGAATAAGGCTAAGACAACAGCGATAGCTATGGAAATAACCCAATCTTTAATTTCACTACCTAAAGATGACTCTTTTTTATCAGCCATGATAATCCTCCCTCTACTAGAACATACTAATAAAACAAAAGGGACTTGCCATAGGCAGTCCCTCTTATGAAGATATTAGCGTCTTTCTTTAATACGAGCAGCTTTACCAGTAAGGTTACGAAGATAATAAAGTTTTGCTCTACGAACAATACCTCTACGAGTAACTTCGATTTTTGCAAGGCGTGGGGAATGTACTGGGAAAGTACGTTCAATACCAACACCATAAGAAATTCTTCTTACTGTGAAGTTTTCACGAACGCCAGAACCTTGGCGAGCGATTACAACACCTTCGAACATCTGAATACGTTCGTTGGATCCTTCAACTACTTTTACATGTACGCGAACGCTATCGCCAGGGATGAATTTAGGGATATCGTTACGTAATTGTTCCTGTTCTAAAGCCTGAATAATATTCATTATTTTTCCTCCTTAATTCAAACGTTCATATAAGAATATCTCACAGCGGACCGTTTGTTGCATACTAGGCTATTTTATCATATAAAAATGGGCTATGCAATATATTTTTTGGAGATTTTTCGAGAATTTGACAAATATTTTAGGATAATTTATATTAAAGGCAGAATATGAAAAAGGGAGCTTGTAGACAGGCTGAGAGGAAGTTGTGAACTTCGACCTATGACCTGATTTGGATAATGCCAACGTAGGGAAATATTAGTTTGATTACGTATTTTCAAGGAAATGGCATGGCTATTTCCTTTTTTTATTTTTAAATATTTTTATTTTTTATGAGGTGATTTTTTGTCTACATTTTTTACATCAACAAATAATTCTAGTTTTAATGTATCATTGATTTGGTTTGGTACAGCAGTTTCTGTGGCTGAAATCATGACAGGAACTTTTTTAGCACCACTTGGCATGAAAGATGGATTTTTAGCTATTTTAGTAGGTCATGTAATTGGTGGAATTATTCTTTATTTAGCAGGGATTATCGGTGCTAATAAACGTTGTAGTGCTTCTGAAAGTATTAATTTATCTTTTGGTAAGTTGGGTTCTGTTAGTTTCTCTCTATTAAATACTATTCAATTAATAGGTTGGACTTCTATAATGACCATCATTGGGGCACAAGCTTTCAACAAATTAATGGCATCTTTATGGAATATGGGAGAAAATACTATTTTATGGACAATTATTATAGGTCTTTTTCCTTGCATTTGGATTTTTAGTACAATGGATTTTGTAAGTAAGATAAATAAAGTAGTAATGCTTTGTTTATTGCTTGCTTCTTTATATTTAGGTTTTGGGGCTGTAGTTTCTGCAAATGAAGTGGTAACTTCTTTAGATGAAAGTATGAGTTTTGGCATGGCGGTAGAATTAAATATTGCTATGTGTTTATCATGGATGCCAGTTATTTCAGATTATACAAGAACACTTAAAAATCAATCTACAGGTACATTGAGCTGTGTAGTGGCATATTGTTTTGGCAGTATTTTAATGTATACAATTGGCTTAGGTAGTGCTGTTCATTATGGTATAACAGATATTTGTGATATTTTCATGTTATCTGGATTGGGTGTTATTTCTTTAGTTGTTATTTTATTATCTACAGTAACAACAAATTTCATTACGATAAATTCTTCAAGTATTTGTTTAAATCATATCAGTAATCAATTAGATGTAAAATATACAGCGTTTTTTGTATGTATAATTTCTACATTGCTTGCTATTTTCTTATCTATGGAACAATATGAAACTTTCCTTTATTTTATAGCAGCAACTTTTGCACCGTTATTTGCTATTGCTTTTTCTGAATATTTCTTTAGTCATAATATTTATCATCAAAATTCATTTATCACTGGTAAAAATTGTCTTTTATGGTTAATTGGTTTTATAGCTTATGAATTGTTGATTGATTATAGCACTTTTATTGGGATTACTGTTCCAGTTATGTTAGCTATAGCCATTATTAATATTTTTGTTAATCAATTGATTGGGGCAAAAAAATTTAGTTTGAATAAGAGATATTAAAAGTATTTTATTATTTAGCCATAAATCTAAAAGTAAACAACATAAATATATTGACAAGGATTTTTTCTTTTGCTAGACTTTATGTACAGCAATGAACTAGAAAAGTAACTTTAATCAGCGAGTAGTGATGGTGTAAGACTACAAAAAGTGAATGGCACTAGGGAGCTTTATAATAATAAATAACATTCTAAAGAGGACTTAAATATATTTAAGTCAATCAGGGTGGAACCGCGGGAATACATCTCGTCCCTGTAACATTTTGTTGTTACATGGGCGAGATTTTTTATTTTGTCGCCCATGAATATCAAGGAGGTATATTTATGACATTTCAGGAAATTATCCTGACTTTGCAGGAATTTTGGTCTAAGCAAGGCTGTATTTTAGCTCAACCTTATGACGTGGAAAAAGGTGCAGGTACTATGAACCCTTCTACATTTTTACGTGTACTTGGCCCTGAACCTTGGCATGTAGCATATGTAGAACCATCTCGTCGTCCAGCTGATGGTCGTTATGGTGAAAATCCTAACCGTTTATTCCAACATCATCAATTCCAGGTAATTATGAAACCATCTCCTGATAATATTCAGGAACTTTATTTACAGAGCTTAGCAAAACTCGGTATCAATGAAAAAGAACATGATATCCGTTTTGTTGAAGATAACTGGGAATCTCCAACACTTGGTGCTTGGGGACTTGGTTGGGAAGTTTGGCTCGATGGTATGGAAATCACACAGTTTACTTATTTCCAACAAGTAGGTAGTGTTGATGTAAAACCTGTAGCTTCCGAAATCACTTATGGTCTTGAACGTATTGCAATGTATATTCAAGAAAAAGAAAATGTTTATGATATTGATTGGAATGGCACATACACTTATGGTGATGTATTCCATCAAAATGAATTTGAACAATCCACTTATAACTTTGAACTTGCAGATACTGCTCTTTTATTTGACCTTTTCGATAAATACGAAAAAGAAGCTGTTCGCGTAATTGAGCTTGGCTATGTTCATCCAGCATATGATTATGTATTGAAATGTTCTCATACATTTAACTTGCTTGATTCTCGTGGAGCAATCAGCGTATCTGAACGTACAGCATTTATTTCTCGTGTACGTAATCTTGCTCGTCTTTGTGCTCAATGTTATTTAAAACAGCGTGAAGAACTCGGCTATCCTCTCTTGAAGAAAGGAGCAAAATAATAATGGCTAAAGATTTATTATTAGAAATTGGTACAGAAGAAGTTCCTGCTCATTTTATGCCAGGAATTTTAGCTCAATTAAAAGAAAAAGCAACTGCAAAATTTCAAGAAATGCGTCTTGATTTTGATGAAGTAACAACTCTTGGTACACCTCGCAGAACTGCACTTTTAGTAAAAAATCTTGCAGAAACTCAGCAAGGTGCATCTAGTGAATATAAAGGCCCATCTACTGCTATCGCTTTTGATAAAGATGGCAATCCTACAAAAGCAGCTATTGGTTTTGCTCGTGGTAAAAAAGTAGATGTTGCTGATTTAGTAGTAAAAGATGGTTATGTATATGCTGTTTCCAGCGAAGAAGGCAAACAGACTGTAGAGCTTTTACCTACTTTATTAAAAGAATTGGTAGAAGGTTTGAACTTCCCTAAAAATATGCGTTGGGGCGATTTAGATTTCCGCTTTGTACGTCCACTTCGTTGGCTCGTAGCTTTGTATGATGAAGAAGTAATTGATTTTACAGTAGCCAATGTAAAATCTGGTCGCGTATCTCGTGGTCATCGTTTCTTAAGTGAAGGCGATTTCACAATTAATAAAGCAAGTGATTATGAACAAGCTTGTAAAGATGCATTTATTATTGTAGACCAAGAAAAACGTCGCGATATCATCAAAGCACAGATTGAAGAAATTGCAAAAGCTCACAATGGTCATGCAGAAATCACTGAAGATTTATTAGAAGAAGTAATTTATCTTGTAGAATATCCAACAGCACTTTGCGGAACTTTTGAAGATAAATATCTTAAATTACCAAAAGAAGCAGTAATGACTCCAATGAGAGATCATCAGCGTTATTTCCCTGTTTTAGATGATAATAACAATTTATTACCATTATTTATCACAGTTCGCAATGGTGGTGATTATTGCTTAGATAAAGTACAGCATGGTAATGAACGTGTACTTCGTGCAAGACTTGCTGATGCTCAATTCTTCTTTGATGAAGATAGAAAACATAGTCTCTATGATTATGTAGAAAAATTAAAAACTGTAGTATTCCAAGAAGGTCTTGGTACAATTTATGATAAAGCTAATCGTTTAGCAGAACTTTCTGCTTTCATTGGCGAAAAAGTAAATGCTACAGAAGCTGAAATAAAAACAACTAAACGTGCTGCAATTTTAGCAAAAGCTGACCTTGTATCTGCTATGGTTTGTGAGTTCACTGAACTTCAAGGTATTATGGGTCGTGAATATGCACTTTTAGATGGTGAAGGTCAAGAAGTAGCAACTGCTATTTATGAACATTATATGCCACGTTTTGCAGGTGATGCAGAACCAGCTAGCGTAGCAGGTCGTCTTGTTTCTTTAGCTGATAAAATGGATAATATCGTAGCTACATTCAGTCGTGGACTTGTGCCAACAGGTTCTCAAGATCCATTTGCACTTCGTCGTCAAGCTCTTGGTATTGTGCATACAATCATTGAAGCAAACTATACTATTTCCATCAGTGAAATTGCAGATAAAGCAATGGATTTACTCAATATCACTGATAGTGAAAAACGTGCTGAAATCCAGAAAAATGTAGCAGAATTCTTCACTTTACGTCTTAAAAATGTACTTGGCGATAATGATGTTCGCTATGATATTATTGATGCTGTACTTGAAAATGCAGATGAAGTTGCAGGCACTTATGCTAAAGCTTGCGTAACAGCTCAAGAAATCGCTTCTGGTGTATTAAATGATGCAATTCAAGCTTTTGTACGTGTAGGTAACATCAGCAAAAAAGCAGAAAATAATGTTATTAATGAAGCATTATTTACATTAGATGAAGAAAAAGCTCTTTATAATACTTATGTAGCAGTAGCTAAAGATGTAGAAACTGCTTTAAATAATAAAGATTATAAAACAGCTATTGATAAAATGCAGGAACTTACTGCACCAATCAATAATTTCTTTGATAATGTAATGGTTATGGATAAAGACGAACAAATCAAAAATAATCGTCTTGCACTTCTTAAAAATATTGATACACTTATTAAATCTATTGCAGATTTTGGTAAGATCGTATTATAAGAATGATTGATAAAAGGCTAGGTAGTTAAATGTTAGGTTTAACTACCTAGCTTTTTTATTATTAAAAATTAAATAAAACAATAAAAAGACTTGTTACAGTTATTTTTCTATAGCAAGTCTTTTTTAGTATTGATATTTACTAATGCTAAAATTAGAGAAAAAAGCAGGATTTATATAATATGATGTTTAAGAATATAAAGATGAATTATAAATTCTATTGATTTAATAAAATGAATTATAGATTTAATTTAAAAAGTAGAGGATATATAAATGAAGGAAAAAGAAATTTTAATCAAAGGTGCTTTACTGCATGATATAGGAAAAGTATGTTATCGTGCAATGAACAAAAGGATAAATCATTCTAAATTAGGTGGAGATTTTTTAGAGCAGTATTTAAAACCAAATGAAGAAACAAAGCGTTTATTGAATTGTGTGAGATATCATCATAAAGATTATCTCCAAAAAGCCAAATTAGATAAAAATGATTTAGCATATATTGTTTATGAAGCAGATAATATTGCTTCAGGCATGGATAGACGAGAAAATGAAGGAGAAGAAAAGGGTTTTGATCCGAAATTAAATTTGGATAGTATATTTAGTGTTTTTTATAGTGATAAAGAAATACAAGTAGCAAATAAATATCCTTTAATATACAAAGATATAAATAAAGCGTTTAATTATCCACAAAAAGATATTTCTTTGGCAACGAATAGTAATTATGAAGCTTTAGTGAATAAGATAAAATCACATTTTATCACAAAAGATATAAGTCAGATATCGATAAATCAATTATTGCAAATTCTAGAAGAAGGTTTTTCATATGTACCATCGAGTACAAATAGAGCAGAAGTTTGTGATATTTCATTATATGTTCATTCAAAAATAACATCAGCAGTGGCTAGTTGTATGAAATTATATTTTGATGAACAACAGATACAAGATTATAAAAAATATTGTTTTAATAGTGGCAGTAAAATTTTTAGAAATGAAAAAATATATCTTTTAATTTCTGGTGATATATCAGGTATACAGGATTTTATTTATACTATTCCATCAAAAGGTGCTTTGAAAACCTTGAGAGGTCGCTCACTTTATATTGATTTATTATTAGAAGAATTTATAGATGAATATTTAGAACAAATAGGACTATCAAGAGCAAATGTATTATATTCTGGTGGAGGGCATTTTTATATTTTAGCTCCGAATATAGAAGATACAAAAAAAGCTATAGATAAATTACAAGCAAAGATGAATAGATGGCTGATGGAAAATATAGGCATTAATCTATATTTAGCTATCGGTACGGCTGAATGCAGTGCTAATAATTTGATGAAATCTGAAGCTCAAGGAAATTTATTCGCTACAGTTAATAAAAAATTAAAAGATGATAAAACTATACGATATAGCAAAGATGAAGATTTTTTAGAGCATATATTTAATGTAGAAAAAGAAGAAAATACAGCTAAAAAAGAATGTAATATCTGTCATAATTTAGTAGATAAACTTTGGAAATATAATAGTGATGAAGAAATTGCTTGTGAATTTTGTCTGAATTTATATAAATTAGGGCAAGATATATTGACACAAGATTTAGTTTTTGTCATCAGTGAGGAAAAAATAGATGGTGGCATCAAAATTTTTGGCAAAGATAAAGATTTATATATGTATGCTGTAAATATAGAAGATATAGATATGTTTAAAGGAAAAATCCTGCGTATTTATAGTAAAAATAATCTTTTAGAAAATGATTTGGCTATACGTTTATATTTAGCAGATTATAGTGCCAAAAATGAAAATGATGAGGTCATGACTTTTGATGATTTAGCTAAGAGTAGTTGCAAAATAGATAAAGGTATAAAAAGATTAGGTGTATTGCGATTAGATGTAGATGATTTAGGTATAGCTTTTAGCAGTGGTTTTGTAAGCGATAAAGATAAAATAGAAGATAATTTAAGATACGCTACCTTATCTCGCTATGCGGATTTATCAAAAGATATATCTATGTTTTTTAAAGTGGCGATAAATAAAATCTGTGCTGGCGATTTAACAGGGTGTGTAGATTTTGAAGAGAAAGCTTTTAATATTTTTGGCATAGCTAAAGCCCCAAAACGCAAGGTAAATATTATTTATGCTGGCGGTGATGATTTATTTTTGGTTGGTGCATGGGACGAAGTATTGGAAGTAGCAATAGATATAAATAGAGCTTTTAAACAATTTACTAATGGAAAATTGACACTCAGTGCAGGTATGGCAATGTTTAGCCCGACATATCCTATCAGTAAGATGGCAGAGATTGCAGGTTTATTAGTACAAATGAGCAAGAATAGGAAAGATAAAAATAGCATAGCTTTATTTGGTATGGAAACGAATTTAAAAGCAAATGGTCAGCTAGAGTGCAAGCATATATATACATGGGCGGATTTTGAAATGAAGGTCTGCAAAGAGAAGATGAATTATTTATTAGCTCGTCTTTCTTTTGATGGTGATAAATTTAATAAATTATCTGTAGGAAAGAGTTTAATTTATAGATTGATGGATTTAATTCAATTAGCAGATGAAGATAAATTGAATATAGCAAGATTTGCTTATGTATTAGCGAGAATGCAACCTAAACAAGATAAAGATGAGCAAAAAAGAAAAGTATATGAAGATTTTGTAAGTAAAATGTATCAATGGATAAATAATAATGAAGATAAAAAGCAATTAGCGACTGCTTTAAATTTATTAGTATATTATTTAAGAGATAAAAAGGAGTAAATATTTATGGAAAATATAGTGGATAAAGCGGAATTAGCAATAAAATCTATACGTAAACCAAATAAAAAAAATCATGATAAATTAGTTATAGAGCTAAAAACTAATCAAATAAGAAAAATTTTAACAGCGGTGAATATCTTAAAAAATAAGGTGGATATCTATAAAATAGCTAAGTCTAAAGAGAAAAAATTAGATGAAGAATTGCAATTAGATGAAGAATTGCAAATGGAAATAGAATTTTTGCGTGTGAATATGTCTTATCAAGCAGGTAGAGATAATTTAGTTAGGGAGTTTATAGAAAAAGCAGATTTATTGAATATGGTAAAAGACATCAATGGCGATATAAAAGCTTTTGAGAAATTTTGTAAATATGTAGAGGCTTTAGTGGCATTTCATAAATTTTATGGAGGACAAGATAAATGATGAATATACAAGGACAAAGACAATTACAGGGGAAATTATTTATTACGGCAAATTTAAAGCTCATAACAGGTATGCATATAGGGGCAAATAGTGATTTTGCACCTATTGGGGCGGTGGATAGTCCATTTATTCGCGATTGTCTGACTCATGAACCAATTATTCCAGGCAGTTCTTTGAAGGGCAAAATTCGCACTTTATTAGCTAAGAGTAGATGTAAAAATTTAATTTTAAATAATATAGATGATGATGATGAAGTGATATCGCGTTTATTTGGTTCAGCAGGGAAAAAAGGTGCTTGTTTTGCAAGATTGCAGTTTTTTGATTTATTTTTAACTAGTGAAAGTGTAGAATTATTTAAAAATCTCGATACAGATACTTATATTGGCGAGATAAAATGGGAAAATACCATAGCGAGATTGACAGGTTCGGCAAATCCTCGTCAGATTGAAAGAGTACCAGCTGGGGCAGAATTTGAATTTAAACTTGTTTATAATATTGAAGATGAAGAGCAGATAGATGAAGATATGAAGATTTTAGCTCAAGGTTTTCAATTATTACAGATGGATTATCTTGGCGGACATGGTTCTCGTGGATATGGTAGAGTGAAATTCAGTGATTTTAAAGTTAAAGCTATAAATAAGAAAATTGATGTTAATAAATACGAATGTAATTTTAAGGGAACTGTTAATAATGAAATATAGAATTTATTTTTTAGAGTTTTTGACACCTGTGCATTTTGCGGATAATAATTTTGGCGGAGATTTAGAAAAAGCTAGTTTTTATTGTAGTGCAGATACTTATTTTAGTGCCATTTGTTCAGAAGCTAATTTGATTTCTAAGGAAATACTACAAAATATTATTGAAAAATTTGAGCAGAGAAAATTAGCGATATCCAGTTTATTTCCTTATTATTATTCTGTCCAAAATGATGATTTACAATTATTTTTGCCAAAGATATATTTATCTGTCGATAATTTGTCGAAGATAGACTCTTATCCTGAACAGAAAAAATACAGTAGATTATGGAAGCAAAATGATAAAGAAGATTTTATTCGCATTAGTGAAATTAAAAATTGGCTACAATCTATAAATGATAAAGAAGTATATAGCATAGATAACCCTATTTTTGCTATAGAAAATACAATGGAAAAAGTAGCTTGTAGAGGTCAAGAGCCTTTACCTTATTTTGTGAATAGCTATAAATTCAATGATAATGCAGGATTGTATTTTATCTTGGGTTATGAAGATGATGATGACGCTATTATTATGGAAAAAATAATAGAAAGTCTAGGTTATAGTGGTATTGGTGGCAAAAAAAGCAGTGGTTATGGTAAATATAAATTTTTTAGAAATCCTAAAATTTTAAATGGAGAAATTAGCAAATATAGAGATATTTTGATTTTAACTAAAATGATAAATATGGATATGAGTGTAAATAGGGGCAGAAAATTATGTATAGCACCATTATTGCCTAGAAAAGAAGATGTAAAATATATATCTGTTGGCAATTATAAGATTGTAAAACGCAGTGGTTTTATCTATGACCAAAATACACATAATAAGAAGCGAAAAAATAATCTATATATGTTAGCAGAAGGTTCTTGTTTGATGAAGTATTTAGAAGGCATGATGCTAAAAGAAGAATATGAGGGCATATCTTATCCTATTTATCGAAATGGTATGGGTATGTTTGTGGGGATAGATTATGAATAATACGAATTTGATAGAATTTAATAAAATGTATCTGGATATCATCACACCTGTCAATATAGCCAGTAATGAAAAATTAAATACTACAGATTATATATATGATAGTAAAAATCAAGTAGCATATTTTTTAAATCCTTTGTTATGGCATAAATTTATTTATACGAAAAAATTATTTCCTGCTTATATGGATTTTATCAATGATAAGGCTAAACCACGAAAAATATTATATAAATGGTTGATAGAGCAAGGTTATAATATCGAGGATATAAAAGAAGTCGTAAAATATAAATTAATCGCACATGAAAATATAGATAAGATAAGTAAAGATAGTTTAAATGATATTATTTTGCAGACAAAATTAATAGATGGCAGTGCTTATATACCAGGTAGTACGCTAAAAGGCTTGATAAGAACGGCTATTTTATATGATTTATTGCAAAAAAATCCGCATTTAAAACAAAGACTTTGGCAAAGTTTGGAAAGAGCTATAAATGGTAATAAATCTTATGATGAAATAAAAAGGGTTGAAAATAATTTAAATAGATTATTGACGGCTGAAATAGAAGGTACAGGAAAGAGAGAATATACGAAATACGATAAGAAAAGTACAAAAAGTGAGTATTATAATTTTATGCAGGGAATAAAATTAAGTGATGCTATGGCAGAAACTAAGCATAATAACTTAGTTTTATTGAAAAAAATTGATTTGGCAGTGAAAGATAATTATATAAAAGAAAATTCGCTAAGTGTTTATCGTGAATGTATAGAGCCGAAGACGAGATTTTATTTTGATATGCAGATAGAAAAAAGATTTACGCAAAAGTTAAATATAAATTCAGCAGAAGATATTTTAATAATGATACAAAATTTCTTTGACGCTAGTAATGAATTATTATCATCTGCTTTTGGCAAAGATTATGGATTTTTATTTAATGATGCGAACTTAGGCAATACTTATATCGGTGGTGGTACAGGTTTTTTGACGAAAACTCTAGTGGCTTATCTAGTACCTACAAAGATGAAAGCAAAAGAATTTATCAGTAGATATTTAAATATGAAATTCAAACAAAGAGTAAATAGTGGTATAAGAGATACGAAGATTGCTCCACGAACATTGAAGGCTACAAAATATAATGGAAAATTGACTTTGCTAGGTATAGCGAAGATAGGTAAAGTATAATTATGTTGAAAATAATTGAGATAGTATTAAAAGCTAAAGCTGATGAAGAAATACAAAAAGAAGAAAAATCTTTAGCGTCAATTATGAATGATATTTTGATGCAATATGTAGACGACAAGTATCGAGAATATTTATCTATGCAGATGATAAAGCCATATACGCAATATATAATAAAAGATATAGAGGCTGAAGATATATATTATTGGCGGATTGCTACACTAAATCAAGAAGCTACAGAAAATATAGCTTATAGATTGATGGATAAATTGACGAAGGAAAATTGTGAGTTTATAACAGCTGATAAGATAGTATTTCAGATAGAGAAGAAAAGTTATATTCATAGTGCTACATATAAGCAATTAGTAACGAAATATTTTACACGTAGATTGAAAAGTAGCTATATTGAATTTAATTTTTTGACACCGACTTTATTGTTTGGCGAAGAAGATAAAATGATTTGTCAATCGCATGATATAATAATGAATTTAGTCGCTATCTGGAATTTATTTGCCATTGATGAAAAATTGTATGAACAAGATTTAATTGAAAATCTAGCACAAGAAATACAGCTAGATGATTATGAAGTCATTTTAAGACCACAGCTGATAAATGGCAAAAAAAGACCTACATTTCAAGGAAAATGTAGGTTTAGTTTAAAAAATAATATAATGGCAAATAAAATAATCTTAATGTTGGCAGAATTTTCCCAGTATACATCAATAGGAGTAAATACGCATCTAGGCATGGGAGCAATACAGATAAAATTAAATTAAAGCAAAATAAAAAGGCTTGTTATAGAAAAATAACTATAACAAGTCTTTTTTTACAGTAACTGTTGATATTTATCATGGGATTTACACAAGCAAAACAATTTAAAACTGGTGTTTTCGTACAGTATCTGTTGATATTTATCTCCTTTTTTATATATTCAATTAACTCTAAGATTGCTGGTTTTCGTACAGTATCTGTTGATATTTATCTTAATAAAGCGAGAGCAAAGCAAAAGATGTATTTGTTTTCGTACAGTATCTGTTGATATTTATCTTCTTCACTATCATCATCTAAATTATTAAATTTTGTGGTTTTCGTACAGTATCTGTTGATATTTATCTCTCCTGCTGGTTGTTTTCGTATTTGTTCAACAATGTTTTCGTACAGTATCTGTTGATATTTATCATCTTCATCGGTGCCAACGCAAACAAAAGAAAATGGTGTTTTCGTACAGTATCTGTTGATATTTATCTTAGTACGCACCAGAAAATAGGAGGAAAAACAAGTTTTCGTACAGTATCTGTTGATATTTATCATATTTCGAGGGAAAAGCATTAAAAAAAATAATTACGTTTTCGTACAGTATCTGTTGATATTTATCAGCGTAACTGCCGATACAAACTGAATGAAAATTTGTTTTCGTACAGTATCTGTTGATATTTATCTTCTGGCTTTTCTACTCTTAAAAATAATTTGTCCGTTTTCGTACAGTATCTGTTGATATTTATCTTGAGAGATTTTATTTTAATATGGAGATTTTTTCGTTTTCGTACAGTATCTGTTGATATTTATCAGGCGAAATGTTCACGGAAACAAAAGTAAGCCTACTGTTTTCGTACAGTATCTGTTGATATTTATCTATAAAAAAAGTGCCTAGTCCATAAGACTAAGCACCCAGTTTTCGTACAGTATCTGTTGATATTTATCCTTTTTTGATGCCGTACTAAATGAACAACATGATAGAGTTTTCGTACAGTATCTGTTGATATTTATCCAAGAGGATGACTGCCCATACTGTTATACACAGGGTTTTCGTACAGTATCTGTTGATATTTATCATGAAGTTAACGAATGGGTAGACTTATTAGCAGTGTTTTCGTACAGTATCTGTTGATATTTATCTCAATATTTACGGCATACTGATTTGGATCGCTTGGTTTTCGTACAGTATCTGTTGATATTTATCCCCTTAAAGATTAAGGTTTATAAAA
>USPM01000013.1 GCA_900556715.1 uncultured Megamonas sp. | reverse complement strand
GTTTATATGATATTTTATCCATGAAAAATACAGAAGTCATGGTAAAACCATTGCCGGAGATATTGCCAGGTATACTAGGTAATAGTGCTTTAGAAAATATAAAACAAATGGCTAAAGATTTTGATGTAGTCTTAGTAGGACCAGGACTGGGTAGAAATGACGAAACTTGTCAAATGGTAAGAACTTTAGCAATTGATTTAGATAAACAATTAATATTAGATGCCGATGCTATTTTTGCTTTTAGCCAAGCACCAGATGAGTTGAAAAAATTAAAACAAATGCCAATACTTACACCTCATTTAGGAGAAATGGCAAATTTACTGCATATCACTATTGCTGATTTGAAAGCTAATCTTTGGGAAATAGCTAGAAAAGCAGCAGAATATTTCAATGCAATATTTGTATTAAAAAGTGAAAAGACTTTAGTTGTTTATCCAGATGGCAATATTTTTGTGACCACTGTGGGTAATGCAGGTATGGCAACAGCTGGAAGCGGTGATGTTTTAGCTGGTACAATAGCAGGTATTGTAGCTGAAAAATCAGCTGGAAATATGTCAGCTCCTGTTGGTGTATATTTACATGGCCTTGCAGGGAATTTAGCCGGTGAAAATGGTCAAGCGGGTTTGATCGCTGGAGATATTTTACAAAATTTGGCGAAAGCTCGTAAACAAATAGACAATAAATAAAGTATTAATTTACAATTATATGTGTAGTAAAGGGCAATAGTTCACTATTTTAAACATATAGTAAATTTTTATTGCCCTTATAAAATTAATTTAGCTTTATTTTGTAAAACTATTTATTTAAGAAAAGGTGTATGCTTATTAAAAATATGTTATAATGAGCTTAGTTAAAAGTATGATATAGGATTTTTAAAATGAGCAGAAAGCTTAAGTAGGACAGTTTGTTTATATAGATTTATGAATGAAAAATTAGCTTAATTTGATAAAGAATTTATGATATGTTAGCAAATCTAATATATTAAATATAATGGCTACAAAGTCGCGTTAGTCATATTTTTATTAGAAAAGGAGTTGAAAGCCTGAGGCAAGAGCGCAATTTATTTTTTAATAAATTTCTTGTAATGGTGTATCCGCTGAGAAGAAATGAAATTGTAAAGCGTGGCGATATATATTATGCTAATTTAAGTCCGGTAATTGGCTCAGAACAAGGTGGACTGCGACCAGTGCTCATTGTACAAAATGATATTGGTAATAAATATAGTCCAACTATTATAGTGGCTGCTATTACTGCTAAATTAGGTAAAACACATATGCCAACTCATATTGATTTGCCTGCAAAATCTTGTAATTTAGAGCGAGATTCTATGGTATTATTAGAACAACTAAGAACGATAGACAAATCTCGTTTAAGTAAAAAAATTACCACGCTTGATAAAACCTTTATGCAGGAAGTAAATAAAGCATTGATGATTAGTTTAGGGTTAGTAAAATTCTAATCTAAAGTAAAAAATATAAAGTAAAACGAATTGTCTATACATAAAAAATTTTATATAATAGTTGATGTATGTGGAGTGCTCCTGATGATTTTAAGGAGCACTTTTGCTATATGGCTTAAATTAAAAATTAAAATGTATGAAAGGCTGGTATAATGAAGAAAATTATAGCTCTACTGATGATTTTATGTAGTGTATTTTTATGGGGTTGTGGAAAAGATACAGCTACGCAATCAGGAAGTAAAGAGGGAAAATTAAAAATAGAAATGTTAGATATTGGTCAAGGTGATGCGACTCTTATACAGACAGGAGAGCAAACTATTATGATTGATACTGGCGATATTGATGAGCGTGATAATTTAGTAAAATTATTAAAGGAAAGAAATATTACAACTATTGATAAATTAATCATAACGCATCCTCATGCGGACCATTTAGGTGGGGCTTATGCAGTATTTAAAAATTTTGATGTCAAAGAAGTTTATGATAATGGAGATCCTACGACAACACAAACTTATAAGACATATTTAAAAAATATAAAAGAAAAGAAAATAAAATATCAACAATTGTCAGCTGGCGATGAATTGGATTTTGGTGATGGTGTGAAATTCAAAATTTTTAGTCCGACCAAACAGATGTTAAAGTCTGAAGATGATTTAAATAATAATTCATTGGTAGGTCAATTGAAATATAAAGATTTTACGATGATGTTTACAGGTGATGCTGAAAAAGAAGCTGAAGCCAATATGGTAAAAACATATGGAAATGAACTTTCTTCATTGGTATTAAAATCTCCACATCACGGAAGTAGAACATCTTCTAGTGAGGTATTTCTTAAACAATTAAATGCCAACACTGTATTAATTTCTTTAGGTGCTGGTAATGAATACGGTCATCCACATAAACAAACAATGGATCGTTATAAAAAATTAAATATGAAAGTATATGAAACTGATAAAAATGGTTCTATTACTATAATCAGTGATGGTAGTAAAGATTATCAAATTACTACGGAAAAATAAGAAGTAAAATCGAGGAAAATAATATGATAAGTGCTGTTATTGATAGATTTGAAGAAGATAAAGCTGTATTATTAGTGGGAGAAAATGAACAAAAAGTTGTTTTTCCTAAAAATTTATTAGCTAAAAATTTAAAGGAAGGTGATTATATATCCATAGATATAAAATATGATGAAATAGCTACAAAAAAAGCTGTAGCAGAAATAGAAGAGCTAATGAAATCCTTAAAAAATGATAATAAATAAGTTAAAGAGGTAATAAGCGTGTATAATTTATTTAAGAAAATATTGTTGTGTTCAGTAGCTTTATTGCTTATGGCTATGCCAAATGTCTCTTTGGCTAAGAGTAATGTAAGTATAGAAAAAATTTCTTACAATCTTATAAGTAATGAGCAAGGAAATACGTATTTGCATATAGAAATAAATACAAATAGGGAAGTAAAAGATTTTGCTATAGAGAAAAGTTCTATCAATGATCATCAATTAGTTTTTAAAATAAAAAATGCTCAGATAGATAATATTTCTAGACAAGAAAAGTTAGATGGAAAAATAGCCAAAAAAGTTTTCTTGCAAGAGAAAAAAGATTTAGTTCAAGGAAAAATATATTTACAAGAAGTAGCAAATGATAATTATAAAATTTATAGTTTAGGCAAAAATGGTATAGCTATAGATATTTTCAATAATGTAGTAAATAATGTTAATATAACAAGTGATTTAACTTTAAATAATGTTAGAGATAAAGTGATTACTATAGATCCAGGTCATGGCGGTTCAGATTCAGGAGCTGTAGGCCCTAATGGTTTTGAAGAAAAAGCAGGGGCTTTTGCAATCTCACAAAAATTGGCTTCTATTTTAGATCAATCTGGAGCAAAGGTTGTTATGACTAGAGATACTGATGTAGATGTTTATGGGCCAAATGCTTCGGCAAGAGATGAATTGCAAGCACGTGTTGATGTAGGAAATAGAGCAAATTCAGATATTTTTGTTAGTATTCACTGTAATGCTTTTGTAAATCCTGCGGCAAATGGTACACAGACATTTTATTATGGTTCTAGCTATAAAGGACAACGATTAGCACAAAATATTCAAGAAAAAATGATTGAAGTCAATGGATTGCGTGATAGAGGAATTTCTACATGTAATTTTTATGTAGTAAAACATTCTTATATGCCAGCTGTACTCATTGAAACAGCATTTATCACTAATTATGATGAAGAAGCTTTACTTAGTGATGATGAATGGCAAGAATTAATGGCGAAAGCTATAGCAGAAGGTATTAACCAATACTTTGGCGAATAATTAATATAACTTGAGAGGCGAATAAATAATGAAAATAAAATTAAAATCTGTAAAAGGAATATTAGCTATTTTAGCAGTATCTATTTTAACTATTGCTTCTGGTTGTACAGAACAGGCAACAAATCTAGAAAGTAGTTCTTCTAATACAACTACAGCTCAAGTAAATAAAGATGTAAAATCTTCATCTAGTAGTAGTGCTGTAAATGATGCAGAACAGTCAAGTGAAAAAAAAGTGGCTGGTGTTACAATTTATTTTCCAGATGCTAATGGTGAAAAATTAATTCCTACACAAAGACAAATAAATTTAAGTCGTGAAGATAAATATCAAGCCGTAGTACAAGCTTTGATTGATGGTCCAATCTCTGATAAAGAAGGCATTTATATTATGCCAAAAGATACACAGGTTTTATCTGTAAAAGTAAAAGATAATATTGCTACTGTTGATTTTAATAAGGCATTTAAAACAAATTTCACAGGTGGTTCTACTGGTGAATTGATGTTAATTGGCTCTATCGTAAATTCTTTAACAGAATTCACAGAAATAAAAGCTGTTCGTTTTACTGTTGAAGGTAAGGTATTAGAAGCTTTAGATGGTCACTTAGATTTAACAGTACCTCAAGAACGCATGGGGGATTTGTTATAAAAAATAAACATAAGAAGGTGTTTTTTTCATGTTAAAGACGTTAGAAAATGATATTTTACGCCTCACTGTAGATACTCATGGTGCCGAAATTCATAGCCTTGTAGCTAAAGATACAGGTATTGAATATATTTGGCAAGCTGATCCTAATTATTGGCAAAGACATGCTCCTATATTATTTCCAATTGTAGGTAAACTTAAAAATGGTCAATATGAATATGATGGAACTGTATATCGTATGCCAGGTCATGGCTTTGCTCGTGATAAAGAATTCGAGTTTAGTGGACAAACAGAAAATTCTTTAGAATACACATTGACTTATGATGAAGATACGTTGAGAATGTATCCATTTAAGTTTAAATTGACAGTAACTTATACTATAAACTTTGCAGATGTAAAAGTTTCATGGAAAGTTGAAAATCTCGATACAAAAGAAGATATGTATTTTTCCATTGGTGCCCATCCTGCATTTAATTGTCCAATTGGTGTTGAAGGTACTTTTGATGAGCATGAACTTGAGTTTGAACAAACAGAAGCAAACCCAATGACATCTTATCATGTCAATTCAGCGGGATTATTTGATGGTGGAGTGGCTCCGATAAAACTTATTTATGGTAAAGTATTGCGTTTAAATCATGATTTATTTGTAGAAGATGCTTTGGTATTTAAGAAATTATTCTCTGAAGAAGTAAAATTAACAAATACAGCTAATAATCATTTTGTTAAAGTTAATTTTAAAGATTTCCCATATCTTGGCATCTGGACAAAACCTGTGAAAGCACCATTTGTATGTATTGAACCATGGTATGGTTTAGCTGATAGCACACAAAAGAGAGATTTTTCCAATAAAAAAGGTATATTACATCTAGCACCAAGTAAACAATTTGATGCTTCTTATACTATTACTATTGGATAATAGAATAAAATAAGTAATAAAAGGATTAATAAATATATGACGCTTTTAGATGAAGTTTTACAAGCAAATCAAGCTTATCTTGAACATACAAAAGAGGTAAATACTTGGAGTAAATATCCACAAAAGCATTTAGCTATTGTTAGTTGTATGGATACACGTCTGGTCGAATTGTTAGAGCCAGCACTTGGTATTCGCCGTAGCGAAGTCAAAATGATAAAGACAGCGGGCAATACGATAACTAGTAAATTTGATGATGTAATTCGCAGTTTGTTGGTGTGTATTTATCAATTTGACATCAAAGAAATTATGGTAATTGGTCATTATGGTTGTGGCATGGCTACAGCTACATCAAAAGAATTGATTGATACTATGATTAAACGCGGTATTGAAAAAAATGCTATCGATAAAGTTAAAGATGAATTATCTCAATGGATAGATACATTCCATAATCCTAAAGATAATGTAGAAAAAAGCGTAGCAAGTATACATGAAAATCCATTAATTCCTAATGATATTCCCGTACATGGTTTAATCATTGATCCAGATACAGGTAAAGTTGATGTGGTAATAAATGGTTATTAAGAATAGACGATAGGGATAGATAAAAAACAGAGTATAACTTATCATAGAAAAAGTTATACTCTGTTTTTATTTTATGATAGTCTTGAATATTTATGATATAATTAATAATAATTTGTGGAGATTAAGAAATAATGGAGGCGTTTTTTATGAAAAATATAATAAAAATATTTGTATTTTGCATGTTACTTAGTTTTGTACCATCGATAACAATGGCACAAGTATCTAGTGAATATATGGGAGACACTAATCAGACATATAGTTTAGCTTATCCTGTAGTGAGCATAGATGATGAAAAAAGTGAAAATAAAATAAATAAAGATATAGAAATTCAATTAGATGATTTAAAAGAAAAAATAGAAAAACATGTATATAGCAAAGTGGATATGACTTATTATGAAAAATATGAAGATGATAATATTATTTCTTTGATGTTTTATGTAAATAAGAAAAAGAAATTTTCTAACCTCATGGAATTAACTGGCTATACTGTGACATATGATAAACATACTGGTGAACGCGTGCCTATGGACAGATATTTAAATATTAATTTGGAACAATTGCAAGACGCTTTAAATAATAGTTATGCTTATACTGTAGATGGATTGGATAATGGAGTGAATTTATCAAAGAGAATACCATATGTAAGTCATAATTATTTTATTTGTCATGATGGTTCTATTGGTTTATTATATCAACCTGGAGATTTGATGGAGGTTGAAGCAGGAGCTTGTAAAATAATCGTATCACCAGAAACGATTGCTAAAGTGAATGAACTAAATAAAGCTAGTAAATAAGATTAAAATATAAAGTGGGTGATAGTATCATGGAAGATTATGGATTATTAGCCATTTTAGTTTTTGTAATATTTTTAGTGACAGTAGGCTTGATAATAACTAAAAAAGTAGAATTTGTACGTGCATTACCTGCTTTTGGTATAATCACAGCGATATTAGCTGGTACACCTATAAGTGGTAGTGAAAATAGTATTACGAATTATGTCATTGTACGAGGTGCTACAACTTTAGCAGAGCCGATGTTTATTTATATTTTGAGTGTGATGTTGGCTTTATTCATCATGGAATATAAATTAGATGAAGAGATAAATTCTTTATGTATTTATTATTTAAAAAATAATTTAACTGGAATATTATGGTTAGTGGCAATATTGACGATTATTGTTTCTAGTATGATAACGAATTTTGGCTCAATAATGGTAATAACGATTATTTTTATGCCTATTTTATTAGATATAGGATTTAATAAACAAGGAGCAATAGTACTACTATTATTATCGGGTGCAGTAGGAAGCTGTTTAAATCCAGGATATCATATTTTATATGCAGAATTATTGTCATGGGATATAGATAAGGTAAAAAATTTCTATTATATTATGGCAGCTGTAGGAGCTATATCATTAATTTTTTATATTTTATTGAATAGTAAATATGTGAATGAATTTAAAAATATGGAAATCACAGATATAAAAATAAAGATAAATTGGTTATTATTATTGACAATTTTTGTACCGTTTATAATGGTATTTTTCTTTGATTTTAATATTGAATCAGGATTGATAGTAGCATTGTCATATGGATTTTTAATTGGTGGTTCTAAAAAACCTTTTATGGATATGTTAGAATTGTTAAAAGTAGCCATTTATAAATCGACTAAAGTCATTATCTTGTTAGCAGCAGTGGGGATTTTCATGCATGCAGTGAAAACACCAGAAGTAGTAAATTTGATGGCACCGCTATTATTGCGTTTGATGCCGAATTCACCAATACAATGTATGTTATTTTTTACTATTTTATCACCACTTGTTTTATATAAAGGGCCATTTAATCTGCAAGGTATGGGAGCTGGATTGAGTGCAGTTATAATATCTTCAACATCGATGAATCCTATGGTTTTAGGTATGGCACTATTATCGTTGAACAATTTGAGAAAAATGATGGATCCTTTAGATGTACAAAATATAGCTTTAATGCAATATGTAGATGTGGATACTAATTTAGTCATTAAGAAAATTTTGCCATATGCTTTGAGTATAAATTATATTATGCTGTTTTATGCTTTAGTGTCATTGACATAAAAAAAGCCTTCTAAAAGTTTTTCATTTTAGAAGGCTTTTTTATTTTAAGCATCTTTTAAGAAAGCACTATATCCTTTTTTAGTTTCGTAAACATCGATTTTACTAGTTATTTCCCATGGTGAGTGCATATTTAACACAGCAACACCACTATCAATGACTTGCATACCATAAAGAGCCATGATATAAGCGATTGTTCCGCCACCGCCTAAATCCACACGACCGAGTTCGGAAAATTGAATAACTACATTATTTTTTTCCATGATAGCACGGATATTGCCGAGGTATTCAGCATTTGCATCATTAGAGCCAGATTTTCCACGAGCTCCTGTGAATTTATTAAATGCCATGCCGTGACCAAGATAAGCGATATTTTTCATATCGAAAGAGGATTTGTATAAAGCATCATATGCAGAAGTTACATCAGAAGATAACATTTTGCAATTAGCAAGACAACGTCTTAATGTTAAATCGCTGTATTGACCGAGTAAGTTTAAAACTTCAGCTACCGCATTTTCAAAGAAACGAGATTGCATACCTGTAGCACCTACAGAGCCAATTTCTTCTTTATCCACGAGAAGACAGCAAGCTGTGCGAGTCATTTCTTTAGTTTCAAGCATAGCTACTAAAGAAGTATAAGCACATACTCTATCATCTTGACCGTAAGAGATGATCATGCTACGGTCAAAGCCAGCTTCTCTAGCACGACCAGCAGGTACTACTTCAAGTTCAGCAGAAAGAAAATCTTCTTCTTCGATATCGTATTTTTTACCAACGATTTTTAAAACATTTGCTTTTACAGCATCTTTTTCAGCACCATCAAGAGGAATAGAGCCAACTAAAATATCAAGGTTTTCACCTTCAATGACTTTGGCAGCATTTTTTTGCATCTGTTCTTGTGCTAGATGAATTAATAAGTCTGTTACGCAAAATACAGGATCATTATCATCTTCACCGATATTGATATCGACAATAGTGCCATCTTTTTTGGCTACAACGCCATGGATAGCAAGTGGAACAGTAACCCATTGATATTTTTTGATACCACCATAATAATGTGTATCCATATAAGCAAGTCCACCATCTTCATAAAGTGGATTTTGTTTGATATCAAGGCGAGGACTATCAATATGAGCACCTAGAATATTCATGCCATTTTCCATAGGTTCAGAACCGATATTGAATAATACAACAGATTTATTCATACATACGGAATAAACTTTATCACCAGCTTGAAGTGTTTCTTTATTAGTGATGATATCTTTTAAATCTCTATAACCAGCTCTTTGAGCTTGGAAAATAATTTCTTTTACACATTCACGTTCTGTTTTGCATTTACTTAAAAAATGACGATAGTTTAAGCAAAGTTTCTCTAATGCTTTTTTTTCAGAAGCGGAATAATTATTCCAAATATCTTTTTTAGCATTTTTTAATGCTTTTTTATCTTTTTTTTCTTTAGCCATATATAAACACCTCTTAAATGATAATTATTATATGCATAACAATTTTATTATAGCAAAGATTAAAATAAAATTTAATTATTAATTGAGATTTTTTATAAAGATACAAAAAAAGGCTAGAATTTTCTAGCCTTTATTTTATTTCAGTGATAAATTCCCAGTCTTTGATATCTGTTATGCCAAGACCATTGTTTTCATTTAAAATGATATGATTTTGTTTATAGGATATACCACCAACTATAGGGTCTGTGGCAAGTAAATCAGCTGCATCTAAATCTGTTTTAGTGATGATGGATTTACCACCAGCTAAACTAGCAGATGCTGTAATGCCTACTTTAGACTCGAGCATACAACCCATCATACATTCAACGCCACAAATTTTTGCCATATCAGCGATTTTTAAAGCATTGTGAATACCGCCAGCTTTCATGAGCTTGATATTGATTAAATCGCAAGCTCTTTTAGCGAGAAGTTCAAATACTTCATATGTGCCAAAAGCTGATTCATCAGCCATGATAGGAGTATCTACATTATCTGTTACGAATTTTAGACCTACAGTATCATGAGCGATTACAGGTTGTTCAATGAGTTCAATATTTAAATTTTTATCTTCAAATTGGCGAATTAAACGAACAGCTTCTTTAGGTTTCCAACCTTGATTGGCATCTAGGCGAATGTTTATTTCATTGCCTACAGTATTTCTAATGGCAACAATGCGTTTAAAATCCAAAGCTGAGTCATTGCCAACTTTGATTTTTAAATCAGTATAACCATTATTTACAGCTTCAAGCGCATCTTGAGCCATGATTTCAGGTTCGCGTAAGCTAATTGTTAAATCAGATTTTATATCTGTACGATAGCCACCTAATAATTTATATAATGGCAAATTGCACATTTGAGCGAATAAATCATAAATGGCAATATCTATAGCAGCTTTAGCAGAGGAATTATGAAGCATTGCTTTATCAATTTGATTGCAGATAGTTTCTAATTCGCAAATATCTAAGCCAATTAATTTAGGTGCAATGATATCATGAATGGCAGAGACTACAGACGCTTGACTATCTCCTGTGATGACAGCAGTTGGTGGAGCATTGCCAAAACCTATATTACCTGTATCAGTGATTATTTTTATGATGATATCTTCGGCAAAGTCAACACGGCGTAGGGCTGTTATAAAAGGTTTTTTTAAGGGAATTTTGACTTTACCGATTTGAATTTTTATGATTTTCATAATGAATAAGACCTCAAAATATGATTATTTTTCAAATAGCACATCAATAGCAGTCATTGCCATAGCTTTAGCACCGATTAATGCTTGTTTCTTCGCATATTCAGAACCACTGGCATTAGCAAATTCTAAAGTGTGAACAAATAAATTATTGCCAATGCAAATAGTAGGTTGACAAGTTCTAGTAACATGACTGACATTGCCTACATCAGTAGAGCCATCAGCAAAATCATCAGGAAGTAGAGTATATTTTTCGCCAAGTAGAGAGAAATTTTCTTGATAATATTGATTTAATAGTTTATCACTGCGCAAGTTTTTATAAAGTGGCTCATAGTGATGCATATTTAATTTAGTTTTGTGTTTTAAAGCTATTTTTTGAGCTAATTTTTTGATTTGAGGAAGCATGACTTCTTCTAAATAATCTGTATCAAGACTGCGAATAGTAGCTCTTAGCGTAGCTTTAGCAGGAATGATATTAGGAGCTATGCCACCATCAGTTATAATTGTGCCGATGATATTAGGTTTTGTGAAGTTTTGTTTGAGCAGTTTAAACTCTTGATAAAAATCTACAAGTGCATCTAAAGCGTTGATGCCGTGATATACAGGGTCAGCAACATGAGCTTCTTTGCCTAGAAAAGTTATTTCTAAAGGGTGAGTAGCAAAAGATGTACCACCAATAGTTGTTTTATCATCGGGATGAATGATTAAGCACGCTTGTAAATCATCAAAGTAACCTCTATCTGCTATATCTAATTTTGCCCCGATTGTTTCTTCAGCGGGACAGCCAAAGATTACAGTCTGAGCAATTTTATCAGTCACAGCATTGAAAGCCAGACCAGCTCCAATACTCATCAGTGCAATGAGATTATGACCACAACCATGACCGATATCAGGTAAAGCATCATATTCAGCTAAAAAACCAATTTTTTTATCACCATATCCTTTATTAGCCATAAAGGCTGTAGAAAACTTATCTTCAATGATTGGTGTGAAGATGAATTGAAATTCTTCTAAGAGGTTTTTTAGATAATTCATAGCTTTTATCTCTTGCATGCTGATTTCAGGATGTTGATAGAGATAATCAGCCAATGTATATAAAATGGGTTCGATATTATCAATCTGTTGGCAGACTAATTGTTTTAAATCTTGTTTATTCATAAATAAAATCTTTCTGAAATTAAAATTAATTGGTGTAGTTAACGCAGTTTACAATGAGCTTCACTGATGAAAAAGTTGATATCATCATCAGTGATGTTAATAGTAGCGTTTACGCCTAAAGGTAAAAATGCATTCGTGCGATCATGTCCTGCAGGAAAATTATAGATTGTAGGAACTTTAGCTAAATTTGCGTATTGTTGTAGAATTTCTTTGACGGTAAATTCATAAGGGTCTTGTTTATTTGGCTGACAATGCGTAAACTCGCCGAAGATTAAACCTTTGATGTCTTTTAGTAAACCGTTTTGCCAAAGTTGACGAAGCATGCGGTCGATAGCATAAGCATCTTCACCGATATCTTCTAAAAATAAAATACTATTTTCCCCTTTTAATTCATAAGGAGTACCGCAAAGAGAAGTAATAACGCTTAGATTGCCACCGATTAACTTACCAAATGCTCTACCTGGATAAAATGATTCTAAATCGTGTTTTTTAGGCAACAAAAATGCTCCTAAAGGAACAGACATGCGAAGTCCTCGACAAAATGAAGCAATGGTATATTGTGTAGGTTTGCGAGATAAAGTTTTGAGCATAGGGCCATGGATAGTAACAAGGCGACTATTTTGTCCAATAGCAGTATGAAGGGCTGTAACATCGCTAAAACCGATTAATAATTTTGGATTTTTGCGAATCAAATCGTAGTCTAATAAATCAAGAATACGTGTACAACCATAGCCACCACCAAAACATAAAATGGCGTCTACTTCATCATCTGCAAAAAATTTGTTGAGTTCGTTTGCTCGTAATTTATCAGAACCTGCGAGATAGCCTTCATTTGTCTTTAATGTTTTTGATAATTTTGTTTTATATCCCCATTGATGTAAGAGATCAAGTCCAGGGGTATAATCAAAATCAGCACAAGCAGAAGCAGGGGCCACAATGCCTATACAACTACCAATGCCAAGGATTTTGCCTTTGTGGCGGGTCTTCATCATAAAGGAAGCCTCCTTTATTATAAATAATATTAATAAATCTAAATATTAGCATAGCATTTGAATAAGTATGCGTCAAATAAATGTTTTGATTTTATTGAAAATATAAAAGAAATAGCCATTATATTTAAAAATATAATGGCTAAACTTATAGAGCTTTATTGAGAAGATTTTTCGGTAGTATTTTCAATATAGGCTTCTTTAAAGTCTATAGTTCCTAATATAGACCAACGGTAATTTTTTACATATGGTTGAGCTATATATGGTTGAGTAGTGTAATAAATCGGTAAGACGACGGCATCGTCCATCAAGATTTTTTCAGCTTCATGCATTGCTTGCATGCGAATTTCTTGATTATTTGTATTTTGAGCTTTGCGAACTAGATCATTATAAAGTGGATTATGATATTGTCCATCATTATTTTCATCAAGATATACGTCCATAAAAGTCATAGGATCGGCATAATCTCCAATCCATGAAGCACGAGCTACTTGGAAATTTCCTGTATTTCTAGCATCTAAATACACTTTTGATTCTTGATTTAAAAGTTCTGCATTGACATTTAAATTTTCTTTCCACATGGCTTGAATGACTTCAGCCACAGCTTTATGCATTTCATTTGTATTGTATAAAATAGTTATAGGTGGCAGACCTTCGCCATTTGGATATCCAGCTTCAGTGAGTAATTCTCTTGCTTTTTGCGGATTATATTCTACGAGATTGCCACCTTCACGGCGAAAATCTTGTTTGGTTACAGGATCAGTAAGCCCTGGAGGAACCCAAGCATAAGCTGGCTCTTTGCCACCTTTGATTACATTGTTGACGAGTTTTTCTCTATCTACAGCCATAGAAAAGGCTTTACGCACTAGTGGATTATCAAATGGAGCTTTTTGCGTATTAAAACTATAATAATAAGAACCTAAATAAGGGCTCATCTTGAATAAGCCTTCTTTGGTCAAGCGTTCTTGTTCAGAAATTGGTGGTTCAACTGTGATATTAGCTTGACCACTTTCTACCATGGAAACACGTGTAGATTGAGATTCACTGATAGGCCATTGCATATTTTCAAGTTTAACTTTATCCTTGTCCCAATATTTATCATTTTTGACAAATTGCAATTGATTAGAATGTATCCAATGAGTGAGAATAAATGGCCCATTAGATACAATTTTATCGTTAGCTGCCCAGATTTCAGGATCTTTTTCTACAATATGACGCGGTACAGGATAATAAGCATGGAAGGCAGTTAAATTTAAAAAATATGTGATAGGTGCTTTTAATTTTACATATAAAGTTTTATCATCTAAAGCTTTTACTCCGACTTGGTCAGCAGATACTTCTTGTTTGAAAAAAGATTCACCATTATTTAAGGGATACATCATATAAGCATTTTCAGAGGCTGTTTGGGGATCAAGTACACGTTTCCAAGCGTATTCAAAATCATGAGCAGTAAGAGGTGTACCATCGCTCCATAGAAGATTATCACGCAAATGGAATGTGTATTCTGTGCCGTCTGGAGAAATATCCCAACTTTTAGCTGCTGCTGGTTGAGGTTGTTCATGTTCATCTAAACGAGTCAAACCTTCAAAGAGGGCAAGCTCTACATTTGATTCAGCAAGTGCTGTACTTTTGGCGGGATCGAGAGTAGATGGTTCACTTTCTAGAGCATAGCGAACAGTATCATCAGTCATAGCTTCATCACTGCAACCGCTGATGAGAAAACTATATATTATAAAAATAGAAATCAAAATTAATTTAGGTGAAATAATTTTAAACATATAATCAGTCCTTTAATGATTAGATAATCAAATTTATTTTTGTTTTTGTGCTAGATAATTATAAATATATTGCCCTAGTTTTCCCATTTCACGACCACCAATAGCGTTTGATTTTAAATTAGAAGCAAAAATAATAATACTATAAGTGCCAAAATCTGCTTCTAGGATACCACCATCATGTTCGACAAAATCAAGCATACCTGTTTTGTGATGAAATACGATATCTTCATCCCAATAATAAGGAATGCGGTCTCTGAATTGTTGACGAGCTAAGATTTGCCATGCAATATTAAATCTTTCTAAATGGCGATTTTGATAGATATGGCAAAGTAATTTATAGTAGTCATTGACAGATAGATAATTTTCTTTACCCTGTTTACTTGCTTCAAAATCCATCATATAGCGTTGAATTTTTGTCTGTTTTAAATTTAATTTATCGGCATAATTTTGAATATTATCCATGCCTAATTTTTTTATGAGAATATTTGTTGCCAGATTATCACTGAGAACAATCATTAAACTAGCGATAGATTTTATGCTGACTTTTGTATCGCTATCCATTTCTTGTAATGCTCCACCACCTTCTACATGTGGCACATAATCAACAGATATTTTTTCATTAAAGTCTAAATCACTAGCACATAAAGTGGCTAAGATAAGAACTTTAATCATACTAGCTGATTTATGGATATAATCTTTTTCTAAGCTTATTGTCTGTTGAGGGTTATTGAGGTCGCTTATCAAATATGACCAATTGCCATCGAGCTTTTGCATATAATTGTTTAAATAATTGCTTAATTTATTCATGATAACACATCTTTTCTGTATAATAATTAAATTATTATCTATTATAACATACTGATAAAAACAGTAAAAATAAGTTATAAATTCTAGAATGTATAGATTTTTTAAATACTGTATACAGTATTTAATTATGGTTTTGTAAAAAATATCTATGCAATATAAAAATGACATGCTATAATTATTTACGTTAAATATATATATAGTATATAGATAAAATTTATATACTAATTAAAATTTTCTTTATTTTATAATTTGTGAAAAAGGTATTTCTAGAAGGAGCTGGAGTTTAATCATGAGTTTACAAAACGCGTATTTACAGAAAGTTTATGACAAAGTAGTAGCTAAAAATCCAAATGAAGCAGAATTTCAGCAGGCTGTTTATGAAGTTTTAGAATCCATTACACCTGCAATTGAAAAAAATCCTGCTTATGAAAAAGCTAATATTATTGAACGCATGGTTGAGCCTGAACGTATGATTACATTCCGTGTAACATGGGTTGATGATAATGGTAATGTACAAGTAAATCGTGGCTATAGAGTACAATTTAATTCTGCTATTGGGCCATACAAAGGTGGTCTTCGCTTACATCCTTCCGTATGTGCTTCTGTAATTAAATTTTTAGGTTTTGAACAAGTATTGAAAAATTCTTTGACTACTCTTCCTATGGGTGGCGGTAAAGGCGGTAGTGATTTCGATCCAAAAGGTAAATCCGATATGGAAATCATGCGTTTTTGCCAAAGCTTCATGACTGAACTTGCAAAACATATCGGAGCAGATACTGACGTTCCTGCTGGTGATATCGGTGTAGGTGCTCGTGAAGTTGGTTATTTATTTGGTCAATATAAACGTCTTCGCAACGAATTCACTGGTGTATTAACTGGTAAAGGTTTATCCTTCGGTGGTTCTTTAGTAAGAACTGAAGCAACTGGTTATGGTTTATGCTATTTCGTTGAAGAAATGTTAAAAGATAATAATACATCTTTCGCTGGTAAACAAGTTGTAGTATCTGGTTCTGGTAACGTTGCTATTTATGCAGCTGAAAAAGCTATGGAATTAGGAGCAAAAGTTATTGCTATGAGCGATTCCAATGGTTATGTAGTAGATGAAGCTGGTATCAAACTTGATGTTGTAAAACAGCTTAAAGAAGTTGAACGTAAACGCATTAAAGAATATGCTGAACGTGTTGAAGGTGCACAATATCATGAAGGTTGCAAAGGTATTTGGACTGTTAAATGTGATATTGCTCTTCCTTGTGCAACTCAAAATGAAATTGATCTTGAATCTGCTAAAGCTCTTGTAGCTAACGGCTGTAAAGTTGTTGGTGAAGGTGCAAATATGCCTTCCACTATTGATGCAATCAACTATTTCTTAGACAATAAAGTTCTTTTTGCTCCTGCAAAAGCTGCAAATGCTGGTGGTGTTGCTACTTCCGGTCTTGAAATGAGCCAGAACAGCGAACGTTTAAGCTGGACATTTGAAGAAGTAGATGCAAAATTACATGCAATCATGGTAAATATCTACAAAAATGCAGCAACAACTGCAAAAGAATATGGCTTTGAAGGTAACCTCGTAGTAGGTGCAAACATTGCTGGTTTCTTAAAAGTAGCAGATGCTATGCTTGCTCAGGGCTATGCTTATTAATAAGTAATTTAACATATAGAATAAAGCAATTAAAAGTGCAGAAATTTATTTTCTGCACTTTTTTTATTTTGTAAAGCTGTTGTTAATCAATAAAAGTTTATAAATATCAAAAATAAATTCTTATTTAATAATTATTATTAATATGATATAATTAATAGTATAAAACTAGGATTTATAAATGATTTTAAATTTGATAATAATATAAATAAGGAGGATATATTTTGTCTGATTTTATAACAGTAAAAGGAGCGAGAGCTCATAATTTAAAAAATATAGATGTAAAAATTCCTCGTGATAAATTAGTAGTAGTAACAGGATTGAGTGGCAGTGGAAAATCTTCATTAGCTTTTGATACGATATATGCCGAAGGTCAACGTCGTTATGTAGAATCTTTATCTGCATATGCTAGACAATTTTTAGGGCAGATGGATAAACCAGATGTTGATTATATAGAAGGATTATCGCCTGCTATATCTATTGACCAAAAAACGACAAGTCATAATCCTCGTTCTACAGTGGGAACAGTTACCGAGATTTATGATTATTTGCGTTTATTATTCGCTAGAGTGGGAAAACCTCATTGTCCAAAATGTGGTAAACCTATCACTCAGCAGACAGTAGACCAAATGGTAGATAATATCATGAGTTTGCCAGAACGCAGTAAATTATTGATCATGGCACAAATCATTCGTGGGAAAAAAGGCGAACATAAAAAAGTATTGGAACAAATTCGCAAAGAAGGTTATGTGCGTGTACGCATTGATGGCGAAGTTATAGATATTAATGAAGAAATCAATTTAGAAAAAAATAAAAAACATACGATTGAAGTTGTAATCGACCGCCTCATTGTGCGTGAAGGCATTGAACAACGTTTAGCAGATTCACTTGAAACTGCTTTAGATATAGGTGAAGGAATTGTCTATGTACAAGTAGTTGATGGTGAATTATTGATGTTTAGCCAAAATTTTGCTTGTATAGATTGTGGTATCAGTCTGCCAGAGATTGCTCCGCGTATGTTTTCATTTAATAGTCCATATGGGGCTTGCCCTGAATGTAGTGGACTTGGCAGTCATCAACAATTTGATATTGATTTAGTAATGCCAAATAAAAATTTAAGTCCAGCAGAAGGTTTATTTGCACCATTATCCAAAAATCCAGCTTCTTATGCTATGGTGCAGATTGAAGCTGTATTAAAAAAATATGGTTATACTTTAAATACTCCATGGAATGAAATTGATAAAAACATTCAAGAGTATTTGATAAATGGTTCAGGCGAAGAAAGATTTAATTATTCATATGTGAATATGTATGATGAATATAAAGAGTATTTCTCACCATTTGAAGGTGTAATGCCTATGCTTGAGCGTCGTTATAAAGAGACTAATTCAGATATAATGCGAGAATCATATGAAGCATATATGAGCACTACACCATGTCCAAAATGTAAAGGGGCAAGGTTAAAACCAGAAGTATTGTCCATCACTATTGGCGATAAAAATATAAAACAAGTAACAGATATGACTATCGCTGAAGCTAGTGAATTTTTTAAAAATCTTAAATTCACTGAGCGTGAAGAAATCATTGCTAAACAGATTATGAAAGAACTTCATGCTAGATTAGGTTTTTTACTAGATGTAGGGTTAGAATATTTAACATTATCTAGAGCAGCAGGCACTTTATCTGGTGGGGAAGCTCAGCGTATTCGCTTAGCTACACAGATTGGTTCAGGTTTAGTCGGTGTATTATATATTTTAGATGAACCTAGTATAGGACTTCATCAAAGAGATAATAATAGATTGTTAGCTACATTAAAACATCTTCGTGATTTAGGAAATACTTTGATTGTGGTAGAACATGATGAAGATACTATGTATGCAGCAGATTGTATTATTGATATAGGGCCAAAAGCAGGAGCTGGTGGCGGTGAAGTAGTAGCTCAAGGAACTGTTGAAGAAATCAAGCAAAATTTAAATTCAATAACAGGGCAATATTTAAGTCGTAGAAAATATATATCAGTACCAAAAGAGAGAAGAAAGGGCAATGGCAATTTTATCGAAGTTGTTGGTGCTAAAGAAAATAATTTAAAAAATATAAATGTAAAATTTCCATTAGGTGTATTCACTGTAGTAACAGGAGTTTCTGGTTCTGGAAAATCTACTTTGGTAAATGAGATATTGTATAAAGGTTTAGCAAGTAAATTATATACAATAAAGGGAAAACCAGGTAAACATAAAGAGATAAAAGGCATTGAAAATATAGATAAAATCATCAATATTGACCAATCGCCAATAGGTAGAACACCTCGCTCTAATCCTGCAACATATACAGGTGTGTTTGATAGCATTCGTGAATTATTTAGTCAAACCAATGAAGCGAAGATAAGAGGATATAAGCCTGGTCGTTTTAGTTTCAATGTCAAAGGTGGACGTTGTGAAGCTTGTCATGGTGATGGCATTATAAAAATCGAAATGCACTTTTTACCAGATGTATATGTTCCATGCGAAGTTTGTAAGGGAGCAAGATATAATCGTGAAACTTTGGAAGTAAAATATAAAGGGAAAACTATATCTGATGTACTCAATATGACTGTTGATGAAGGCTGTGTATTTTTTGAAAATATACCTAAAATTTATCGCTATATGAAAGTTTTACAAGATGTAGGACTTGGCTATATTCAATTGGGACAGCCAGCGACGACATTATCTGGTGGTGAAGCACAGCGTGTAAAATTAGCTTCTGAATTAGCTAGAAGAAGTACAGGTAAGACTCTGTATATTTTAGATGAACCGACAACAGGGCTTCATACAGCAGATATTCATCAACTTTTAGATGTATTACAGCGATTAGTTGATGGCGGAGATACTGTAGTTGTCATTGAACATAATCTTGATGTGATAAAAACAGCAGATTACTTGATCGATTTAGGCCCTGAAGGTGGCAATCGCGGTGGCACTATTGTAGCCAAAGGAACACCGGAAGATATAGCGAAAGTAAAAGCTTCATACACAGGGCAATTTTTAAAACCTTTACTTGAAGAAGGAAAAAGATTAAATAAACGAGACGCATAAAAATAAAGAGCTTGATAATATGATTTATGTATTATCAAGCTCTTTTTATATTAAAGTAAATTAATTAATTCAGTGATGACAAAATTTAAATCTTCTTGTGTATGACTAGCTGATATCGCAAGACGCAATCGGCTTTGGTTTTGTGGGACTGTCGGTGGGCGGATAGCAGATAAAATAATATGTTTTTCATAGAGTTTTTGAGCTATTTGCAGAGCTTTTTCATTGCTATGCACAATGATAGGCACGATAGGAGTCGTTAAGTTTATATCTATATTATTTTGTTGGAATAAATCTTGTACATAGGAAATATTATCGTATAATTTATCAACTAAACTATTATCGTTAGCGATTAAGGACAATGCTTCAAGGCTACTTGCTATATCTGCTGGTGTCAATGCTGTAGAAAAAATATAACTGCGAGCCTTATTGATGAGATATTCAATAAGAATTTTTTTGCCAGCGACAAAGCCACCTTCAGAAGCGAGGGCTTTGCTTAAAGTGCCTAATTGAATATCAATTTTTCCTTGTAGGTGAAAATGTTCTATACTGCCATGACCTTTGCCTAAAACGCCTGTAGCATGAGCATCATCAACCATAGTTAAAGCATTGTATTTATGTGCTAGATAAGCTATTTCATCTAAAGGAGCGATATCTCCGTCCATACTAAATACGCTATCAGTAACGATTAATTTCGTATGAGAATATGGCAAAATTTTTAATATATTTTCTAAATCTGTCATATTTTTATGACGATAAATTAAAGTTTTAGCTTTGCTGAGTCGACAGCCATCAATTATACTTGCGTGATTTAATTCGTCGCTGATGATGTAATCGTTATTATTAGTCAATGCACTGATAGTGCCAACATTAGCCATATAGCCAGTATTAAAGACCAATGCTTTTTCTGTAGATTTAAATTCAGCAAGTGCTTGTTCTAATTTGGCAAATAAAATATGAGAGCCAGATATCAAACGTGAGCCACCAGAGCCTGTGCCGTATTTTTCGATAGCATCAATAGCAGCTTTTTTCACTTGTGGGTGATGTGTAAGCCCTAAATAATTATTAGAAGCCATCATCAAAAATTCTTCATTATCTTTTAGAACTTTAGTGGCAGAAATGGGAATATAAGTTATAGGTTTTCGATATAATTGCTGTTGATGTAAAAATTCTATTTCAGTTAAATATTTATTTAAATTATCTTGCATGATAAACTCCATTTCAATTTATAAATTAATATCTACAAGTATAGGTTGTCTTTCAAGATAATTTTGCAAAGCTGTGATATCTACAGGTGTTTTTACAAAAAATACTCGACCACCTTGACTACTATGTAATGGCTTCATTTTAGTAATGCGGTGATACGTATTATTGGCAGATACATAGCCGATAATATAATTAGGATCATCAGACCAACATAATTCTCCTACGACATTCGGTGCGGATAAAACTTTACTAGCTAGGACGAGAGCTTCTTGTACATGATTATCTGTATAGCCTAATTCATCAAAATGTTTTTTTGCTTGTAGTGTATCTTTGAAATCCATGCGACTGACGCGAATTCCTCTCATGCCTGTATTATCTAAGCGTTTTCCTGTAGTGGCATCGATTAAAATAGCACCACGCATATTTTCTTGTAGTGATAATAAAGATGATATGGCATTATCTATGGATATTTTAGAAATACCAGCATTAGCTAAGAATTCACGGGCATTTTTATGTCCATCATTTACATCAATAGCCGTATACGTTTCCATATTAAGCATAGGAATAGTTATGATATCTTTGGGTTTGACTTCTTCAATAGTAAGGCGGATAAAATCTGCTCTACCTTTTTCATGAGTTAAAGCTCGTTGAATTAATTTTTCTGCGATTGTAGTCAAATCTTGTGTTGTGATCAAACGTTCAGCCCCTGAAATATGATGACCACCATGTTCATGGGCTCCACCCTGAGCTGAACGCATACGAATACTATAGAGCATAAATATTATCTCCTTTTATGAATTATTTTCTTTAAGATATTTACCAAAATAGGGGAAGCTATAGCAGTGAAGATAAGTCCAGGAATAGTAAATAAAATCATGGAAAATGTCAAAGCACCGAGATTGCCTAAAAAGAAAAATAGACTAAATCTAGCGATGAGTGAAGCGATAGGGCCAGCGAAAATTATCATATAAAGATGATTTTGAGCTAAATATAAAAGTAGACCAACGATCAGACGAAATTGCATGGCAATAGCTACATTTAATATATTTTGTGTACCTAAAGCTAGGCAAATCATGCTGGATAAAATACCGCTGATGATATATTTTTTAAAACCAAAGACACTACAAATAGCTACTGCTAAGGGAGCTGATAATTGGAATTCAATGCCAGGAATGATATTAGGAATTTTGATTGACCCTAATATAGAAATCATGGCAACTAAAATAGCGATTTCACAAAGTGTAGAAGTTTTATACCTCATATTGTCAACCTTTCTATAATTTTAGTTAACATTTTAAAGAAAGATGAGATATTTGTCAAATAAAAAAGCAGATATAAATTTCTTAAGAAAAATATATCTGCAAATATTGTTTATATCTTATATTTAATTAAAAATTTTTTTTAGTTTTGAAAAAGGAATAGTCAATAATCCTAGAGCGAATAAAACGAGAAATAGACCGATTAAAGATAAGATAGTAGGTATTTCTTGATAAAAGAAGATGCCAAAGAGCATAGCAGCTATTGGTTCACCAGAGGCTAAAATGGCAACCTTGCCAGCTTCGACATAATTTAGGGCTACAGTAAAGCAAATATAAGGCAAGACAGAAGTCAGCAAAGAATGTAATAATAAAAATCCACTCATAGGTACTGGATCAATTTGAATGATTTTTATTACACAATTCCAATCGGTAAATGGCAATAAGGCTATGCCAACAGACATTAAACTATAAACTGTAACGGTAAAAGAATGATAACCTTTGAGCATGGCGATTTTTGAAAAAATGCTATAAGTGCCATAAAAAAATGCACCTAAAGTGCCAATGATAATTCCGATAGTAGTCCATTTCATAGCACCGGCTTCTTCTAGGACTCCGCTGGAAAAAATACAGCCGATTAAAGCCAAGATTGCACAGATGGTTTTTTGTAAAGTGAGTTTTTCTTTAAATAGAATATCAGCTAAAATAAGTACAAATATAGGGGCAAGGCTCAATAAAACAGCGGATAAAGATAGAGTTAATTCATTGATAGCAAAATTGTAACAAAGATTTAGACCTAACATACTGAAAATGCCCGCACAAAGGAAAATCCATAAATCTTTTAATTTTATTTTTAATAGAGATTTATCCAAATATAATAAACCGGCAATGATAATAATAATAGCAACAACAATGCGAGTTTCCACTATAGAGACGCTATTTAATCCTAATTCACTTAGTTTTCGAACAAATATGCCAGCTGAACCCCACATTATGCCTGACAAAATGGGAAAAATTTGAATCCATTGTTTTAATGTCATAAAAGTAACGCTCCTAAACATAGAATAAATAAATTTTCATATTTTTAGATTATACTATGTCAATAATCGGCTAACAATAGATTGGCTTTAAAGAATTAAATTAATAAAATAAATAGAGAAATAAAAAAAGAGCTTATTAAAGATAGTTAAATCAATAATAAACTCCATTAAAATTATACACAAAAAACAAATTAAAATTAATATATAGGTTTTGATTTGAAGACATAAGTGTATTTATGTCAGAGGTATAATAATAGCCTACAATATATTATTAATATTATTGTAAACTATGTGCGCTGTGATAAGAAGCTTCTTCTTCGTCATCTCTTTTAGTGATAAGTCTATAAGTGATGAGATTTGCTAAGAAGCCTAAATAAATAATGCCTAAAGTTAAAGCAGAAATTGTTGGATTATCTATATAAAGGGAAAGAATGAAACTAGCAATAGCTACTAATAAAGCACGGATAATAAGAATAGTTTTCATGATAAATTTCCTCCGAAATGTTTAATAAAAATTTTTGATATATATATAATGTTGTATAGATTTATACACTGAAAATTTATTTCGGTTAATATTATAACGCTTTACAGTAAAGAGTCAATGAATTTGAAGAAAGTTTATATCTTAAAATTGTTGTCAAATATAGCTATTTTCAAAAAATTTTTTAATATGTAAAAATAAGTGTATTAAAATTATAAATAAAGCATTATTTATTCAATTTAGAGAAGAATTATTTTATGTTAAAATAAAAATGATTATAAAGTTAGGTGGTGAAGTGATGAAAAATT
>USPM01000012.1 GCA_900556715.1 uncultured Megamonas sp. | reverse complement strand
ATGTGTAAAGAAGCTGCCTACTATTTACCAGGAGATGTGTTTGCCGCATTAGAAAAAGGTAGACTAAGTGAAAAATCTCCAGTAGGACGAGAAGTTCTCGACCAAATTATCACAAATGCAAAAATTGCAAGAGAAGAAGACAGACCTATTTGTCAAGATACTGGTATGACTATTGTTTTCGTTGAATTAGGTCAAGATGTTCACATTGAAGGTGGCAACTTAAATGATGCTATCAATGCTGGTGTAGCAAAAGGTTATACTGAAGGTTACTTACGTAAATCTGTTGTTGCAGAACCACTTTTTGACCGTAAAAATACTCAAAATAATACACCTGCAGTTATTTACACAGAAGTTGTTCCTGGTGATAAATTAACTATTCAAGTTGAACCAAAAGGATTTGGTAGCGAAAACAAATCTGGTTTAAAAATGCTTGTACCAGCAGATGGTGTAAAAGGTGTAAAAAAAGCAGTTATGGATATTATTCTCCATGCTAGTTGTAATCCTTGTCCACCAATGGTTGTTGGTATTGGTATTGGTGGTACTATGGACCGTGCAGCTGTTATGTCTAAAAAAGCATTACTTCGTCCAACAAATGTTCGTAATGCTCATCCTGAATATGCAAAACTTGAAGAAGAACTTTTAGAATTGATCAACCAAACAGGTATTGGTCCACAGCTTGGTGGTACAACAAGTGCTCTTGCTGTTAATATCGAATGGGGTCCTACTCATATTGCTGGCCTTCCTGTAGCTGTAACAATTTGTTGCCATGCATGCCGTCATTCTAAACGCGTATTATAATTTATTCGGGAGGTACATTTAAATGGCTGATAAAATTCGCATTACAACACCTTTGACTGAAGAACAGTCTCGTAAATTAAAAGTAGGCGATAGCGTTCTTATTTCTGGCGTTATCTATAGTGCACGTGATGCTGCTCATAAAGTTATGACAGAAGCACTTGCTCGTGGTGAAAAACTTCCAATTGACTGGAATAATCAAATCGTTTATTATCTCGGACCAACTCCAGCAAAACCTGGTAATCCAATTGGATCTTGCGGTCCTACAACTTCCGGTCGTATGGATGCTTATACTCCTACAATGCTTGAACAAGGTATTAAAGGTATGATTGGTAAAGGTTCTCGTGATAAAGCCGTTATTGAATCCATGAAGAAAAATGGTGTTACTTATTTTGCCGCTGTTGGTGGTGCTGCTGCACTTATTTCCAAATGCGTAAAAAAATATGAAGTAATTGCTTATCCAGAACTTGGTCCAGAAGCACTTGCAGCTCTTACTGTAGAAGATTTCCCTGCAATCGTAGTTATTGACTCTGAAGGCAATAATTTCTATGAAATGGGCCAGGCTCCATATCGTACATTAGATATGGACAAACTCTAATATTTTACAAAATCCTGAGCTCCTTTATTACCTTAGGAGGAGCTCAGTTTATTTTGCAAACCGTGAGGCACACGGGGATAGCCATTTATATTACATATAATTAAAAATGGAAGCTTTTTTGAGCATGTCATAAGGTGTGTAAATTTTCCCCTATGAAAATTAAAAAGTACAGGAGGTTCAAGGATGATTCACACAACATTTTATATTCGCAGACTACATTCTCTCTGCGGTATTGTTCCTGTAGGTTTATTCTTACTAGAACATATTCTCACAAACTCTATGGTATTAGGTGGGCCAGCTCCATTTAATGCAGCAGTTGAGCGTCTTGCAGCTATTCCACATGAAATTATGCTTCCTATGGAAATTTGCTTCATTTTAGTTCCATTCCTTTTCCATGGTCTTTATGGTTTGTATATATTAATGCAAGCTAAAAACAATGTAAAAAGCTATGGTTATGCTCGTAACTGGAATTTCTATTTCCAGAGAATAACTGCTGTTATTATTTTCCTTTTCTTAATCTGGCATGTTGTTTATCTCCGCATTATGGTAAAAGGTGGCGGTACTCCTATTTCCTACGAATTATTACAAGCATATTTCCAAAATCCGCTTGTATGGGGTGCTTATACAATCGCTATGATTGCATCTATTTTCCACTTCTTCAATGGTCTTACTACATTCACTATGACATGGGGTATTGCTAAAGGTCCTCGTATTCAGACTTTCTTCTCCCGTGTATTCATGGCAATTTTTGTAGTATTATCCCTCTTAACAATTGCTTTCATGAGCATGTATTGGTTTTAATCTATAAATTTCGATATAAGGAGAGACTCACGTGAAATCTACAAAAAAAATCATCGTTGTCGGCGGCGGTTTATCCGGCCTTATGGCTACGATTAAAATTTGTGAATCTGGCGGTATTGTAGACTTATTCTCTTATTGCCCAGTAAAACGTTCCCACTCCCTCTGTGCACAGGGTGGTATTAATGCTTGTATGGATTCCAAAGGTGAACATGATACAATTTGGGATCATATCGATGATACAATTTATGGTGGCGACTTCCTTGCTGACCAATTAGCAGTTAAAGGTATGTGCGAAAACGCTCCAAAACTTATCAAAATGTTCGACCGCATGGGTGTTCCATTCACTCGTACTGCAGAAGGTA
The DNA here is from genome assembly GCA_900556715.1 of uncultured Megamonas sp. The sequence continues at coordinate 26,436 of USPM01000012.1, read as the reverse complement.
ACCTTGACCTTCGTAATTTCGGTGGTGCAAAACACAAACGTACTTGCTTCGCTGGTGCTACTACTGGTCAACAGCTCTTATATGCTCTTGATGAACAAGTTCGTAAACTTGAAGTAAAAGGCAAAGTTAAAAAATATGAATTCTGGGAATTCGTTCATATCATCAGAAATAACCAAGGCGTTTGCCGTGGTATCACTGCTCAAAATATGAACTCTATGGAAATTGAAGCATTCCCAGCTGATGCAGTAATCCTCGCAACTGGTGGTCCTGGTGTTATTTATGGTAAATGCACAGCTTCCACAATTTGTAACGGTTCTGCTGTTTCTGACGTATATCAAGAAGGTGCTTACCTCGGTAACGTTGAATTCATTCAGATTCACCCAACAGCTATTCCAGGCGAAGATAAAAACCGTCTTATGTCTGAAGCAGCTCGTGGTGAAGGTGGTCGTGTTTGGACTTACAAAGATGGCAAACCTTGGTACTTCCTCGAAGAAAAATATCCAGCTTATGGTAACCTTGTTCCTCGTGATATCGCAGCTCGTGAAATTTATCAAGTTTGCGTACACATGGGTCTTGGCATCAATGGCGAAAATCGTGTATACCTCGATCTTTCCCACATTGATGCAGATTACTTAAACCGTAAACTCGCTGGTATCATGGAAATTTATGAAGAATTCGTTGGTGATGATCCTCGTAAAGTTCCTATGCAGATTTTCCCTTCCATTCACTATTCCATGGGTGGTATTTGGGTAGACCGCAAACATAGAACAAATATCCCTGGTTTATTTGCTTCCGGCGAATGTGACTATCAATACCATGGTGCTAACCGTCTTGGTGCAAACTCCCTTCTTTCTGCTGCTCATTCTGGTACAATTTCTGGTCCAGAAGCAATTCGTTGGGCTAACGGCGATTCTGAATGGACAATTGAAGGTAAAACTCTTGCTGAAGACAATGGTGATGCTCTTACTGATGCACAGCTTGCTGCAGCAAAACAAAAAACTGTTGATGAATTCGAAAAAATTATGAGCATGGACGGTGACGTAAACGCTCATAAACTTCATAAAGAATTATCTGATTTAATGCTTCGTTATTGCTTCGTAGAACGTATCAATAAAGACCTTGATTATTGCTATGAAGAAATTAAAAAAGTATTGAAAAAATGGGATCACATCGGTCTTACAGATAAAGGTCGTTGGGCTAACCAAGAAGCTATGTTCGTACGTCAGCTTCGTAACATGATCATCTACGCTTTAGCAATCTGTAAAGCAGCTCGTATGCGTGATGAAAGCCGTGGTGCTCACTATAAACAAGAATTCCCTAACCGTGATGACGAACATTTCTTAAAGACAACTCTTGTTAGAATAGATCCTGAAACTTGTGAACCACAAATCACATATATTGATTTTGATCACTCCTTAGTAAAACCTCGTCCACGTCGTTATGATATCACTAAAGGAGGCAAAAAATAATGGCAGACACTAAAAAAACTGTTCATCTCATTATTGAACGTCAAGATAGCCCTACTAGCAAACCATACACTGAAGAATTTGAAATCCCATATCGTCCATCTCTTAACGTTGTTGCAGCTTTAATGGAAATCCAGAAAAACCCTGTAACTAAAGATGGCAAAAAAACTACTCCTGTAGTTTGGGAATGTAACTGCTTAGAAAAAGTATGTGGTGCTTGCATGATGGTTATCAATGGTCGTGCACGTCAAGCTTGTGCATCTCTTATTGATAAACTTCCTCAACCAATTCGCATTGCTCCAGCTCGTACTTTCCCTGTAATCCGTGACCTCTTAATCGACCGTAGTGTTATGTTTGAAAGCCTCAAACGTATCCAAGGTTGGATTAATGTTGATGGTAGCTGGGAAAATCGTGAAGCTCCTATTCAAAACCCATATACAGCTGCTACAGCATATGAAATTTCTCACTGCATGACTTGCGGTTGTTGCTTAGAAGCTTGCCCTAACGTTGGTCCTCAGTCTGACTTCATCGGACCTGCTCCAACAGTTCAAGCTTATCTCTTCAATTTACATCCATATGGTAAATTTGATAAAGAAAAACGTCTTAATGCTCTTATGGAAAAAGGCGGTATCACTAGTTGCGGTAACAGCCAAAACTGCGTAGAAGCATGTCCAAAACACATCAAATTAACTACTTACCTTGCTCAGTTAAACCGTGATGTAAATAAACAAGCTCTTAAAAATATCTTCGATAAATAATAGATATATTTATTTATATTTAGATCAAAAATCCCCCAAAGTTTTATTACTTTGGGGGATTTTTGGCTTTTCATTAAATATTGAATAAAAAACTATATTTCCCAAAAAAAAATGTTGAAATAAAAGCATCTACTTTTACTTCAACATTTTTTTTTAAATTCTTATACATTATTTATTTTTAACTTAACTACAGATGTATGAGCATAAACAATATCTTTGGCATGAACGAAAAATACTATCCCATTACATGGTGCAGTTAATTCTTCAATAACGGTATGTTCATATGGATCATAAATTTTAGCAAGTACTTCTCCTTTATGAACTTCATCATTTACTTTGACTAATCGTTCCATAAATCCTGCTGTTTTCGATTTTATAGAAAGCATACGGTCTTCTTCAATTACTTCACTATGGAAACCACCTGGTATTGGAAGTGTAGTTATTTTTTTTTCACTAAGGAAACGCAATACACTGCGACAAGCTTCTTTAGCACTAGGTTTATCAATAAAATCACAAGCTTTTGTATATAGAGAATAAGCTTTGCAATTCCATATTTGCCAATTATAATTGAGTGTAGTCGTATCATATGGACGAGGTGCCCTGACTATGACATATGGTAAACCGAATAATTTACTATTTTCAATATCTTCTAGGCCTGTTTTCATCATGCGAATGTGTGTAGAAAATTGTCCTGGTATATAAAAACTAGTGAATTGAATGCCGTAAGGAAAATTTTTTACGGCATCAAAAATACTTTCAGCAATGCGTTGAGTCGTTTCACCTGCATAATAGCCTGGAAACATGCGATTGATATCAGTATCATCTTGTGTCCAAAATCTTTTTGCTTGATTCATAGAATAAGTATTAACACAAGGAATGACCACTATCTTTTTTCCCTTAGTGATATAGTTATTTTCTTCATATGTCTTTAATCGTTCAATGAGTAAGGAACAAATATACATCTGTTGGACTTCATTACCTCTCAATGCTCCGACTATGCAGACGCTATCTTCACCTTCACCAAATTCATAAGCATAAACGCGTAAGCTATCTCTATATAGAGATTTTAATTCATAAATTAATTTTTTCTTCATAATGTACACTCCAATAAACGACCGAGTAAATTGCCTTCATTGACAATTGGGTATTCGCGTAAAGTAAATAATAATCCATCACATGGAGATATTATTTCACTTTTCACAATGCCATCTAATGGACTTACAATATGACCAATTAAATCGCCCTTACGTACGAGATTTTCATGATTAACAACGGGTACAAACAAACCAGAACAAGTTGCATTGAGAAAATGTACTTGACCATCTGTGCTTATGATTGGTTTTTTTATAGCTAACTTTTGTATTTTCATCATGCCAAGGTGCATCATAGCATTTAAAATACCATCGCAAAGTCTATCGCCATAAGAAGGTGTTAGACGCATACCCACTCCCATTTCTACAACAAGTGTAGGTGTATTTCGTTCGTTTAATGAATAAGCAAACGTACTTTCTAATACGGTAGAAGCAGCATGAATCCATATATAATCCATATTCAGCCATTTTGCCATTGGCAATAATTTTTCTTTTTGCTGTTCATTAATACGGATTTGAGGAATTTCTCGTAGATAAATATTGCTGGCATGAATATCTATGACTAAATCAGCCCCCTGTATATCATCAATGATACAACTAGATACATATTCAACCATAGAGCCTTCCGCATCACCAGGAAAAATACGGTTCATATCTAAATCAAACATAGGAACTTTACGAGTTATAGAATCGACTCCTAGCGGGTTTAAGCAAGGATAAATATCTACAATACCATTCCATTTACCTTTTAATTCTTTTAATTTTTCTTGTAAGCGATAACAAACATATTGTCCCTCAAGTTCATCACCATGTATGCCACTGACGATGCAAAGACGAGTCGACATATCTTGATTTTCACCTATAAGACGTTGCTTTTTTATCATATAATGTTCATCTATCGGTAATGGAATACTACTTACCGTGACTTCCATAAAATCATACCTCCTCAACTTTTAAGATGATATTTTGAGATTGTTTGACAGCTACAGGACTGAAAAAAATTCCTTTATTTACTAAACAATCTTTATAATCGCGACCACGAGAAAAAACGATATAATCGTCATTTACAAGAAGATTATTTGTAGGATCAAGGCCATACCAGCGATTATTAGCAAAAATTTCTACCCAAGCATGAGTGAATTTTTCATTTAACATTACACCAGCTACATACCTAGATGGAATCTTCAACTTACGTGTAATGGCTAACATAATCTGAGCATAATCTTGACATACACCTTTTTTTAAAGAAAAAGCCTCATCTGCTGTCGTTTTTATATTTGTTATCTCAGGAGTATAAGTCATCGTGTCATGTATTAATTGCATGATACATAGACTTTTATCATAATCATTGGAGATATTATCTGTTTTTATAAGACAACTTTGATAAAAAGGTAATAGATTTTTACCTATAATTGTTTGTGCTGTAGGTAAACAAAATACATCATTTAAATGGTTATCAAAATCGTATTTCTGCCAATTTACAGAAGCTTTTGCTGTTACATGTAAATTGAGCTTGGTCGATTCTTCTTCTTTATAACCATACCAAAATCGATTACCAAAACTATCTTTGCTAAATGAAAAATAATCTGCATCTAAACTAATGCGTACATCATTTATAATTTGACGTGGTTCAGTTTTGGGCAAACATCTTAATGAAAAAAAATGATGATTTATTTTATTATCAAAAGAAATTTTCAAATGATAATCCATATACATATTTTTCATAATATCAAATCAAACTTTCTGTAAGTGAGATTGCTTTATTGTAATCCAAATTATCTTGATTTTTTATCATGGATTGTAACTCAATAAAAGCTTCTTTATTGTATGGAATATATGAATGATTTAAACGATGTTCTAACATATCATAGGCTTTTATTAATTCTTTTACATCTTTATGTAAGTAAAGATATATATCTAATCGCTCGAGTCGTCGACCAAGTTTTATAATATTGCGGATTTCATAATTTTCTATTTCATCATCAAGTGAAGCCCAAAATGCAAGTAGATGATCTAATATATTTTGTAAATCAATTATAAATGAGTCAAAATCCTCTAGAGAACTCAAATCATTCACAGCAAGTTCTAAATAAGACATCGTTTGCGTTCCAATTTCATTGCGTAAAATCACACAATTATCATAAGCACGATATAAATTAGAAATGATGGAATTCGGATCATTTATATCTTTTATATATCGTTTTACAAAATCACTAGGACTAGTATAAATATTAGGTATCCCAAAATCATTACAATAATTAATATAAAAATCGGGATGTTCTATCATTTTATCATAACCGATAAAAAATTCTTTAATAGTGCTATAAACACGTTCACTATAACGGCCTAGCCATATTAAATTATCAACTTTATTTAACGCGATAATATCCATGTATCTTTAAAACCTCCACCTTGTGATGAATTTACAATAAAACTATTTGGATTGCGAGAAAAACGTGTTAAACCACTTTTCCATACTCTAGTGGTTTCACCGCTTAAAACAAAAGCACGCAAATCCGCTTTACGTTCAATTAATTGGTCACCATCTAAAATTTCCAAACCTTTAAAATCAATGACTTCTTGAGCAATGAAACGACGTGGTTCTTGCTTTAATTTATTGATAAAAGCTGTTTTTTCTTCTGGTGAAAGTGTATTGGCAAAAAATACACCATATCCTCCAGCTTCGGCAACATCTTTGATTACAAGTTTGTCGAAATTATTTAAAACATATTTGAGGTCATCTTCATAGTATGGCAAATAAGTAGGAGCATTATTCAAAATAGGTTCTTCATTTAAATAATATTCAATCATTTTAGGTACAAAATAATAAATACCTTTGTCATCAGCTACTCCATTTCCAGGTGCATTGATGATAGCTACATTGCCTTTTTTATAGATTTCCATGAGATGTGGTATACCAATTAAAGAATCTTCACGGAAAGTCATTGGATCTAAATAATCATCAGAAATACGGCGATAGAGTGCACCAATTTTTGTTAATGAACCAGTATAATTTTTAAAATATAAATAATCATCTTTAACAATGACATCGTCTGTGCTGACGAGTGCGGCACCTGTTTTTTCTGCTAAATAAGCATGTTCAAAATAAGCTGCATTCATTCTACCTGGTGTAAACACAGCATTTATACCACCAGTATTTACATAATCCATAACATCTTTGAGCATAGCAGCATAATTGCGATTTTCTGCTACTTCATTGTGTACATAAGTCATAGGACTAGCACGACGACATATAGAACGAGCAATCATCGGATAAGATGCACCACTTGGTACACGTAGATTATCTTCTAATACATACCATGATCCATCTTTAGCTTGTACTAAATCAATCCCAGAAATATGCGAATAAATATTTTTAGGTGGTACAATTCCTTCGCATTCTACTGAATAACCACTAGAAGAATAAATAAATTCTGGTGGAATGATATTGTCTTTTATAATATTTTTTTCGCCATATATATCACTTAAAAATGCATTCAAAGCATCAACGCGTTGAATCAATCCCATGCTCAGATATTCAAATTCTTCTTTAGTGATTATGCGTGGCAGACAATCAAATGGAAATAACTGTTCATGAAACTCATGGTTTTTATAAATGCCAAATTTTACACCATATCGTTTTAATAAACTGTTAACTTTTTGGGTATAGCGTATAAGTTCTACCATAAAAAAACCTTCTTACTTTATAAAATAAAAGACGTCCTGTTCAAATAAACAGGACGTCTTTGTCGTTTATAATTATAATACTTTTTGCTATACACGTCAATATTTTTCGATAAATTCATGTTTTTTTCCACTGATAAAAGATTTTTTAGAAAACAAATTAATAAATACTGTATATTTGTATATATAATATTTGTCGATATTATCATAAAAAAAGATGTTGGGTAAGAGAAAATTCTCCTACCCAACATCTTTTTTTATCTAATCTTACGCTATTCACTAAAATATTATTTGTAATTAAATTATTAATTTTAATTTACTGTCTAAAATAATGATAATTATCTTTTATTACAACTAATTCATCAAGTTTCACATTCAAAGCCTTCGCAATCGAGGCTACTACAAAAAAAGTAGGTTGACGCTTATTATTTTCAATAAAACTAACCATAGCTGTACTAATTCCAGCTCTCATAGCTAATTGTTTTTTCGTCATCTTTTTTTCATGTCTTTTTTCGCAAATATTATATTTAATTGTCATAAAGCAAAGCTTCCTTTCATTTATCGGATAATGGGGTGGATAATCCCAATTGCAAATAAAAATCAGCTTTGTTTGTAATTAAAAGCATGCATCTCATTATCTAATTAATAAAATTATTTATAGATTTATTTTTTATCTATAATGTCTAGTATAGCACAATCTATTAAACTATGGTTATTTATCAATAATTTTTTTATATTTATTTAAATTTATATTAATAAATAACTACAAATACTAAAATAACATCATCTCATAGTTAAATTCATAGCACAACGATTAGCTTCATATTTGATTTTTTCTTCATCAATAGTAGTAAATGTTTTATTTTCTAATACAACTTTACCATCTATCAATACTGTATCTACCATTGAACTATTCATACTATATGCCAATAAAGATATTAAATCATGACGTGGATAACATTGCAAAGAAGACATATCAAATAAAACTATATCTGCTTTATAGCCTTCTTTAATTAAACCTACATCATTTAGACCTACAGCTTTTGCACCATATTCAGTTCCCATTTTTATTCCTTCAAAAGCTGGTATGGCAAGTGGATCTAAAGTATTTACTTTGTGAAGTAAAGTTGCTAAATTGATTTCTTCTAACATATCTAAATTATTATTGCTAGAAGCTCCATCTGTACCTAAACCTACGCAAACACCAGCTTTTAATAATTGAGGAACTGGAGCAATACCGCTTGCGAGCTTCATATTACTTCCTGGATTATGAGCCACACGTACATTATGTTTTTTCATAATAGCAATATCTTCATCCGTTAAATGAACACAATGAGCCGCTAAGACTCCACGGTCTAAAATTCCCACTTCTTCCATTAAAGCAATTGGTGTCTTACCATAATCTTTTAAACAATTTTCTACTTCACCTTTTGTTTCAGCTAAATGAATATGAATTTCTGCATCATATTCTTCACTAGCAGCTACAACTTTGCGTAAAAAATCTGGTGGACAAGTATATGGTGCATGCGGTCCAAACATTACTGTGATTTTACCATTATTAGCATTATTAAAATCACGGAATAATTCTTTATTTTCTTCAAGAGCTTGCATTCCATTTGGAGCAACACCAATCATGCCACGAGAAAGTACAGCTCGGATATCTGTATCAATACAAGCCTGTGCTACCTGTTCCATATCACCGTACATATCAGCAAAAGTAGTTGTACCACCTTTTATCATTTCAGCGATACCAAGCATAGCACCCCAATAGATATCTTCTTTTTTCATTTTAGCTTCAATTGGCCATATTTTATTTTCTAGCCAATCCATAAGTTGCATATCATCAGCATAACTGCGTAATAAAGTCATAGATACATGCGTATGAGCATTTACAAAACCAGCTGTTGCTAATTTATCTTTACCATCAATGGTTTTATCAGCGACAAAACCTTCTGATACTTCACCGATAGATACTATCACATCATCTTTTATAGCGATATCTGCCTGTTTAACAATACCTTCTGGCAAAATTACATTTGCATCTTTAATTAAAATATTCATTATCGTTCCTCACAAAATAATTTATATCTTATCTAATAGATATTAAATAATATTCAAAAAAATTTTTTCAATAAAAAAAATATATAGTGCAATATAAATAGCATTATATTGCACTAAAATAATATAGCTTTTAATTTATTCTTAGTTAGCTTTATTTAAATAATCATATTGTTCTTTAGTGAGTTCATCAATAGAAATACCTAAAGCTTTCAACTTAATTTTCGCGATTTCTGTATTGATTTCTTCTGGCATAACATAAACTTTATTTTCAAGTTCTTCATGATGATTTACAACGTGAAGTGCGGAGAAGAATTGTACTGCAAAGGATAAATCCATGATTTCAGCTGGATGTCCATCACCTGCTGCGAGATTTACAAGTCTACCTTCAGCTAAAAGATATAATTTACGTCCATCTTTTTGTACATATTCTTCAATGTTTTTGCGTACAACACGATGAGATACGGAAGACGCGAGTAAATCATTTTTATTGATTTCTACATCAAAATGACCAGAATTTGCTAATACTGCACCATCTTTCATCACAGCGAAATCTTCACCATCGATAACATTTACATCACCTGTTAAAGTGAGGAAAATATCACCAATTTTAGCAGCTTCCTTCATTGGCATTACACGGAAACCATCAAATACAGCTTCAATAGCTTTGATTGGATCTACTTCAGTGATTACTACATTAGCACCAAGACCTTTAGCACGCATAGCACCGCCTTTACCACACCAGCCATAACCTGCAATAACTACTGTTTTACCAGCAACAACAAGATTTGTAGTACGCATAATACCATCCCAAGTAGATTGACCAGTACCATAGCGATTATCAAATAAATATTTGCAATAAGCATCATTTGCTGCAAGCATCGGGAATTTTAATTTTCCTTCGTTTGCAAGAGCTTTATCGCGAATAACACCTGTTGTTGTTTCTTCACTACCACCGATGATATTAGGAATGAGTTCTGGGTGCTGATTATGAATACGATATACTAAATCACCGCCATCATCCATGATCATATCTGGTTTTGTAGCAAGAGCCATATCGATATATGCATCATATTCTTCTGGAGTGCAATCATATTTTGCAAATACAGTGATACCATCTTCAACCAAAGCTGCCACTACATCATCTTGTGTAGAAAGAGGATTACTACCTGTTGCAATTACTTCTGCACCAGCATTTTTTAATACTAATGCCAAATAAGCTGTTTTGGCTTCAAGATGCATTGTCATAACCATGCGTTTACCTGCAAATGGTTTTGTTTTACTATATTCTTCATCGATATGACGAAGTACTGGCATAAAGTTTTTTACCCATGCAATTTTATCATGACCTGATGGTGCAAGTTTAATATCTTTAATTATTGATTTCATTAAGAATTCCTCCTAAATTATTTAAGTTTTCTAATTTACTAAAATCAGTACGCTCTATCTGCAAAGGTGTAACTGATATATAGCCTTTTTTTACAACTTCAATATCCGTAAATTCATCATTACCGATATCTTTAGCTCGTCCTTGCATCTTATATGCTATAGAACCATCTTCCAATATTACAGCATCAAATTCATTTTCATAAATGCGACGCCCATGTTTAGTGAATACAAATTTTATTTTATTATCTTTCAAGTCTTTAGGAAAGTTTATATTATACATAAATAATTTATCAGTATTATAAAAATAATTAATCCTATCTGCCATCACTTTAGCAATTGTCAAAAAAGATATATTTGATTTACTAGATACAGAAACGGCCATAGAAGATATTTTATGATTATATCCTTCTAAAGCCGCTCCTACGGTTCCTGAATAAAGCACATCTGTTCCCAAATTAGCTCCATTATTTATACCAGAAATTATCAAGTCTGGTTTTTCTTTTAATAAAAATTCTAAAGCTAATTTAGTACAATCTGCTGGTGTTCCATCAATAGCATAAGCTGTTACATTTTCCATATTCATATCTACAGACTGCACACGCAAAGGCACACCCATAGTCAGAGCCTGCGACATCCCGCTTTGCTCTGTCATCGGTGCTACAATAAAAACTTCATGTTTTAAAGATAATTCTTTAGCTATAGCTTTTAATCCTTCGGCTTTTATGCCATCATCGTTAACTAATAAAATCTTCATAAAAACCTCATCAATATTATAATTGGTTCATCATTTTATGAGTTTGTGGTATTACTCTAACATTTTTCAATTCTTGCATTGCTCTAGTTTGCCATTTAAGCATTTTTTCTGGAGGAGCTTCATGCAATCCTCCTAATGGTGTAATTGGCTGTAAAACTAATAAAATATTTTCATCAATATTTTTTATGATGGATAATGCTTTTTCAAAATCTTCAGCTGTAGACTCATTAGAAACTACAATTTTTACATAAACATCTTTTTTACTAGCCAATTTTAAAAATTCTTCATGTTCTTGCCAATAAGCTTTACCAATATCACTTGGCAATTTTATATCCATACTGATTATATCTATTGCATCAATAACTTGAGCTAATTGTTTTACCAATGTTCCATTTGTCTCTAAAAATAACGGTATAGATAATGGCTTTAAAGTTTTAGCTAATTCTAAAATGACCTTTGGATATAATAATGGTTCTCCACCTGTAATACTGATAGAGTGGTGAGGCTGTTGTAGACGGTAATTGATATAAGGCATTACCTCATCTAAATCTAAAGGATTATTTAATTTTAAACTGCCCTCATAACCCTCACATTTTTCTAAAACACATGGCACCAAATTATCATGAGCTAATTTATCTGTATCACAATAAGGACAATCCATATTGCAACCAATAAGGCGAATAAATAATTGCCTACAACCTACATATTTTCCTTCACCTTGAATAGAGGAAAAAATTTCTGATATTCCTGCTCGCAAATTAAGCATCCTTTCTATAAATAACTGCCGCCTTTGGTGATTCCCATACTTTTATATAATTCAAATTGCAATTGCCTTTAAATAAATCATTAGCTTCAATTGTTTCATAAATATATTTAGCCAAATGTTCTGCTGTTGGATTTATTTCTTTAAATTGAGGTAATTCATTTAAATATTGATGGTCCATAGCATCTAATACTTCCATTAACATAGATTTTAATACTTTAAAATCTGCAACCATACCAATATTATCTAATTTATCTCCACTGACAGACATTTCTACGATCCAGCTATGACCGTGTAATCTATTGCATTTTCCAGGATAATCTACTAAACGATGAGCTGCTTCAAAAGCTCCATTAACTACTAATTCAAACAAAAAAATTTCCTCCTCTATAATTAATAAAATCAATATAAAAATTATACCATATATTTATCCACTATAAAAATCTTATCCTCATATAGTTATAAATTTACGAAAATCTATTTCAAAAAATAACGAACTAATATAGCTTTTAACTTATTAAATGGTGGAAAAATAAGGCTTAAATTTACACTTGTACTTCGCTTCAAAATACTTCTCTGATAAGAAAAAGTTAAAAAACTATATTTTCCATGATACATGCCCATGCCAGATTTTCCCACACCGCCAAAAGGTAAATTAGGATTTGTTATATGATTTATAGTATCATTTATAGCTACACCACCCGAATTAGTAAAGCTAAGTATATATTCTATAAAATCTTTATCTTCACTAAAAATATATAAAGCCAATGGTTTTTCTTTATTTTGCAAAAATGAAATTACATCTTCAATTCTATCATATGTCAATATTGGTAAAATAGGCCCAAATATTTCCTCTTGCATAGATGCTATTTCCCATGTATCTGCACAAATCAAAGTAGGCCCTATATAAAGCTTCTCTTCATCTAAGTTTCCACCATAGATTATATAATCTTTATCTTTTACTAAAATATTTTTTAATCTAGCAAAATGACGTTTATTAACAATTCTCCCATAATCAGGATTGTTCACTATATCTTTACCATAAAATTTTACAATTGTTTGCTTTAATTTTTCAATAAAATCCTCTTTTATATTTCTTTCTATAAAAATATAATCAGGAGCTACACAAGTTTGACCTACATTTAAAAATTTACCCCAAACAATTCTCTTCACAGCTACATTTAATTTAGCTGTATCATCTACGATAACAGGACTTTTCCCACCTAATTCTAAAGTCACTGGTATCAACTTTTCACTAGCTTTTTTCATTACATATTTTCCAACATTTGTACTTCCTGTAAAAAATATATAATCAAAATTACATTCCAACAATAATTTATTATTTTTTTCTCCACCTATAAAACAATAAATATATTCAGTAGCAAAAGTTTCATTTATTATATGACGTATAAGCCTTGCCGTATTAGATACTAAATCCGATATACTGAGCATCGCACAATTTCCAGCTGATATAGCTCCAATCAATGGTTCAATCAATAATTGCAAAGGATAATTATATGGCCCTATGATCAATACTGTACCATAAGGATTTGGCTCTATTTTACTTTGAGATTTAAATAAATATCTTGGTGTCTTCACTTTTATAGGCTTTATCCAGCTTTTTAAATTCTTTTTAGCATAATTAATGCTCGCCAATACAAAACCTATTTCAGATTCATAACTTTCAAAGCTACTTTTTCCTAAATCTAAAAATAGAGCCTGCTCTATGTCTTTCTCATATTTTAAAATAGATTTTTTTAACTTGTTTAATTGTTCTACTCGAAAATCATAGTCTAAAGTATTACCCTGCCTAAAAAAATCTTTTTGTTTTTGCAGTATAATCTCCATCTGATATAATGTATTATTTTCCATAGTCTATTCTCTCTATCTCAAATTTAATCATATAGTCAAAAAAGAACTATTAGATTTAACTAATAGTTCTTTTTATATTAGCGAGTTAATTCATCATAACTAACTGCACGAGTATGTTTTGTATGTGACCATTCATGTTTATTTCTATCTAAAAATCCTAAAAATACAATTGGAATCCAACTATAAATAAACACTGGATATAAGATTAAGTAAAACCATGCTTTCCATTTAACATGTATCTTCGCTAAAATAATAATTGGTAATATATACTGTCCCATAGTTATTACTGTTAGCAAACTAGATGGTAAAAATTGATAAATATTTGTAAATAATGGATAACCTAAGCCCATTTGTACATATGATAAAATAACAAAGAATGTAGAAATCAATAAGAAATGAGGCTGTAATAAATGTAAACATCCATCCAAGATGCGAATATCACGACGACGAATACCTTCTTTTAACATCTTTGGAATAAAGCGATGAGCTACATCAAATTGACCTTGTGCCCAACGTTTACGCTGATTCCAAGACTGTTTAAAAGTAAGTGGTTTTTCATCATAAACAATCGCATCATGAGCCCATGTCGTTTTTATGCCTTCTGCTAAAGACTTCATGGTAAATTCCATATCTTCAACAAGGCAAGTAGCACCCCAACCATGTTTTTTCAAAACATCTGTTGTAATACACATACCTGTACCACCAAGTACAGAAGATAATCCAATATTTGTCTTTGCTAAATGCCAAATATGGTCAATAACCCAAAATGCTATGGCAAATGTTCCTGAAACCCATGTATCATATGGGTTTTTAGCATCAAGATAACCTTGTACTAATTTATCGCCTTTGCATAAGCGATTATTCATTTCCAATAAAAATCTTTTATCTACTAGATTATCCGCATCAAATATCGCTACTGCATCATATTTACGCTTCATTTTGAATAATCTAGCAAACATCCATTCCATTGCAAAACCTTTACCACGTTCTTTGTCATTAAAACGTTCATGAACAATAGCTCCGCAATCGCGTGCAATCTGAGCTGTATTATCTGTACAGTTATCAGCAATTACAAAAATATCATATAGTTCTTTTGGATAATCTAACATTCTTAAATTATCTACTAATTGACCAATTACAGCAGATTCGTTATGTGCTGCCACAATTACTGCAAAAGTCTTTTGTGGTATTAAAATTTTCTTTTCCTTTTTGCGCCATAAACCATTTATACCTATTAAAAAATAATAAACGGTAAACAAAAAAATTATTATCTGTATTGGCACCATAATCCAATCGAGAATATACATTTAAATCCCCTTTTAGCTCTTTATTTTAGTTACGACCTAGAGAAAATATAGTATTCAAAATACCTAACAATGCATAAGATATAAAGATATCAAATAAAATTGCATATCCTATAGCATCGCGACCAAAATACAATACACAAATAGCAAAAATAGCAATAATTACTAAAGCCACTTTGCTAATTTTTTCGCCTTTGCCCTTAAAATCTGGATATTTAAAAGTGCTAACCAATAAATACCCTACAAACATGATTAAAATAGGTAAAAAATATCCCAAAACATCAATTTGTGTAGCTGGTGTAATGCCTAAATGAGTGGATAATAAAATCCATGTGGCGATTAAA
This sequence comes from uncultured Megamonas sp., assembly GCA_900556715.1. The sequence continues at coordinate 10,953 of USPM01000012.1, read as the reverse complement.
CAACCGCCAGCTGGAATAGGTACTCCCATGAAATAGCCATGAATTATAGAAGCATTTACATTAAAACGTGCTAATCGCCACATGCCACACACAGCATAAAAAATCACAGCAATCCAACCCAAATAACCAAATGCATGCATAACAAAACTATATGCTAAAAATCCAGGTGCTGCACCAAAAGAAACACAATCACATAAAGAATCCATTTCTTTACCCATTTCACTGCTAACACCAAAAAATCGAGCTGTTCTTCCGTCTAATCCATCAGCAACTAGTGCCAATAATATAAATACAGCTCCCCAAAACATATTTCCATTAAATGTGGAAATAATTGAACACATACCAAAAACTAAATTACTAGAGGTAAAAATATTTGGTATGACTACTCTATAATTCATTACTCTTTAATCCTCCCGATAATTGTTTCCCCGCCGACAACTTTGTCACCTTTTTTTACTAATATTTCTACATTTTTCGGTACAACAACTTCCGTACAAGAACCAAAGCGAATCATACCATACAATTCACCTTTAGAAAGTCCATCATTCAAAGTAACCCAAGAAACAATTCTACGGGCTAAAATTCCCGCGATTTGAGTTACTGTGATACGTAAATCTCCATTTTCAATGCCAATCATATGACGTTCATTTTCAAAACCTACATCTTTTTTATATGCAGGGTCAAATCTTCCACAACTGTATTGCTGGCATTTTATTTCACCTGCAATTGGGCTTCGATTTACATGTACATTGAATACTGATAAAAATATTACTACTTTTCGACCTGGAGCTTTTATAAACTCATCATTATCTACATCTAATACTTCCATCACTGTTCCATCTGCAGGAGATACTAAAAGATCTTTTCCCTGTGGAATATTACGACGTGGATTGCGGAAAAAATACGTAAAAAATAATGTCAATATTCCAGGAAAAACAGCAACTACAGGATGTACAAAATAACCCAAAAGAAAGGTAACTACCACACCAATCCCAATAAATGGAAACCCTTCTTTAACAATGGGTAATCTTAACACTCCAACCCCTCCTATGAAAAATTATAAAAAAACCCTTAGAAACATTATATGCTATCCTAAAATGTTTGTCTATCTAGACTAGCCATATTTTACACTAATTATTTATTATTTTTTGGAAGCTTTTACCGCCATTACAAATTTAGGTAAAGCCATCAATCTACCAATGCGTTTTGGCTGTAACATTCCTCTAAATAACCATTCTAATTTTGCTTTTTGCATCCATAGTGGAGCTCTTTTCATAACACCTGCCATAACATCAAAAGTCCCACCTACACCTATACATAGTGGACAATTAATTTCTTGCATATGTGCATTTAACCATTTTTCTTGCTTTGGTACACCAAGTGCCGCTAATAATAAATCTGGTTTAGCTTCTTTGATTTGAGCAATAATTTCTTCTTCATCTTCAGCTTTAAAAAATCCATCTCGTACACCAACGATTTGAATACCTGGATAATCACTCTCTGCCTTTGCTTTTGCTTTTTCAGCTACACCTGGAGCAGAGCCAAAGAAAAATATACGTCTTTTCTTTGCTGGAGCATTAGCAAATAATTCTTGCACTAAATCAAAACCGGCTACTCTTTCTGGCATTTGCACACCTAAATAATTAGATGCCCATACTGTACCTGCACCATCTGGTACTACTAAGTCAGCTGTATTTAAAATATCTTTTAATTCAGCATCATGTGTTGCTCGCATGATCATTTCTGCATTCGCTGTAGCTATCAAATGAGGTTTTTTACTATCCATAAATTTCTCAGCTATATTAACTGCATCATTCATGGTTAATGCTGCAACTTTTACTCCTAATATATCCGCCTTACGAAACTCCAAGAGAAACTCTCCTTTTTTATACTTTTTATGATAAAGTCCACAATTAACAAATATATATTTTAACATAAAGACTTATATACATCAATGAAATATCTATCAATTATACTTGCAAAACCTATCCTATTTATATTATACTACAAACTTGCTATACTCTTTACAAATTATTGTTTTTTTGGTATGTTTAGTGCCATAGAGTATTTTGTTTTTTTATGATTATTTTTCATTTTATTTTAATTTATTAATAAGGTAGGCAAAAATGCAATTTATTGACAGAACTAAAATTATTGTAAAAGCAGGCGACGGCGGACACGGAAAATCTGCCTTTCGTCGTGAAAAATTCGTTCCTAAAGGCGGTCCAAGTGGTGGTGACGGCGGTCGTGGTGCCGATGTTATTTTAAAAGTTGACCGCAATATGAACACTCTTTTAGATTTCCGTTATCATCGTAAATTCGTTGGTAAAAATGGTGGCAATGGTGACATAAAAAACCAATATGGTAAAAATGCACCTCAATGCATCATCAAAGTACCAGCTGGTACTTTAGTCAAAGATGCTGAAACTGGTGAAGTTTTAGCAGACCTTGTAAATGAAGGTGATGAAGCAATCGTAGCTAAAGGCGGTCGTGGTGGTCGTGGAAATGCAAAATTCGCCACTAGTGCCAACCGTGCTCCTACATTTGCTGAACTCGGTGAACCTGGCGAAGGTAGAACACTTCTTTTAGAATTGAAATTATTGGCTGATGTTGGTCTAGTAGGTTATCCAAGTGTCGGTAAATCCAGTATCATCGCTAGCGTATCAGCAGCTCGCCCTGAAATTGCTGATTATCACTTCACTACGATCACACCAGTTTTAGGTGTAGTAAGTCTCGGTGATACTCAAAACTTTGTCATGGCTGATATTCCAGGTCTCATCGAAGGTGCTTCTGAAGGTGTTGGTCTTGGCCATGATTTCTTGCGTCATATTGAACGCACAAAAGTTATTGTTCACGTTTTAGATGCTTCTGGTATTGAAGGACGCGACCCTGTAGAAGATTTCTACAAAATAAATAAAGAATTAGCTTTATACAGTCCAAAACTTGCTAAACGTCATCAAGTAATCGCAGCTAATAAACTTGATTTACCACAAGCTAGTGAAAACTTAACTAGAATTCAAGAAATGGCTGAAAAAGAAGGCTTAAAAGTATTCCCTGTATCTGCTGCTACTAAAGAAGGTCTTCAAGATTTAATGCGTTATGTATATCAAATGCTTCAAGATTATGTTGAAGAAGTAGATGAAGAAGATAATGCAGAAAAAATTTACAATGCCCAAGAAGATGATGCTGATGATATCACTATCAAACGTGATATGACAGGTCAAGGCTTTATCGTTTCTGGTAAATCTTTAGAAAAACTCGTTGCTATGACTAACTTTGGCAATGATGAAGCCATTCGCCGTTTCCAATATATTTGGAGATTAAAAGGTATTGATGAAAAACTTCGTGCTAAAGGCATAAAAGAAGGAGATACTGTATATATTGGCGAAATGGAATTTGAATATAGACAATAATTATTTGTGATATTTCTATATTCTTTGCCCAATTTTTAATAAAACTATATAAGACTTTTTATATTTTAGTGGGTACTAATTGAGTTTAAAGCTTAGTTATGCCCACTAAAAAATTATTTAATTTTATTTTCATTTATAGGAGGATTTTTCATTGATAAAAAACACACTTACTGGTAAACAAAAAAGATATTTACGTTCATTAGGCATGACATTAGAACCAATTGTACCAATTGGTAAAGAGGGCATCACTCCTGCTGTTGTAAACAGTGCGGATGAAGCTATTGAAAAACGTGAACTCATCAAAGTTCGTGTACTTCAAAACTGCCCTGAAGATATCGAAGTTGCTATTTCTACATTAGCAGAACGCACTAATTGTGATTTAGTCCAAATTATCGGTCGCAATGGTCTTTTATGGCGTCGCAATTTTAAAAAACCAAAAATCGAATTTCCTAATAAATAATTTCTAGGTAATTTTAAATAAATACAAATAATAAAAATATAAATAATGAAATGAGTAAAGATTATGTTACCTCGTCAAGAATTAACCAAAGCTAAACGTATCGTAGTAAAAGTCGGTACTAGCACCCTAAATTACGATACAGGAAAATTAAATATTTCAAGAATAGAACATCTCGTACGTGAACTATCTGATTTAGCCAATCAAGGAAAAGAAATAATTCTCGTTTCCTCCGGTGCTGTAGGAGCAGGTCTTGAACGCATGAAGAAAACTTCAAGACCTGCAACTATTCCTGAAAAGCAAGCAATGGCTGCTGTAGGTCAAGGCATATTAATGCATATATATGAAAAATTATTTGCTGAATATGATCAAGTAGTAGCTCAAGTTTTATTGACTAAAGAAAACTCCCGCCAATATTCTCAATATATAAATTCACGAAATGCTCTAATGGCATTATTATCAATGGGAGTAATTCCTATCATCAATGAAAATGATGCTGTTGCCGTTGATGAATTAAAAATTGGAGATAATGATACTTTGTCTGCTACTGTAGCCACACTAGTAGATGCTGATGTATTAATTATTCTTTCTGATATTGATGGTCTATATACCGCTAATCCTAGTAAAGATAAAAATGCTAAATTACTTCATGAAGTAGCACAAATCACACCAGAGATTGAAAATATGGCTGGTGGTGCTGGTACATCTATGGGTACTGGTGGTATGAGCACTAAAATAAAAGCTGCCAAGATAGCTATTAATTCAGGTAGCACTATGGTCATTGCCTCCGGTTCAGAGCCAGATGTCCTTCGTCGTCTATTAAAAGGTGAAGAGCTAGGCACTATCTTTCCAGCTAAAGAAATTCACCTCAAGCAACGTAAATCTTGGCTTGCTTTTGGTAAACAAATAGCTGGTGATATTATCGTCGATAGTGGTTGTGAACAAGCTGTTCTTTCTGGTTCTAGTCTACTAGCAGTAGGTATCTTATCTATCGCTGGTGATTTTAAACAAGGTAATACTGTGAGAATTTTATCTCAATCCGGTCGTGAAATTGCTCGTGGCAGTGTAAACTACAGTTCAGATGTTTTGCAAAAATTAAAAGGATTACACTCTAATGAATTTAAAAATATTTTAATGAATAATTCACCAATATTTGATGAAGCTATTCATCGTGATAATATGGTTATTATGGTCTAAAAAGGTGATTTTATGAATTCAAATGCACAAACAGATATAAAAGAAATAATTACTAATCAAGCAATACTTGCCAAAAAAGCTTCTCAAAACTTAGCGACATTATCTTCCCTAGAAAAAAATAAAGCTTTACTCACCATGGCTCATGCTTTAGAGATTAAAACTCCTATCATTCTAGAAGAAAATAATATCGATATGGAAAATGGTCGCCAAAAAGGACTATCTGCTTCTTTATTAGATAGATTGCTTTTAACAACAGAACGTATTGCTCAAATGGCCGAAGGACTTCGTCAAATTGCTAATTTAAATGATCCTATTGGCAATGGTATTATGTCTCATCGCCGTCCTAATGGATTAGATATTCGCTGTATTCGCGTACCACTCGGTCTTGTTGGTATAGTCTACGAAGCACGTCCTAACGTTACAGCTGATGCTATAGGTCTTTGCTTAAAATCCGGCAATGCTGTGATTTTACGTGGTGGTTCTGAAGCTATTCATTCTAATAAAATTTTAGCTTCTATTTTGGCTGAAGCTGCCTATAGTGCAGGTATTCCTCATGGAGCTATTCAATTTGTCAGCATAACAGAACACAGTGCCGTTGATGTGATGATGCGTTTAAATAAATACATCGATGTCATCATTCCTCGCGGTGGTGCTGGTCTAATCAAACGCGTAGTAGAAAATAGTACTGTTCCTGTAATCGAAACAGGCATTGGTATTTGCCATGTATTCGTTGATGAATTTGCAGATTTAAATCTAGCTACTAAAATTATTCTCAATGCTAAAACATCTAGACCTGCCGTTTGTAATGCAATTGAAACAGTATTAATCGACCAAAAAATTGCCACTGAATATCTACCTACACTTTGTAGTAAATTAACTGAAGCTAAAGTCGAAATTCGTGGCTGTGAAAAATGTTTAGCTATATGTCCTGAATTAAAAGCTGCTACTAAAGAAGATTGGTCTACTGAATATGGAGATTTAATCATTTCTATAAAAATAGTGGAAAATATCGATGAAGCTATCTCTCATATCAATACTTATGGTAGTGGTCATTCTGAAGCAATTATCACCACTAATTATAACAATGCCCTAAAATTCCAAAAATTAGTCGATGCTGCCGCCGTCTATGTAAATGCTTCCACTCGTTTCACTGATGGAAATGAATTTGGTTTTGGTGCAGAAATAGGTATTAGTACCCAAAAACTTCATGCACGTGGTCCAATGGGACTAGAAGCTTTAACTACTATGAAATATTTAATTTATGGTGAAGGTCAAATTCGCTGATGTTTAAGCGTTTATATAATTGTTTTAAAATCTTAAAACAATATTATGCTACGCCCAAAGGTCATCATGATATCTTAGATTATAGTCGTGCTTTTTTCTTATTTATATTTTTATCTATAATTTTTTCCCTTATTTTAATATATATTTTTTATTAAAACTATTAAAGTTTGGAGATATTTATCATGAAAAAAATAGGCATTATGGGTGGTACTTTTGACCCAATTCACGTAGGACATTTAATGATAGCAGAAGCTGTTTGGGATGAATTTAAACTTGATAAAGTTATCTTCATTCCTTCTGCTAATCCTCCCCATAAACATAGTGTATTAACTTCAGCTAAACATCGTTTCAATATGACACTACTTGCCACTTGCTCTAATCCTCATTTTGAAGTATCATCTATTGAAATGGAGCGTTCTGGCCCATCTTATACAATTGATACAATAAAAGCTCTCAAAAATATTTATGGCGAAGATACCGATTTTTATTTTATTATTGGTGCTGACTGCATAAATGATTTACCTACATGGCATAAAATTGACGAGCTACTTGCAAGTTGCAAATTCATTGCTACAAAACGACCTAGCTATACTTTAGATTTAAGTACCATTCAACAACATTTTAAAAAATTCAATATAACTCTTTTGGAAACACCTGAACTTGAAATATCTTCCACAGATATTAGGCAACGCATAAAAAAAGGATATTCCATCCAATATATAACTACAGAACAAGTTCAACAATATATTCGCAAAGAAGAACTTTATTTATAAACAAGCTTATTGTATAATGTTTATGATTAAATTACATTTAGAGAAGGAGAACCGTAATGTTAGGGGATTTATTACGTGAAACACGTGAACAGAAAAATTTATCATTAGAGGATGTAGAACAAGGTACTAACATCCGTAAACTCTATATAAAAGCCATTGAAGATGGCAATTATGAAAAACTTCCTGGAGAAGTATTTCTAAAAGGTTTTATTAAAACATATGGTAAATTTTTAGGCTTAAATAGCCAAGAACTTATTGAACAGTACAAAAATGAAAAGAATGCTCCTGCTTCTACGGAAGAAGTAGCTTCCACAACAAAAGCTCAAGAGCAACCAATTTCTCCTGCTCAACCAGAAAAAAAAGTTGAAGAAAAAACACCTGTTGAAACAAAATCTGAACCAACTCCAGAAAAAAATATTCCTAAAATAGATTCATTTGCAACTAACCAAGCATATTTACAATCTAATAAATCTAATAGTAAACGAAATATTTTTCTTGTTATCATCATTTTAATTATCATCATTGGTGGTGCTGTTTTCTTCTTATCTAGTCAAAGTACATCAGATACTAAAACTCCTGTACATACTACAGAACAACAACCTGCTCAACAAGAGCAACAACCTACTCAGCCAGCTCCTGCACCTGTAGTTAGCGGTGCTGAAGTAAAAGCTGTATTCAGTGAAGATTGCTGGACTGAAGTAAAAGTTGATGGCAATGTAGTTCTTTCTGAAACTGTGAAAAAAGGAACTACTTTAACTTGGAAAGGTAATAATCAAGTTGATATCTCTGTTGGTAACGCCGGAGCTATTGATATTACATTCAATAACCAACCAGTTGGTAAATTAGGTGACATCGGTGCTGTTGTATCTAAATCTTTTGTTGCTCCAAATGCACAGGCTCCAGCAAATGCACCACAACAAAACCCTGCACCTGCTAATAATGCACAGCCACAAAATCCAGCTCCAGCAGCTAACGCTAACAATGCTCAACCTGCTACTAACGCTCAAAATCCTAATCAACAAGCAAAATAATAAAATTAAAAATTTAACCTCGAGGTGATATTATGAAATGCCCATTCTGTGCAGCTCCCGACAGCCGTGTAGTAGATTCCCGTACTACTGATGATGGTAATTCTATAAGACGACGCCGCGAATGTACAGTTTGCGGTAAAAGATTCACCACCTATGAAGCTGTAGAAAAAGTGCCTTTAATGGTAATCAAAAACGATGGCAGTCGTGCTGTTTTCGCCAAAGAAAAAATCTTACAAGGTATTATCCGTTCTTGTTATAAACGCGATATTCCCACTGAGAAAATGATAAAATTAGCCGATGCCATTGAACGAGAAATCTGCAATACCATGAAGCATGAAATTCCCAGCAAAATTATCGGTGAAGTCGTCATGAAACATCTCAAAACTTTCGATAAAGTTGCCTATATTCGTTTCGCTTCTGTTTATCGTAAATTCTCAGATATTGATAATTTCAAACAAGAATTAGAAAATCTAAATTCTATGAATAAAGATAAACAAAAATAAAATTCATTTAAGCTCACTTTTGTGAGCTTTTTTCTTATTCATTATTCAACCATTCAACTATCATTTAATAAAAATTTTTAAATAAAGGAGAATATATCCACTTTGAATTGGAAATTAAAACAACAATTACAAGATATGCTCAAACAAGAACAAGGATATAAAATTTTTCCTGGTGGCTTTCGTAAACGCTTTGCCCTAGCTTATCCAAATTCTTATTTTGTCGGTATGTCTAATTTAGGTTTTCATATAATCTATGACCAGATAAATAATCGCAGTGATAGTGCCTGTGAGCGTTTCTTCTTACCCGATAAGAATTTAATCGATGATTATACTCGCACTCATACTCCGCTTATGAGTATGGAAACACAAACGCCACTTCATGATTTTGCTTTAATTGGCTTTGCTATTTCTTTTGAAATGGATTATTTTAATATTTTGCAAATGCTCTCTTTAGGCAAAGTAAAATTATTAGCTAATGAACGCACAGAAAAAGACCCTATCGTCATTGCTGGTGGCCCTTGTGCTACATTCAATCCTGAACCACTCTCCTTATTTATTGACGCTTTCATCATTGGCGAAGGTGAAGAAACTATTAATAATTTCTTAGATGTATATAATGATCCTTCCAACGAAAATTTGTCCCGTAAAGAATTATTATTCAAACTTGCTCAAGTACCAGGCGTTTATGTGCCTTGTTTTTATGACCATATCTATGATGAAACAGGTAAACTCACAGCGATAAAAACTAATGCTGACGTTCCCCCAAAAGTTTCTCGTCAATGGATAAAAGATTTAGATGCTTATGATGGTAAAACTGTCATCACCACCGAAAATACAGAATTTAATCTCTATCTAATTGAAACATCTCGCGGTTGTGGTCGCCATTGTCGTTTTTGTATGGCTGGATATTGCTTTAGAAAGCCTCGTCATCGCAGTTTAGATAAATTATTATCTTATCTACCACAAGCTAAAAAATTAAATAAAAAAGTAGGTTTGATGGGCCCTGCGATATCTGACTATCCACAAATCAATGAACTCTGCTCACATATTCGCAATGAAAATATGCCCATGTCTGTTGCTTCTTTCCGTGCTGATTCTGTGACTCAAGAATTAGTAGATGCTCTAGCTCAAAGTGGTCAAAGAACATTGACACTAGCACCTGAAGCCGGCAGTGAAAAAATCCGCCATATCATCAATAAAGGCATTGAAGAAGAACATCTTTTCAAATCCATCTCCATGGGCATTAATGCTGGTGTTAAAAATTATCGTCTATACATCATGGTAGGATTGCCAAATGAAGATGAAAACGATATAAAAGCCATCGTTGATATGACTATTCGCTTAAAACAATATATGGAAAAACTTGGCTCTAAAGGTACTTTAACCTTGAGTATCAATCCATTTATTGCTAAACCATGCACACCATTCCAATGGAGTGCTATGGCAGATTTAAAACAAACAGAAAAATATTTTAAATATATAAAATCCGAGCTAAAAAAATATAAAAATATCGAAGTTCAATTTGAATCTACCAAAGAATCATTTATTCAGGGCATATTAGCTAGAGGAGATAGAAAAATCTCCCAAGTGATTTATGAAGCTCATTTAAATGGCGGTAGCAAAGCATTTAAACGTGCCTTAAAAACTTTTAAAATCAACGCTGACGATTATTTATATCGCAATTTTGATGAAAATGAATTATTACCATGGGATAGCTTGGATATGGGCTTTACTAAAGATTATTTATGGAAAGAATTACAAACTGCACTTCAAGAAAAACACACTATCCAATGTTTTGATGGTTGTAAACGCTGTGGAGTATGTAAATAAAGCTAAATAAAGCTCTTTTAATTATCCTTTGTATTTAGGAGTTGATATTCTTGTTTAAATTAATTCACGCTCAAAATAATTTATGGTATGGACAATTTTCTATTTTTCCTCAAGATAAAGTAATTCATGCCATATCTACTAGATTTAACGGCCATAGCAAAGCACCTTTTAATGGTTTAAATTTAGCTTTACATGTAAATGACAATCCAGATGATGTCATCGCTAATCGCAAATTATTTTGTGAAGGATTAAATTTAGATAGCAAAAAAATGACTACCTGTAAGCAAGTTCACGGCAGTAAAGTAACTTGTATTACTGAAAAAAATATCGGCAGTGGTGCTATCTCTTTTGCAAATTCCATTGATGATACTGATGCTTTAATCACCAATCTAAAAAATGTACCACTTACCTTATTTTTTGCAGATTGCACACCTATTATGATTTATGATCCTAAAAATAATGCTA
>USPM01000011.1 GCA_900556715.1 uncultured Megamonas sp. | reverse complement strand
ATAAACTATAATGTAATGATGTTAATCTAGGAAGTGATTTTATGACAAGAATTTCTGTTGAATTAGTACCAAGAGATGCTGAAGTTTTAGAAAATGAAGTAAAAGCAATAAAAGAAAACTTAAATGATGTAGATTTTATTAACATTCCAGATTTATTGAGCTGTGATATTAGAAGTTGGGATGGAGCTAGTATAGCCAAAAAATATTTTAAAGATGTTGTACCACATTTAAGAGCAATGGATTTTGATTTTACGAAACAATTACCTATAAAAGAAAAATTAAGAGGATATAATATAAAAGAAGTTCTTGTTGTGGAAGGTGATCCACCACAAAGTATGCTTTATCAAGTATATCCAACAGTTAGTACAGATATTATACGAAAAATCAATGAAGAATTGCCAGAGGTCACTGTATATGCAGGTATTGACCAGTATCGCAGTAGTATGAAAGAAGAAGAATATCGCATTCGTCGTAAACAATTAGCAGGAGCTAAAGGCTTTTTTACACAGCCATTTTTTGATATGCGTTATTTAGAAATGTATGCAGACCTTTTGGATGGATTAGATATTTATTGGGGTGTTTCTCCTGTTTTGTCTGAGCGTTCTGTAAGTTATTGGCGTAATAAAAATAATGTGATTTTTCCTAAGGATTTTGAACCTACTTTGCAGTGGAATATAGATTTTGCTCGAAAAGTCATAGCTTTTGCTAAAAAGCATAATCATAATGTGTATTTAATGCCGATAAAGGCTCAAATAATGCCATATTTAGAAGGTGTTTTTGCTAAATAGAATAATATTTAAAGTTGCAATAGAATTTTGTATTGCAACTTTTTTTTGTTTACAAATTTACATTTGAATTTTATAATAGTTATATAATAAAAATGACAGAAAATTAAGTAAAATCCTAAAAGATTTTTATGAAATGATAAATTTTTATTATAGTATATGAATTTTTGGTAAAAGGGGAAAGTATTATGGTTAAAATTTTGAATAAAAAAGTTTTACACGAAAATATATTGCAATTTACTTTAGAGGCCCCATTGATAGCAAGAAAAGCAGAGCCAGGGCAATTTGTAGTATTGAGAGTTAATGAATATGGCGAACGTATACCGCTCACTATTGCCGATTTTGATAGAGAAAAAGGAACAATAGATATTATCTTCATGGTGATAGGTGCTTCAACTACTGTATTAGCATCATTAAATGAAGGTGATAGTATTTTAGATTTAGTTGGTCCTTTGGGTAAGAAAACAGATATTAGACCTGATATGGGAACTGTAGTTTGCATAGGTGGTGGTATAGGTGTTGCTCCAATTTATCCTATTGCTAGAAAAATGAAACAAGTGGGCAATCATGTAATAACGATTATGGGAGCAAAAAATAAAGATATTTTAATTTTAAAAGATGAAATGGAAAAAATATCTGATGAAGTCATTGTTACTACAGATGATGGTTCTTATGGTATAAAAGGTTTTGTTACAACAGCTCTACAGCAATTAATTGATAAAGGAATTGATATCGCTGAAGTAGTAGCTATTGGACCTGTCATCATGATGAAAACTGTAGCTGATACAACTAGACCATATAATATTAAAACTATTGTTAGTCTAAATCCTATTATGGTAGATGGTACAGGAATGTGTGGTGGTTGCCGTGTACAAGTTGGTGATGAAACAAAATTTGCTTGTGTAGATGGGCCAGAATTTGATGGACATTTAGTAGATTTTGTGAATTTGATGGAAAGACAACGCATGTATAGACCTAAAGAGGAAATTGAAAAAGACCATATTTGTCGTTTAGCTAAAAAGGTTGAAGAAATGGAGGAAAAATAATATGCCTTTAGTAATGCAAAAACATGAAATGCCAGAACAAGACGCTAATGTTCGCAGAAATAATTTTGATGAAGTGGCTTTAGGATATACAGAAGAATTAGCCTTAGCAGAAGCTAATCGTTGCCTTCATTGTAAAGTGCCACATTGTAGAAAAGGTTGTCCTGTAGATATCGACATACCAGCTTTTATTGCTAAAATAAAAGAAGGCGATTTTGAAGGAGCAAATGCAAAAATAAAAGAAGCTAGTAGTTTGCCTGCTATTTGTGGACGTGTTTGTCCTCAAGAAAATCAATGTGAAAAATATTGTGTAATGGGAATAAAAGGCGAACCTGTGGGTATTGGTCGTTTGGAAAGATTTGTAGCCGATTATTGCATGCAAAATTGTGAAGAAAAAATAGAAAAAACAGTAAAAGATGATGCTCAAAAAGTAGCTATTATTGGTTCGGGACCAGCAGGATTAGCTTGTGCAGGTGATTTAGCGAAAAAAGGCTATCAAGTAACAATTTTTGAAGCTTTACATACAGCAGGTGGAGTATTATCTTATGGTATTCCAGAATTTCGTTTACCAAAAGATAAGGTTGTAAAACCAGAAATTAATAATTTGCGTAAGATGGGTGTAAAAATAGAAGTGAATTCTGTAGTAGGTAAATTATTCACAGTTGATGAACTTATGCAAGAATTTAATTTTGATGCTTTATTTATTGCTACAGGAGCAGGTTTACCTCATTTTATGAATATTCCTGGTGAAAATTTAAATGGGGTATATTCTTCAAATGAATTTTTGACAAGATGTAATTTAATGAAAGCATATCGTTTTCCAGAATATGCTACGCCTATTAATGTAGGAAAAAAAGTAGCTGTAGTAGGTGGTGGTAATGTAGCTATGGATTCTGCTCGAACTGCTTTGCGTTTGGGAGCAGAAAAAGTATATATTGTTTATCGCAGAAGTGAAAAAGAATTACCAGCAAGACGTGAAGAAGTAGAACACGCCAAACAAGAAGGCATAGAATTTAAATTATTGAATAATCCTGTAGCTATCTTAGGAGATGAAAAAGGATATGTAAAAGCCATTCGTTGTATAAAAATGGAATTAGGAGAGCCAGATGCTTCAGGTCGTAGACGTCCTGTGGAAATACCTAATTCAGAATTTGATATTGATGTGGATACTGTGGTCATCGCTATTGGTCAAGGGCCAAATCCATTGATACAATCGACTACTCCAGATATGCAGACAAATAAAAGAGGTAATATCGTAGCTGATGAAGAAACAGGAAAAACTACAAAAGAAGGTGTTTTTGCTGGTGGTGATATTGTAACAGGAGCTGCAACTGTTATTTTGGCTATGGGAGCAGGAAAAAAAGCTGCTAAAGCTATTGATGAATATTTGATAGAAAAACGCAATAAATAATAAAAATGATTTAAATAGATTGATTTAATAGTCAGTGGATGATGACTTTAAATCAATCTATTTTTTTTAGAAAAATTTTTTGTTATAATTTATATTCAAATATAGATTATAAAATTTTTAGAGGTAAAAAATGAGTTTAATGAATTTTACAAGTATAGATTTTGAGACAGCTAATAAAAATCGTGATAGTGCTTGTAGTGTAGCTGTAGTAGTTATTGAAAATGGAAGAATGGTGGATAGTTATAATTCACTTATAAAACCGCCAGAAATGATTTTTGAAGAAGGTAATATAAAAATACATGGCATTACTCCGCAAATGGTAGAAAATGCACCTACTTTTGCAGATATATGGAGAGATTTACGTATGTATTTAGATAATCGAATAGTTATAGCACATAATGCTTTTTTTGATATGGGTGTATTGCGTAGTTGCATTTGGAAGTATAATTTAGCTAAACCACAGTTTAAAACAGCATGTACTGTTCAAATTGCTAGAAAAGTATGGCCACAATTGCCAAATCATAAATTGAATACATTGGGAGAATTTTTTCAGATACAATTTAAACATCATGATGCTCTAGATGATGCAAAGGTCTGTGCAAAAATCCCTTTAGTTGCTGGTAGAACTGTAGGTGTAAATAATTTGGAGAGTTTATTAAAAAAAATAGGTTTAGAAGTAAAAATATTTAAATCATAAAAATTTATAAAAAAGTGTTGACAAAAAACATTTTATAGTGATATAATAAATCTCGCATTCGACGCGAGTGCCAAATGCGGAAGTGGCGGAATTGGCAGACGCGCTAGACTTAGGATCTAGTGTCTTTCGGCGTGCAGGTTCAAGTCCTGTCTTCCGCACCATTTGAAATTATAGGCTTTACAGATTTTCTGTAAAGCCTTTTTTGTTTTTTAGATAAGTTATAGAATTGTATTAATTTAATAAATAAAATTGTAACTTAGAGGTATTATTGATTATTTTTGATTATAAGCATATAATTTAGATAGGATTTATTTCTAATAAGAGAGGTTGAATTTCAATGAAAGTTTTATTATTAAATGGCAGTAGACGTGAAAAAGGTTGTACATATACAGCTCTTAGCGAAGTAGCACAGACTTTAGAAAAACAAGGTATTCAGACAGAAATAATTCATGCAGTGCCAGAAACAGAAAATGTGAAAGCAGTTGCTGAAAAAGTAAAAACTGCAGATGGATTAGTAGTGGGTTCTCCTGTTTATTGGGCATCTCCATCTGGTGAAATTATTTCATTTATGGATAAACTTTCTAGTTTAGCAGGTAAAGATTTGTTACACAAACCAGCAGCAGCAGTTGCTTCCGCTAGACGTGCTGGTACAACAGCAACTTTAGATGTACTTTTCAAATATTTTACTTATCATCAAATGCCAATTGTTTCTGCAAATTATTGGACTATGGTACATGGAAATACACCAGAAGAAGTGAAAAAAGATGAAGAAGGTATGCAAATTATGCGTGTTTTAGGCAATAATATGGCATGGCTTTTAAAATGTATTGAAGCTGGTAAAAATGCTGGTGTACAAATTCCAGAAACAGAAGCTAAAATAATGACAAATTTCATTCGTTAAAATAAAGTAAACAGAGTTATAACGATTTTTTATTTCGTTATAACTCTTTTTTTGTGGTAAAATATAAATATAGTAGCCAATAAAGAAGGTGGAAATATGGAGAGAAAATCATTATTGACTAAAGAAGATATTGATATTTTAGAGTCATGGGCTGATGGATACTTTTATAAGATTTTTTATTATTTAGAAGATTTTGTTAAAAAAGGTGTAGAACAAAAATTATTTACGTTAGACGAAGCTAGAGAAGATTTAGACATTGCACTATGGTATGCGTATGCGGGAAATAATATTGATATATACGAATATTATTATAAAGTGATTAATTGGATGCCTTATTCAGAAAAAAATGCTCAAGGTTCAGGTGCTTGGTATTATCGTTATTCAGTAGCTTTGATTTATTGTAGTGACTTAGAAAAAGCTTATGTATATGCAAAAAAAGGTGTACAAGAAGAGGAAGATTATCCATGGGGTTGGCTGAATTTAGCTAAATTGCAATATCATTTTGGACAAAAAGAAGAAGCAAAACTTTCGATAAAAAAAGGCTTAGCTTTAGTACCAGATGATTATGAATTTAATGTCTTACGAAAAGAAATTGAAGAAAATTGTAGTTTAGAAAAAATGATGTGTCACTACATAAAGCCAGAAGATGATAAGATTTTTCATGATAATAAGATGAATAAACAGCATTTAAAAGAAAAAATGCAGGCTGTAGATGGTGTGATATGTTATGAAAATTCTTTGCAAGAAATAAAAAATTTTTTAAATGGTTTTGATTGGCAGGAAGACAAGCCTTATTGTAGTTGTTTTGTGAATATAGAAAGTAACATCGTAAAAATAATTTTTATGATGAATAGAGCGATGCTATCAAAGATTGATTTTGATTGGTTAAGAAAAGAGTATACAGACATTAAAAATAATTTATTGACTTGTAGTAAATATAATATAGTTTATGATTTACGGGAAATAGAGATAAGTAGAGATTATGAAGTAAAATTATCATATTATAATGATGAAAAAAATCTATCATTAGTTGATTATAAAATAAGTGTAGACGATAAGAAAAATTATAGTGAGATTAAATTAAAAAATGTGCGAACTGATGAGCAAGTGGAAAAACTTGCTTTGACTTTGTATAAGAAGGATCAAGATTTTTCTTATGTAGAATGTTGGTTTGAAGATAATAGAATAATTAAACATTTTGGTTTAGTTGGTGATAAAGGTAATATAAAAAAATATGAAAATTGTTCAGTTGATGATTATAAGTTATATTTAGATATTTTCGTTGGACGATATGAAAAATTGGGATATATATCATGGCGAGAATATGCCAAAAAAACATTATTGATAAAGGTAATTGTAGAAAATGAGAAAGAAAGTATATTAGAACAGGAAAATGTAGCACCGATATATTTTCTTTATGAGATGGTACAAAAGTCTTTAGAAATAAATGTAGTAGGATTTTTATATGATTGGGGCTATAAGCAAACTGAGCAAAAAAATATATATGAAGTAGATTTTTATTTTGATACGGTAGATAAAGATATAGCAGTTAATTTAATAAAACATGTAATTGAAGTATTTACTATGAATGCAAAATCAAAAGTAAAAAATGTTATAGAATTAACAGATGATTAAAATTTAGAGTGTTTAATTTTTTGTTTGTAGTAAATAATACCAAAGATATCTGCTAATGCCCAACCAATGGGAATAGACCACCAGATGCCAATAACGCCAATGGAAGGTATACTAGCTAAATAATAAGCAAGACCTACACGAGTGCCAAGAGAAATAATAGTTAAAATCACAGACATGCTAGGAAAGTTAATAGCACGATAAAAGCCATATAATAGGAATAATATGCCGATGCCAAAATAAAAACTGCCTTCTATGCGGAGATAGTCCATACCGATATTGATGATTTCGGTTTCAGAACTATCAATGAAAATTGTCATCAGAGGACGAGCAAAGATAAAAACACCGATAGAGATGACTAAACAAAATAAAAATGATATTTTTATAGCTGATTTAATACCTTGTTGAATTCTATCTATTTTTTTAGCTCCATAATTTTGACCGATGAAAGTAGAAAATGCATTGCCAAAATCTTGTGCAGGCATATAGGCAAGAGAGTCTATTTTCACAGCTACAGTAAAAGCAGCCATGACAGTAGCACCAAAACTATTTACAAGATTTTGCACGAGTAAAATGCCAAAATTCATGACAGATTGTTGAGTAGAAGTCAACAATGAAGAGTTGGATATATCTTTTATCATAGCTAAATCAAATTTACAATGTTCTTTTTGTGGAATGAGCTCAGGGCATTTTTTGAGAGTATAGATTGTTATGCCTAAAGCACAAAGTCCTTGAGCTATTATTGTACCGAGGGCAGAACCTGCTACGCCCATATGGAAATTGACAACTAAAATGATGGATAAAATGATATTGAGAAGGGCAGAACTAGCCAAGAATATAAGTGGCGTTTTAGAATTGCCGATAGCACGAAGTAGACAAGTAAAATAATTATAGATAAAAGTAAAACTAAATCCAATGAAAATAATATAAAGATATGTATACGTTAAATTAAAAATTTCATTAGGCACTTGCATAAAATAAATGATTTTTTTAATGTAAATAAAAATAAAAATATTTATTATTATGGTAAGCATCAATATCAGAATAAAAGAGATGAAAATACTAGATTTTAATTTAAGATAATTTTTTTCGCCATAAAAAATAGAAAATAAGGCACCGCTTCCCATGCAAAGGCCTAATAGTATGGAAGTTAGAAAAATGATTAAAGCATAACTAGCACCAACAGCAGCCAAAGCATCTGTGCCTATGAAATGACCTACGATTAAGGTATCCGAAATATTGTATAATTGTTGCATAAGGTTACCTAAGATCATAGGCAGTGAAAATTTTAACATAGTCATGGAAACAGAACCTGTAGTTAAATCATATTTCATAAAGAACACCTCATTTTATATGATAAAGAAAATATATTGCAATAGTTAAGAAATATTTATATAATAAATATAACTGATTAATTGATTAATTTATATTAATACTTAGAATAATGAAAAAATAATTCAAGAGAAAAGGGGAAAACTAATGGAGGCTTTAGTTACGATCATTAATAAAGCTGGAGTTCATGCACGCCCAGCAGCAATGCTTGCACAGATGGGACGACGCTATAATTCTAAAATAACATATACAGCTAAAGGTATTACAGCTGATGGAAAAAATATTATTCCTATAATTAATTTAGGATTATCCTGTGGAACGCAAGTACGCATAACTGCCGAAGGTGATGATGAACAAGAAGCTATTAATGCTTTGAGTGAACTTGTAAATAGTCGTTTTGGTGAACATCAATAATATTATTTATAACACAAATATATTGATAAGTTAAGAGTTGTCTTCGCCCTGAAATTATGCTAATATATCTTATACAATTTAATGTTTTGAGAAAGACAATGAAAAAGAGAGTATAGATATAAATTGAGTTGTCCAGAGAGAAAATTTATAGCTGAAAAATTTTCCAACCTGATATCTAGAAAGTAGCTTTGGAGTCCTCATGCTGAAATAATATTAAGTATGGGCGCAGATACAGCGTTATGTAATGAAGTTCTGTCTAATATATTATTGATTTATAATAATTAAATGATTAGATGGAAAAAATTAGGTGGTACCGCGAAGATATCTCTTTCGTCCTTTTATAAGGAATGAAAGAGATTTTTTTATGTGTATTTTGCCAAACTTTGTTGATTGACTTTAAAATTTTTGTGATTTATTTAGGAGGTATTTTGATGGAAGAAACAAATATTCCAAAGGTGTATGACCCGCAATCTTTTGAAAAAAAATGGTATCAATATTGGGAAGAAAATAAACTATTTCATGCAGAAGTAGATGAAAATAAAAAACCATTTAGCATTGTAATGCCACCACCAAATGTAACAGGTCAACTTCATATGGGACATGCGATGGATAATACTTTACAGGATATCTTAATTCGCTTTAGAAGAATGCAAGGATACAACACTTTATGGATGCCTGGTACTGACCATGCAGGTATAGCAACTCAAGCAAAAGTAGATGCACAACTTCGTGAACAAGGTGTATCTCGTTATGATATTGGTAGAGAAAAATTCTTAGAACATGCTTGGGCATGGAAAGAAAAATATGGTAATCGCATAAAATATCAAATTCGTACACTTGGTTCTTCTTGTGATTGGGATAGAGAACGTTTCACTATGGATGAAGGTTGTTCTCATGCTGTTCGTGAAGTATTTGTACAATTATATAAAAAAGGTTTAATTTATCAAGGAAAACGCATAACTAATTGGTGTCCACACTGTAATACAGCTCTTAGTGATATTGAAGTAGAACATCAGACAGAACCAGGTCATTTATATCACATTAAATATCAAGTTGAAGGTGAAGATAGATTTGTAGAAATCGCTACAACTCGTCCTGAAACTATGTTTGGTGATACTGGTGTAGCAGTTCATCCTGATGATGAACGCTATAGCGATTTAGTAGGCAAAACTTTGATTTTACCAATCGTTGGTCGTCGTATACCACTTTTTGCTGATAGTTATGTAGATCCACAATTTGGTACTGGTGCAGTAAAAGTAACACCAGCTCATGATCCTAATGACTTTGATATGGGTGCTCGCCATAATTTAGAACAGATTGTAGTAATCAACAATGATGGTACAATGGCAGAAAATACTGGTAAATATGCTGGTCTTGATCGTTATGAATGTCGTAAACAATTGATCGAAGATTTAAAACAACAAGGTTATTTGATCAGCATTGAAGATCATGAACATGCAGTAGGCCATTGCTCTCGTTGTTCTACAACTGTAGAACCACTCGTATCTAAACAGTGGTTTGTAAAAATGGAATCTTTGGCAAAACCTGCAGCTGAAGCTGTAAAATCTGGCAAAATTAAATTTGTTCCAGAAAGATTTTCCAAAATTTATTGTAACTGGTTAGATAATATACGTGATTGGTGTATCTCTCGTCAGCTCTGGTGGGGCCATCGCATTCCAGCTTGGTACTGTGATGATTGCGGTGCGACTATCGTAGAAAATGAAGATGTAACAGTTTGTCCTCATTGTGGTAGCAAACATGTTCATCAAGATGAAGATGTACTTGATACATGGTTTAGCTCTGGTCTTTGGCCATTTGAAACTATGGGTTGGCCAGAACAAACAGCAGAATTAAAACAGTTCTATCCAACAAGTGTACTTGTTACAGGATATGATATTATCTTCTTCTGGGTAGCTCGTATGGTAATGATGGGCTTAGAATTTGGCAAAGATATTCCATTTAAGCATGTATTTATTCATGGTCTTGTACGCGATAGCCAAGGTCGTAAGATGAGTAAATCTTTAGGTAATGGTATCGATCCTGTTGAAGTAATTGAAAAATATGGTGCAGATACACTTCGCTTTATGCTCATCACAGGTAATACACCTGGTAATGATATGCGTTTTTATTGGGAACGTGTAGAATCTGCTCGTAATTTTGCTAATAAATTATGGAATGCTTCTCGTTTCATGCTCATGAATCTTGAAGGTTTTGATAAAACTTTCGTTCCAGAAGCTAGCGATTATACTTTAGCAGATAAATGGATTTTAAGCCGTTATGCTAAAACTGCTATCAGTATTACTGAAAACCTAGAAAAATTTGAATTAGGTGAAGCAGGCCGTTCTTTATATGACTTCATTTGGAATGAATTCTGTGATTGGTATATTGAACTTAGCAAAGCTCGTCTTTACGATAAAGAAAATGTTCGCCCACGTAAAGTAGCTCAATATGTTTTAAGCTATGTACTTGAACATACACTTCGCTTATTACATCCATTTATGCCATTTATCACAGAAGAAATCTGGCAGCATATTCCACATGAAGGTAAGAGCATCATGGTAGCTGATTGGCCAATAGGTGAAGAAGCAAAACTTGATGATGCAAGTGAAATGGAAATGACTACTATTATGGAAACAATAAAATCTATCCGTAATATGAGAGCTGAAGTAAATGCAGCACCAAGCAAAAAAACAGAAGTAATTCTTCATTTAAGTGATGAAAGCTTAACTGATGTATTTGCTAAAAATAGTGGATATTTAGAAACACTAGCTTCTGCTAAAAATGTGACTATTTTGGCAAAAGATGATGCAAAACCAGAAAATGCAATGACAGCAGTAGTAAATGGTGTAGAAATTTATTTACCACTTGCTGGTTTAATTGATGTAGAAAAAGAAACAGCTCGTTTAAATAAAGAATTAGCTACATTAGATAAAGAAGTATCTCGCCTTGATAAAAAACTTTCTAACGCAGGCTTTATTGCCAAAGCACCTGCTGATATTGTAGAAAAAGAAAGAGAAAAATTAAAAGGTTACGAAGAAAAACGTGAAGCTGTAAAACAGCGTTTAGCATATTTAGCAACTCTTTAATTTTAGATTTTTTATGAAAGGCGTATATAAAATGAACTATTTAGAATCGCTAGAATATCTAGATGAGCTTAGTACCTTTGGTACTAAGCTCGGTCTAGGTCGCATTAAACAATTAGTAGCTTATTTAGATAATCCACAGACAAGATATAAAACCATACATGTGACAGGGACAAATGGAAAGGGTTCCACTTGTTCTATGCTTTCTAGTATATTGACTACATCTAACATTAAGACAGGGTTATATATTTCACCGCACTTAGTATCATATACAGAACGCATTCAAATTGATGGTAAGCCAATAAGTGAAGAAGATTTTGCTGATTGTATTAGTGCTGTTAAAGTCTTTGTAGATAAAATGGTTGAAGATGGTGAAGAGTCACCAACTCAATTCGAAGTTATTACAGCAGCGGCATTTTTATATTTTGCGATTAATAAAGTAGAATATGCTGTCATTGAAGTTGGATTAGGTGGACTATTAGATTCAACTAATGTAGTAAAACCAGAAATTAGTGTTATCACAAATGTAGCATTTGAACATGCTCATTTATGTGGAGGAACATTAGAAGGTATAGCAAAGCATAAAGCTGGTATCATAAAAGAAGGAGTACCAGTAGTTACAGCGGCAAAAGGTATTGCACTGGATATAATAAATCAAACTGCTGAGGAAAAAAATGCTGATATTTTTATAGCAAGTAATGATTTTTCGGCTATATTTGTGGATTTTGATGGACAGTATCAAGAATTGAAATTTAGCTCTGAATTATTAGGAGTTAATTTTAATTATAAATTAAAATTACTAGGCGATCATCAGATAGAAAATAGCTCTTTAGCTATTATGACAGCTAGCATCTTAGGCAATAATGATGAGCGTATTACTAGAGAAAATATTATTGCTGGTTTGTCGTTAGCAAAATGGCCAGCACGTTTTGAAGTATTTAATTTTGATGGACAAATTTGCATTGTTGATGGTGCACATAATCCAGCTGGTATGATGATACTTCGCCAAAATTTAGATAAATATTATCCAAATGAAAAAAGAGTTATTCTTTTAGGAATATTAAAGGACAAAGACATAGATACAATGCTCACTGATTTACTACGTGATGATGATGAAATTGTTATTACTACACCAAATTCAGAGCGTAAAGCCTCCCCTGAATATATAGCAAGCAAAATAATTAATCATCGAGTAGAAACTTTTAATAATATGAAAGAAGCTTTAACTTTAGCTCGTCAATGGGCAGGTAAAAATAAAGTTTTATGTATAACTGGTTCTTTATATTTGACAGGTGAACTTAGAAATATTCTAGTCAATGAAGGTTAATGAAGATTAAGCTTAGATTATAAATATTTTGGCTTTTTAGAGTAGTAGGTGTATGGGTGAATATATTTAAAAAAAATAGATTAAATAATGATTGTAAACGCTTAATGTTTTATATCGTTATAGCTATGGCAACGATGTTACCTTTTTCATATGTTGTATCTAGTCTATTGTTAGTGGCTGGTTGGGGTGTTTTTGCTTATAAATCATTTAAAGGATTTTTTGAATGGAAACGTACAATACTTGATTTTCCCATCATGATTTTTGCGATTATATCCTTTTTATCAGTATTAGTATCACCAGATCCAGCATTTAGCTTTTATAATTGCTATAATTTAGTCGGTCGATATGTACTTACATATTACTTAGTTGTGCAAAGCATAGATTTTGAGAATATAGGACAATTAAAAATATTTTTAACTTGTATAAGTGCATCATTATTTATTGTTGTTATATATGGTTTTATGCAAGCATTTTTAGGTATAGGGCTGACTTCTGAGCAAATAGTATGGACAGATGGAGCTATGTTCCCTGGATTAAAAACAAGAGTATTTTCTACATGGCAAAATCCTAATTTATTAGGAGGCTATTTTGATTTAATGTTGGGCTTGATGGCTGGAATGTTTTTGATGATAAAACACAAAATGGTTCGCATTGTAATTGCAATTTTATTTTGTTTAACAGCCTTTTGCTTAACCTTAACATATGCTAGAGGTGCTTGTTTAAGTATTGCCGTAGTAATTTTTGTCTATAGTATTTTATATAATCGTAAAGTATTATTGGCTTTGATAGCATTAGCTGTTATTTTATTACTTTCAGATGCAACTTTAGTAGATAGAATGACATCTATTTTTACGAAGATGGATACGTCTTCCGAAATGCGTCTAGCTTTTTGGGAAAGTACGATAGCTATGATTTTAGATCATCCTTTATTAGGTATAGGTTGGGGATCATATTTTATGGTATATCCTAATTATGATTATTATATGCAGGGAAATTTTATAAAGATTGTTCATGCACATAATATGTATTTGAATTTCATGGCAGAAATAGGATTATTTGGCTTTGTAAGTTATATGGTATGTTTCTTTGGTGTAATTTATAAAGCATTTAAAGCACAAGTTATGAAATTGGATTCATTAGTAAAAGCTATGCTTTTAGGCATTGGACTGGGATTATCTGCATTAGCAATAAATGGTCTTACCGATTATGTAATGTTTAATACAGAATTATCCATGCTCGTATGGTTATTTTCAGGAATTGTAGTTTCAATATATAAAAATTAAAAAGATTTTATTCAAGCCCTAAAGGAGTGAATGCAGTGAAAGAACAAACTATTTCTAAGGCAACCATTGACAGATTACCATTATATTATAGAACTTTAAGATTAGCCCAAGATGATGGTATGGATATCATATCATCGGATGAATTAGGACGTCGATTAGAATTGACACCGGAGCAAATTAGAAAAGATTTGGCATTATTTGGCCAATTTGGTAAAAAAGGTGTAGGCTATTATGTCAATGAACTTAAATTTAATGTAGGCAAGATTTTAGGGCTTGATAATCATTGGAACATCGCTATTGTGGGAATTGGTCATTTAGGTGTGGCACTTGCTAATTATCAAAATTTTATTGCACTTGGTTTTAATTTAGTAGCGTTGTTTGATAATGATCCCAATATCATTGGAAAGACGGTAAATCATGTAAAAGTAAAAAGTATTGATGATTTACCAGAATATGCTAAAAAATTAAAAATAGATATTGGGGTAATTGCTGTACCAGCACAATTTGCTCAGCAAGTAGCTGATAGATTGATTAAGGCAAATATTAAAGGTATTTGGAATTTTGCACCTGTAAAAATGAAGGTACCTGAAGATGTAAAAATAGTCAATGAAGATTTATCAGTAGGCCTTAGTAGATTGTCGTATTATATTACAGGAAAATAGCTTTCTTTTCCTATCGTAAAACTTGACGCTTTTCCCTAGTAGTGGTATGCTTTTGTTAGTGATATGCGTTATTATTTTTTTTAAAATGGAGTGTTGTTTTTTTATAATTTTTATTTATATTTTTATGAAAAATTATAAATGAAAAAATTTATTTCATAAATGATACAATAATCTTTGATTATCGTATTAGACAATGATATAATGGAAAACGACATAATAATGCAACAATATAATTTGGTAAGGAGGAGAATTTTTAATGATTGACATTTTAGATCGTGTGCGTAATAAATCCTTGCATGCGAAAATTGTCAGTGCACAGGAAGCTGCTGAGTTAATTAAACCAGGCATGAATGTGGGAACTAGTGGATTTACACCATCTGGTTATCCTAAAGCTGTGTCTTTGGCTCTTGCTGAACGCATGAAAGAACACCCATTTAAAATTAATTTATATACAGGTGCTTCTGTAGGACCAGAACTTGATGGTGCACTTTGTGAAGTTAAGGGTATTGACAAACGTATGCCATACCAAACTAACAAATTATTAAGAAATTTAATAAACTCTGGTGAAGTTTCTTATAGTGATTTACATCTTAGTGAATCAGCTCAATTATTACGTTATGGTTTCTATGGCAAATTAGATGTTGCTATCGTAGAAGCTTGTGCTATTACTGAAGAAGGTAATATTATCCCAACAACATCTATGGGTAATACTGCTTCTTATGTTCAACAAGCAGATATGGTTATAGTTGAAGTAAATACTAGTCAGCCATTAGAACTTGAAGGTATGCATGACGTTTATGTGCCACTTGATCCACCACATCGTCTTCCAATTCCTATTGTTAAGGCTAACGACCGTATTGGTACACCTTACATACCTTGCACTCCAGATAAAATTAAATGCATTGTTCCTTGTGATATTACAGATAAAACTCGTCCATTTGGCGAAATTAGTGAAGCAGATCACAAAATGTCTGAATATATCATTGAACTTCTTCAAAATGAAGTTAAAAAAGGTCATATGCCTAAAAATCTCTTACCTTTACAATCTGGTGTAGGTAATGTAGCAAATGCAGTAATCAGTGGTTTCGTTGATTCTGATTTGAAAGACTTGTCTGTATATACAGAAGTTATCCAAGATGGTATGTTTGACTTAATCGATGCTGGTAAATTAAACTTCGCATCTGGTACAGCATTATCTCCATCCCCAGACGGATTAAAACGTTTCTATGAAAATATCAAAGAATATAGAAAACATCTTTTACTTCGTCCACAGGAAATCTCCAATAGCCCAGAAGTTGTAAGAAGAATTGGTGTTATTGCTATGAATACAGCTATTGAATGCGATATTTATGGTAATGTAAACTCCACTCACATTATGGGTACAAAAATGATGAATGGTATTGGTGGTTCTGGTGACTTCGCTAGAAACGCTTACCTTACTTGCTTCTTTACAGCATCTACTGCTAAAAACGGTCTTATCTCTTCTATCGTTCCTATGTGCTCTCATGTTGACCATACAGAACATGATGTAGATATCATCGTTACAGAACAAGGCTTAGCTGACTTAAGAGGTCTTGCTCCACGCGAAAGAGCTCGTGAAGTTATTAACAAATGTGCTCATCCAGATTATAAACCTATGTTAATGGATTATTTGGAAAGAGCAGAAGCTGCAACAAAACATGCACAAACTCCACATATTATTAAAGAAGCTTTGTCCTGGCATGAAAAATTCATGGAAACAGGTTCAATGAAATAATAACCTTTTTAGGAGGAATTTTTAATTATGAGCAATGAAAATGAAAAAATCCAAGCTGAATTAGCTGAGTATAATGCTGATGTTGAAAAAGCAATAGCAAAATTCCCAGAACGTCCACATCTTCCAGAACAACGTTTATATACTCCACTTGATATTGAAGGAACTGATTATGCTGATGAAATCAGCTTCCCAGGTGTATATCCTTACACTCGTGGTGTTCAACCTACTATGTATCGTGGTCGTTTCTGGACAATGCGTATGTATGCTGGTTTCTCCACTGCTGAAGAATCCAACAAACGTTATCGTTATTTAATCGAATCCGGTGCTACTGGACTTTCTTGTGCATTTGACCTTCCAACTCAGATCGGTTATGACTCCACTGATGACATCTCTGAAGGTGAAGTTGGTAAAGTTGGTGTTGCTATTGACTCCTTAGCAGATATGGAAATTCTTTTCGATCAAATCGATCTTGGTAAAGTTTCCACTTCTATGACAATCAACGCTCCAGCATCTGTACTTTTAGCTATGTACATTGCAGTTGCTGAAAAACAAGGTGTACCTGCAGATCAATTAAAAGGTACAATCCAGAACGATATTCTTAAAGAATATGCTGCTCGTGGAACATATATCTTCCCACCACGTCCATCTATGCGTCTTATCACTAATATCTTTGAATATTGCTCTAAATATGTACCAAAATGGAATACAATCTCCATTTCTGGTTACCATATTCGTGAAGCTGGTTCTACTGCTGCTCAGGAAATCGCATTTACTATTGCTGATGGTATTGCTTATGTTGAAGCAGCAATCAAAGCTGGTCTTGACGTTGATGCTTTCGCTGGTCGTCTTTCCTTCTTCTGGAATGCTCATAACAACGTACTTGAAGAAGTTGCTAAATTCCGTGCTTCCCGTCGTATCTGGGCTAAAGTTATGAAAGAAAGATTCCATGCTAAAAAAGACAAATCCATGAAACTTCGTTTCCATACTCAGACTGCTGGTTCTATGCTTACAGCTCAACAGCCTAACAACAACATCATTCGTGTTGCTTTACAGACTGCAGCTGCTGTTATGGGTGGTACTCAGTCCCTTCATACTAACTCCCGTGATGAAGCTCTTGCTCTTCCAACTCAGGAATCTGTTACAATTGCTCTTCGTACACAACAAATCGTTGCTTACGAAAGTGGTTTAGCTGATGTTATTGATCCACTTGCTGGTTCTTACTATGTTGAAGCTATGACTAACAGAATCGAAAAAGAAGCTTGGGATTACATCAAAAAAATCGACGAAATTGGCGGTGCTGTATCTGCAATTGAAAAAGGTTATATCCAGAAAGAAATTCAGGATAGTGCTTACAAATGGCAGATGGATGTTGAATCCGGTGCTAGAACAATTGTCGGCGTAAACAAATTCCAGATGGAAGAAAAACCAGTTGAAGGTCTTCTTAAAGTTGATGCTTCCGTTGGTGAAAAACAAAAAGCTAAAGTTGAAGCTATGAAAGCTAAACGTGACAACGCTGCTGTAGAAGCTGCTCTTGCTGACTTAGAAGCTGCTTGTAAAGATGAAAACGAAAATCTTATGCCTCATATCCTCGCTGCCGTTAAAACATATGCAACTCTCGGAGAAATCTGTGGCGTAATGCGTAAAGTATTCGGCGAATATGAAGCACATGTAAATCTTTAATAAGTGAAGATATTTGGAGGTAAATATAATGATTAGAGTATTAGTAGCAAAACCAGGTTTAGATGGTCATGACCGCGGAGCAAAAGTTGTAGCACGTGCTCTTCGCGATGCAGGCTTTGAAGTAATTTATACAGGTCTTCGTCAGACTCCTGAACAGATTGCAGAAGCAGCTTTACAGGAAGACGTTGATGTTGTTGCTATGAGTATCCTTTCTGGTGCTCATCCACATCTTTTCCCTAAAGTTGTAAATCTCGTTAGAGAAAAAGGAATGAAAGATGTATTAATCATCGGTGGTGGCGTTATTCCAGAAGGCGATATCCCAGCTCTTAAAGAAGCAGGTATTGCAGAAGTATTTACTCCTGGTACACCAACAACAGACGTTATTGACTTTATTAAAGCTAACGTAAAAAAAGATTAATTTAAACATTTGATTTTGTTAAATTAAATAATATGAAGAAAATCATCTTGTCTTTCTTAGTCTCTATAAGGAGACAAGATGATTTTTAGTATAATTGTGTGGCTTCTGTGCTAGTAAGGGACAGGAGCTAACATCAAAGGTGGTGCTTATATGGATATAGCTCAAGAATTGTTAAACGGAAATCGTTTAGCTCTCACTCGTGCGATTACAGCAATTGAAAATGAAACAGATGCTGCAGTAGAAATCATGAAAAAACTGTATCCACATACTGGGCATGCCTTTGTCCTTGGTATTACTGGCCCACCAGGTGCAGGTAAATCCACTCTTACCGATAGACTCGCAAGAGCTTATCGTAATCAGGGAAAAACAGTTGGTATTATAGCTATTGACCCAACTAGTCCATTCACAGGCGGAGCTATTTTAGGTGACCGTATAAGAATGAACAGCTTAACCCTCGATGAAGGTGTCTTTATCCGTAGTATGGGGACAAGAGGTAGCTTAGGCGGCTTATCTCATAAAACAGCTGATGCAATAAAAGCTATGGATGCCTTTGGCAAAGATGTGATTATTGTTGAAACTGTAGGGGTAGGACAATCTGAGGTTGATATCGTTAAAGCGGCTGATACCACTATGGTTGTAATGGTACCAGGCCTTGGAGATGATATCCAAGCTATAAAAGCAGGAATATTGGAAATTGGTGATATCTTCACTATCAATAAAGCAGATCTTGATGGTGCAGATAAATTATATACAGAGCTTAATATGATGCTAGACCTTGATGGAGAAACACCTGATTGGCGTCCTCCAGTTAAAAAGGTTATGGCTAGTAGAGGCGAAGGTATTAATGAATTAATAGATACAATTACTGAACATCAAAAATATTTAGTAGAAAGTGGAACATTAGCTATTAGACGTCACAAACGTGCTAAAAATGAGTTATTAGACCGCTTAAGTGCATCTATTGGTTCTTATATAACTGAACATATTGTAAAAACTGGCGAATTAGATACTTATGTAAAAGCTATCGAAAATCGTCAAAACGATCCATATACAGTAGTTAATACTATTATGGACAATATGTTAAAAAAATAATTTAGATATAATATTTATATCAGGAGGGTTTTATCAATGAAAATCAACAGAGTTGACCATATCGGTATTGCTGTACCAAATCTTCAAGAAGCAAAAAAATTCTATGAAGAAGTTTTAGGTATTAAAATTACTAAAGAAGATGAAGTTATTGAAGATCAAAAAGTAAAAGTAAGCTTCGTTCCATGTGGTGAAGTTGAACTTGAACTTTTGGAATCTACAACTGAAGATGGCCCAATTGCAAAATATCTTGCAAAAAATGGTGGCCGTTCTGGTATTCAGCATGTTGCATTAAACGTTGATAACATTGAAGAAGCTATCGCTGAAATGAAAGAAAAAGGCGTTCGTATGATTGACGAAGCACCTCGTTACGGCGCTGGCAATTCTAGCATTGCGTTCGTTCATCCAAAAGCTAGCGGTATCTTAGTTGAACTTGCTCAGCGTTTAGATGAAACAAAATAATCTATATTAAATTTAAATAGATATAGATTTTATTAAGGAGGTATAACTTTGGCTACAGTTCAAGAACGAATTGACCTCATGAATGCCAAAAAGGAACATATTTTACAAGCAGGCGGACCTAAACGTGTTGCAAAACAACATGCTAAAGGCAAAATGACTGCTCGTGAACGTATTGAAAAACTTTTTGATGAAGGTACATTTGTAGAATTAGATCAGTTTGTAAAACATCGTTGCACTAACTTCGGTCAGGAAAAGAAAGATTTACCTGCTGAAGGTGTAATCACAGGTTATGGTACAGTTGACGGACGTTTAGTATATGCTTACGCTCAGGACTTCACTGTTGAAGGTGGTTCTCTTGGTGAAATGCATGCTAAAAAAATCTGGAAAGTACAGGAAATGTCCTTGAAAATGGGTGCTCCTTGCGTTGGTATCAATGATTCCGGCGGGGCTCGTATTCAAGAAGCAGTTGATGCACTTTCTGGTTACGGCGGAATTTTCCAGAGAAATACTGATGCTTCCGGTGTAGTTCCTCAGATTTCTGTAATCATGGGACCATGTGCAGGTGGTGCTGTATATTCTCCAGCTCTTACTGACTTTATTTACATGGTAAAAAATACTAGCCAGATGTTTATCACTGGTCCTGCTGTTATCAAATCTGTTACTGCTGAAGAAGTAACAGCTGAACAGCTCGGTGGTGCTATGACTCATAACACTACTTCTGGTGTTGCTCATTTTGCTGCTGAAAATGAAGAAGATTGTATCGAACAAATTCGTTACTTATTAAGCTTCTTACCAAGCAACAATATGGATGATGCTCCAGAAAGACCTACAAATGATGATCCATCCCGTATGGATGAAGAATTAAACACTGTAATTCCAGATAACTCTAACATGCCATATGACATGAAAGATGTTATTCGTTCTATCGTTGATGATGGTGAATTCTATGAAGTTCATCAGCATTATGCAACTAATATTATTACTTGCTTTGCTCATTTCGATGGACGTTCTGTTGGTATCATTGCAAACCAACCAGCTGTAATGGCAGGTTGTCTTGATATCAATGCTTCTGATAAATCTGCACGTTTCATTCGTTTCTGTGACGCATTTAATATTCCAATCGTTAACCTTGTTGACGTTCCTGGCTTCTTACCAGGTACTGACCAGGAATACGGCGGTATCATTCGTCATGGTGCAAAAATGCTTTATGCTTATTGTGAAGCAACTGTACCTAAAGTTACAGTTATCACTCGTAAAGCATATGGTGGTTCTTACCTCGCTATGTGCTCTCGTGAACTCGGTGCTGACCAAGTTATGGCTTGGCCTACATCTGAAATCGCAGTTATGGGTCCTGCTGGTGCGGCAAATATTATTTTCCGTAAAGATGATCCAGAAACTAAAAAAGCTCATACAGATGAATATATCGCTGAATTTGCTACACCATATAAAGCAGCAGAACGTGGATATGTTGATATGGTAATTGAACCAAAAGAAACTCGTCCTCGTATTATCACTGCTTTGAACATGCTTGCTAGCAAACGTGAAGTACGTCCTGCGAAAAAACATGGTAATGTTCCATTATAATAGGAGGAGAGAATTTTAAGATGGCAAATAATAATGCTCCTATCAGCGAAGAAGTAGTAGCTGCTATTACTGCTGCTGTAGAAATGATGGTTGGTCGTAAAGTTATGGCTGTTCGTATTAAACGTAGCGATGCATGGGTTATGGCTGGCAGACGCGATGCTGTTTAATACACCATCAATTATATAAAAAGAAAATTCTTGGAGGAATATGACGTGAAAAAATTTAATATCACTGTAAATGGTAACGCTTATGAAGTTGAAATTGAAGAAGTAAAAGCTGCTGCAGCTCCTGCACCTAAAGCTGCTCCAGCACCTGCTGCTGCACCTGCACCTAAAGCTGCTCCAGCTGCTGCTGCACCTGCTGCTGCTGGTGACAACACTGTTTCCGCTCCAATGCCTGGTAAAATTGTTAAATTAGTAGCTTCTGTAGGTCAAGCAGTTAATGCTGGCGATGTTCTTTTAATTCTTGAAGCTATGAAAATGCAGAACGAAATTACAGCTCCAGTTGCTGGTACAGTTAAATCTTTCGCAGTTAATGCTGGCGATAGCGTAAAACCTGGTCAAGCTATGGTTGTTATCGGTTAATTTTAATCGATAGATTAAAAAAGGGCCCATTAGTTAATCTAATGGGTTCTTTTTATATTTATATATAATATTTATACATGGAGAGATTATTATGGATATTGATAAAGTGTATAATATATTTTTTAGTCCAACTGATTCAACAAAGTTTGTATTGCAATTTTTAAGTGAGCAGATAAGCCCTAAATATACGAATATAAATTTAACTTCAAGAAGTACAAAAACAGATGATTTTATTTTAAACAAAAGTGATTTAGTATTTTTAGGAGTTCCTTCTTATGCAGGTAGAGTACCAACTACATTTAAAGAACGTTTTAGCAAAATCAACGGCAATAATGCCTTAGCAGTTATTGTAGTAACTTTTGGTAATAGAGCACAAGAGGATACTTTAATAGAGCTTTTTGATTTAGCAAAGGCTCAAGGGTTTAGAATTTTGGCAGGTTCAGCAATCGTTACAGAACATTCTATAATTCACGATTTTGGTAAAGGTAGACCAGATAAAAAAGATAAATCAGAATTAATTACTTTTGTGCAAAAAATAAAAAATAAACTTCAAGATGATGTTTTATTAGTAGATGAAATACCAGGAAATAGACCTTATAAAGAAGTAAAAGTAGTTCCAATGGCTCCAGATTTTGTAAAGGAAAATTGTGTGGCTTGTGGTAGATGTGCTAGTGAATGTCCTACAGGTGCTATTGATGATAAGACTTATAAATGTAATAGTGAAAAATGTATTTCTTGTTTGCGTTGTGTAAAAGTTTGCCCTATAAATTGTCGTTTTGTAGATAATAAAATATTAGAAAAATTGCGAGTGCATTTGACTCCTTTATGCAGTGAACGTAAAAATAATCAATTTTATCTATAAAAAAAATACTCTAGAGTTTATATAAGCTCTAGAGTATTTCACTTTTTAAAATTGATTTGTATCGGTAAAGACATCGTCCCAAAAAGTATAAAGAAAAACAACGATGATCAGAAATAATAAAAATAAATCTCCCATAATAATATTCTCCAATATGAATTTTAATTAAATTTAATTATTATATTTGAGGATAAAAGAACGTAATGGTTTATAGATATTAAATAGAATAACAGCTTTTATCGGTAAAAGTATGATGGATTTAACAGCACGCATGATGAAAAATGAAGTAGCGGCATCTTTATACATTATAGTAAGCCATAAGTTATTGAGAACGCAATCGACGAATATAAAAATCGTTAAATTCATAAGCAATAATTTTTTTAATGTAATAGTTTTTTTATAAAGAAACTTACTATAAATAAAGCTAGCAGTAATAGTGCTTAGTGTAAATCCGGGGAAATATAAACCAGGCATAAATAGATTACTGCCGATAATATCAGCTAAAGCTGCCATAATAACTGTTTTTGTGGTGCCGAAACGTATAGCATATAAACAAATAGGGATAAAAGCAAAATCTACACGTATAAATGTAGTTTGAATGGCAAAAACATATGTAAATAAAATGGTTAAAGCCATAAAAATTCCACCGTAAACGATGGATGATAATGATGAATTATTGTGCATGAAATTATACTACCTCCTTAAAATTGCGTTGCCACATCGGAGGATCATTCCTTCATGTAGCAGCGGGATGCGATATTTGTATCGCAAGCAAAACTTTTCGTCCAAATAGCAACTCCCCGTCTATTTGACACTTAACGCACAAATATCTACTCTGCTTATTAGCACTATCAATTATAAAACGATAAAGAATTGTTGTCTATATGAAATCTAGTGCGGTTTATTTATGGAAAATATTATTTTTAGTTAGCTAATAGATACTATGAATAAAATGTGATATTATGTAGATAAAATATATAAATTTTTAGAGCAAAGGAATAGTGATTTATAATGAAAAAAATTATTGTATTTTTGCTTTTAGGAGCAATGTTAATCTTCAATGCAATAGCATATGCTCAAGCTGAAAATACAGCAGAAAATAGTATCGGTGGTGCAGATAAAGCGACGGATATACAAGTAAATAATAATATAAAACGTTGGGTTTTAATTAATATACCAGCACATTCATTGCGTTTATATGATAATGATAAGTGTATTGAAATGTATCCTGTAGGTGTAGGTAAAATAGAAACAAAGACACCAGTTGGTTTTTATAAAGTTATGGAAAAAATTGTAAATCCTACATGGACAGATCCTGCTGATGTGAGTCTTGTCATACCTTCTGGTGAAGATAATCCACTTGGTTATCGTTGGATTGGTATTGGTGGCAATTATGGTATACATGGAACAAATAAACCATCTTCTGTAGGTCATTATGTATCTAATGGTTGCGTGCGTATGGTTGAGGCTGATGTAGAAAAAGTATTTGATAAAGTTGATGTAGGTACAGAAGTTCAAATCATTTATAATCGTCTTGTTATTGATAAAACTTTTGATGGTAGAGTAGCATATTATATTTATCCAGATGGATATAATATGCAAAATTTAACTGTAGATTTTGTAAAACAAGGTTTAAAAGGTTATGGTATAGCTGATTTTATAACTGATGAAGCTGTGGAAAAATCTATAGAATTATCTAATGGTCAACCAAATTATGTAGCTGGACCTGTAAATATTATATTTAACGGAAATAAACTTCCATATAAAGCAGTTAATTATAAGAATTTAATTTATGTTCCAGTTAAAGCTTTAGCTACTACATTAAATACTCCAATAACTATGGATAATAATTTAGTAAAAACACAAAAAGGTGAAGCTGATGTAAGCCTTTATAGTAATGTGGCTTATATGCGTTTGACGGATATAGCTAATATTTTCGATTATGATTATAGTTTAAATAAAAACTTAACAGAAATAACCTTGAATAAAATAAACGAACCTAGTGTTATTACAACAGAAAATACTAACACACAAGTTAGAGAAATCGTTGTACCTAAAAAACAGACAGATGAAAAAATTAATTTAGATGGAACTGTAATTGAAGATACTAAACAAAATATAAATACAGTAAAACAAGATAATACAAAGGAAAAAGTTGATACAAAAAACAGTAATAGTGATGTGAAATCTAAATAATAGTAATGGAGGTCATTGTGGAACGAGAAAAAGATCAACAAAAAAGATTTATTGTCATAGATGGCAGTAGTTTAATGTATAGAGCATTTTTTGCTTTACCACTACTTACGTCTTCAAGTGGTATATATACAAATGCTATCATGGGTTTTGCTAATATGTTAGGTAAAATTTTGACGGAATATAAGCCAGATAATATTGTTGTGGCTTTTGATAAGAGCCGTCAAACCTTTCGCACGCAAATGTATGCAGAGTATAAGGGACAAAGAGAAAAAACTCCAGATGAATTAAAATCACAAATACCATTACTACGTGAATTTTTGGAAGCTTTGGGTATTGCTTTTATTGAAAAAGATAATTATGAAGCAGATGATATCATCGGTACTTTGGCAACAAAAGCGGCTAGTCAAGATTATGAAGCATTGATTGTAACAGGTGATAAAGATGCTTTGCAATTAATTCGCCCTAATTTAAAAGTTATGCTCACTAAACGCGGTATTATGGATATGCAGATTTTTGATGAAGAAGCTTTTAAAGAAAAATATGCAGGTCTTGAACCGATAAAATTAATTGATATAAAAGCTTTGATGGGTGATAGCTCAGATAATATTCCAGGTGTGCCAGGAATTGGTGAGAAAACAGCTTTGAAATTGTTATCACAATATCAAGATTTAGAAAATCTCTTGAATAATATTGATAATGTTTCAGGTAAAAAATTAAAAGAAAAATTACAGGAAAATCAAGAATTAGCGAGATTATCTTATAAATTGGCTACTATATGCTGTGAAGTAGATGTGGATTTTACACCACAAGAGTTTGAATTGACTCCTAATTTACAGAAATTAAAAGATTTTTGTCAAAAATATGAGTTGAAAACAGTTTTGACTCGCATGAAAAAAGTCTTAGCTGATAAATTAGAAGTTGCAAGTCAAAATGATGATGCTGAATTAGCTTTGAATTTTGAAGCTACTATGCCAGTTTATGAGGAGTTTACGCAAGATAAAATTGATGCTTTAATATCAAAAATAAAAGCTGAAAAATCTGTTTCCTTTATGGTTTTATTTGAAGGAAAAGTGCCGGATATATCTATTAATATGATGGCTATTTGTTGTAAAGATAGCTTGGGTATCATAAGAGCAAAAGAAGATATAGATAAACTCAGTGAAGTATTGCAAGATGAAACAATCACTAAATTTGTTTATGATGTAAAAATGCTTTACCATTTGAATTTAGATTTAAAAGGTAAAATTTATGATACTTTGCTTATGGCATATCTTCTAGAACCTGCTAAACGAAGCTACGAAATGAATGTATTGTGGCAAATGGCAGATATTGAAGAAGAAATTCCATGGGAAAATCTCAATGAAGAAGAAAAATTAATTTGTAGTGCAAGACATTTAGCTGATTTGAGTAATGTTTTGGCGGATAAATTAGCTGATGAAAAAATGGTAAATCTTTATGAACAGATAGAATTACCACTTGCTAAAATGCTTTGTGATATGGAAACTGTAGGTATTTATATTAATGAGCAAAAACTCGATGATATGAATGAACAGATGTATAAACAAATCACAGCTTTAGAGCAAGATATTTATGAATTGGCTGGAGAAATATTTAATATTAATTCACCGAAACAATTAGGCGATATTTTATTTAATAAATTGGGCTTGCCAGCTTTGAAAAAGACAAAGACAGGATATTCTACAAATGCGGAAGTACTAGAAAATTTAATATATGCTCATCCTATTATCGCTAAGATTTTAGATTATCGCATGTTAAATAAATTAAAAACTACGTATTTAGATGGCTTGAAAGCGTTAATCAATCCGCATACGAAGAGAATTCATACAAGTTTCAATCAGACTGTAACAGAAACAGGAAGACTCAGCAGTTCTGAGCCGAATTTGCAAAATATTCCTGTACGCACAGCGGAAGGTAAAAAAATTCGCAGTTTATTTGAGCCAGGCGAAGGTTATGATTATATTTTATCTGCCGATTATTCTCAGATTGAACTTAGAATAATGGCTCATATGTCAGAAGATAAACATTTTATAGAGGCTTTTTGTCATAATCAGGATATTCATACAGCGACAGCAGCTCAAGTATTTAAAGTGCCTATAGATGAAGTTACTTCAGAACTTAGAGGTAAGGCAAAGGCTGTAAATTTCGGTATTATCTATGGTATAAGTGCTTTTGGTTTGGCAAAAAATCTGCATATTTCGCCAAAAGAAGCTGGGGAATATATAGATAATTATTTACAAGAATGCAGTGGCGTAAAGAATTTTATGCATGAAATTGTAGAAAAAGCACATCAAGATGGCTTTGTTACGACTTTATTTGGTCGTCGTCGCTATTTGCCAGCGATTAAGAGCAGTAATTTTAATCAGCGTGCTTTAGCAGAACGCATGGCTATGAATACACCAATTCAAGGAACAGCAGCTGACATCATAAAAATTGCGATGAACAGAGCTAGTGAAGCGATAAAAGAAGCTAATTTGAAAAGTAGAATTTTATTGCAAGTACACGATGAATTAGTGTTAGAAGTTGTAAAAGAAGAAATAGAAAAAGTATCAGAAATTTTGACAACAGCTATGCAAAATACAGCTAGTTTAAAAGTGCCACTTATCATTGATATTAATTATGGTAAAAACTGGGCAGAAGCAAAATAAAAAGTAAATTAATTATAAAAAGGTGGTGGTTTTGTGCCTGAAATGCCAGAAGTAGAAAATATTGTCGTAGGGATTAAAGATTTTATCGAAAATAAAAAAATCGTAGATGTAGAAATCATAAAAGGTGATGTAATAAAATCTCCTAGCAGTGATGAATACAAAAAGCTTTTGCAAGATAAAATTATCAAATCTTTAAAACGCAGAGGAAAATATATCATCATGTCCTTAGATGATGGCAGATTAAATATCATTCATTTGCGAATGACAGGAAAGCTATTATATAAACAGGAAAATGAGGATATAGATAAATATAGTTGTGTAATATATCATTTAGAAGATAAAACTAAGTTGATATATGCAGATATTCGCAGATTAGGAACTTTAGATTTAATAACTACAGATGAAATCTCTCGCTTAAAAGGGCTATATACTTTAGGTGCAGAACCATTATCTTCAGATTTTACTATAGAGTATTTAAAAGATTGTCTAGATAAGAGTAAAACAAAGATAAAGCCATTTTTATTAAATCAAAAAAATGTGGCAGGTTTGGGCAATATATATGTAGATGAGGCATTAGCCATCAGTAAAATTCATCCAGAATGCAAAGCAAATTCTTTAAGTGATGAAGAAATAGAAAGACTTCATCGAGCAATTAATTTGGTTATAAATGAAGGTATAAGAGATGGCGGTACAAGTTTTCGCGATTATCGCAATGGTTTAGGCGAAAAAGGAAGTCATCAAGATAATTTATATGTATATAATCGCAAAGGCAAAGAATGTAGATTTTGCCATAATTTAATAACTAAAATCGTATTAAATGGTAGAGGTACTTATTTTTGCCCTAATTGTCAAAAATTAAATGATGATAGATAAATCTAAAATAAAAGCTAGAAAGGAGGATTTTTATGAAAATCATAGGTCTTACTGGTGGTATAGCTTGTGGAAAAAGTACAGTTAGTGCTTATTTAAAACAAAAAGGAGCATTCATCATTGATGGTGATGCTATAGCTAGACAATTATCTGAACCTAAAAAATCAATTTGGCAAGCATATGTAGATCATTTTGGCAGTAAGATATTAAATACAGATAATAGCTTAAATCGCAGACTTATTGGGCAGATTGTATTTTCTGATGAGAAGGAAAAAACATGGATGAATACAACGATGCACCCATTGATTAAAGATGAAATAATAAAACAAATAGATGAATGTAGACAAAATGGTATAGAAGTAGTAATCTTAGATATACCTCTTTTATATGAAGCTAATTGGGATAAATTTGCCGATGAAGTTTGGGTCGTAAAAATCAGCAGACAGTTGCAAATAGAGCGTATTCAAAATCGTGATGGTTTAACTAAAGAAGAAGCAATAAATAGAATAGATGCACAGATGTCTTTAGAGGAAAAAGCAAAACGTGCAGATGTGGTAATTGATAGTAGTAATGCTCCAGAAGTTACGTTACAATTAGTAGAAAAAATATGGAATGAGAGATTATTATAAAGGGTTGATAATTCATGTCTAGTTTGATTATTGTGAACCGCACACTTGTGATTTTAATCATGAGTTAGGCGAACAAAATAGTCAGCGTATATAGAAATATGTACGTAGAGATAGACAAAGAGCTATCCA
>USPM01000010.1 GCA_900556715.1 uncultured Megamonas sp. | reverse complement strand
ACAACTATGTATGAAATAATAATTATTTTCAAAGTTAAAATTTTATCTGCGGTGGCTTTCTTTGGTTCGTTTCTTTGTCACTAAAGAAAATGAACCAACACCCCTAATACGAATAAAAGGCTATTTCATAATGAAATAGCCTTTTTGTTTTTCATCTTTGAATTTTATTATAAAAATTAAAACCCAAATAACAAATTATTATAATTATAGGTAAACATATTAACGACCAATTTAAAATATCTACCACTATAACTGGTATTTGTACAATGTATCCTCTAAACACTATAGCTAAAGATTTTAAATCACACAACCAAGCAACAAAGTCTAAACATAATATGGATATCAAAATAAAATTTATCCAATATACATAAGGTAACCTATATTGTATTTTTTTATAAGCAAAACAATTTTCATTACATATACCAGTTAAACAATCATTATTTGATTTTGAACACCTAGAAAAAATATTTTTATTAATCATTTTACTAATAATATAAATCAAGCAAAAAATAGTATTAAATATTACTATACCACATATTGATGATATAAATATTACTTTATATGCTGATGCTTCATTTATACTAGTTAATGTACTACTAGTAAAAGTCATACCGCCAATAAAAGCTAAAGTAATAGCTGAAAAAATACCTATAATACTTATGATTTCTGGTTTCAAACTTTCAACATCTTTTAAGTCTTTATTTAATTTTTCTGTTGTTTTATCAAATATTTCCCTTTGCTCTATAACTTTATTTATTAAATCACTTTGTCTACCAACAACCTGATCTAAATAATTAAATCTAGTTATTTCTAAAGTAATATGGTCATATAATTTATTTATTTTAACTAATCTACTATCATATTCCAAATTTTCATCTACAATTTCTTTTACTACTTGTAAATTTTCTGATAAACAAGTAAATACTTCTGTTTTATCATTGCTACTAATTTTTATTTCTACTAGTATACCAGCAATCATAGCATATGAATGACGATAATCTCCATTATAAACTTCTTCAAGCAATAAATTAATTCTTTGTTTTATGTCATTCTTAGATAATATATCTTGATTTAAATCTCTTATAAATTTAGATATTTTAAAATCATTACTACTATCACTGAAATTTCTTTGTTCCATTATTTGACATCACCTAGTATCAAATCAATTGGAATACATCTTCTATCCCCTTCACCATTTTTATATATTTTATCCCATGCACCATTTACTTTATGCGTATCATTTACTAAATCCCAAGAATCTTTATTCTTTAACTTATCTACTATTTTTTCAATATATTTTTTTATTTCATTAGGTAGATTAGATTCATATTTATTCAATATAGGTAATCCACCATATCCAGAATAAATATAATATACATTCGGTACAACTGGACCATATTTCCATGCACAAATATCATCAAAAAATAATGGTTTTCCATAATCTTTTAAATACTCTTGTTGAATAAAATATAATAATTTTTGTAATCTTAAATTTGTTATACGCATATTCATTTCACAAGAATAAGTTATTATATAATGTGCAATATCTAAAGCACTATATTTCATAAAAATCCTCCTCTCTATGCAAAAATCATATTTATTGTATTGATATTATAACATTTTTTCTATTATCTTAAAAGAATGTTACATTATAGTATAATTTTATTAATACATTTATTACTTAACAAAATTTTTCTCTATTGCAATTATAATTATTCACTATCATAATTATAATTAATAAGACTTCTACGAGGTAATAATTATGGACGGACAAAATATTTTTTATCATTATACATCAATCAATTCACTTTATAATATCATAATGAGCCGTGAGCTTTGGCTGACTAATCTAAAATCTTCTAACGATAAATCAGAGAGATATTATACTGTAAATCATATGCTCAAAGATATGGACGAGATTATAAATAATTCCACTGATGATAATTTCAAGCAATATCTATCATTATTGAAAAAAAGTTTTGAAACCCATATGCCTGACTTAAAAAATTATCTCAAAAAAAGTGATGGTTATTCGCTTAGTTTAACCGATAAAAAAGATAATCTCTCACATTGGGAAAGATATGCTTCTAGTTATAGTGGTGTTTGTATCGGTATCAATATGGATAAACTCAATGTAAATTTCAAAGATTACTCCCACTTTTCTATAACAGAACTTGAAAAAATTCTCTATAGCGATGCTGAAATCTTAGATAAATTATCTCATATCTGTGCCTGTTTTTACGATTTATTTGAAGAACAAGTCCGCAATTATAATGAGCCATTTCAAAAATATATTGAACAATACGGCTTTATCGTTTTAGTCATCGCCTATAATAAAGTCATGAACTTTGCTAAAAATAATTATTTTGCTGATGAACATGAATTTCGTCTGCTCTTTTATCCAAAAACTTTATCCATGAAAAAAGATTTTTTGAGCATGAGCCGTAATATTATTTTGCCAGCCACACTCAAACCTTTAAACGATAAATTTCATTCATTATTGAAAACTTCATCTATAGAAAAAACACATTTTGCTTTATTCAAAAATGAAATCCGCAGTTATCATAAATTATGTTTAGCTGATATTTGGGATAGTGAACTCATTCCTGAAATCACTCTCGGTGCTATGTGTAGACAAAATAAACAGGAATTAAATCATTTTCTCAAAGCTAATGGCTTGAAAAAGACAAAGATAACTATTTCCAAGATTCCTATTAGATGATTTAATTTATTAAATTTTATAGAAGGTGTTTAATATGATTTCTATTGATTTAGGTGATATTACTATTCTCGATTGTGATGCAATCGTCAATGCTGCGAATAAAACACTCCTCGGCGGTGGCGGAGTGGATGGTGCTATTCATCGCCGTGCAGGGCATGAGCTACTGGCAGAATGTCGCACTCTCGGTGGCTGTGAAACTGGTGAAGCTAAAATCACTAAAGGCTATAAATTAAAGGCAAAATATGTCATTCATACAGTAGGCCCGATTTATTCTGCCCAAAAAGATCAAGCTATATTACTTGCCAATTGCTACAAAAATTCTTTAGATTTGGCTTTAAAACATGATATTCACAGTATCGCTTTTCCTGCTATCTCCACTGGTGTATATCATTATCCACTAGAAGAAGCGACAAAAATTGCTATCTCTACAGTTAAATCATGGCTAAACTTGCACAAAGATTATAAACTTGATATCATTTTCTCTTGTTTTGATGAAAGAACTTATAATATGTATCAACAATATCTTAATCTGTAAATTTATGAATTCATATCATTTTTTCACTAATATTTCATAAGGAATTAGTATTTTGCTAATTCCTTTTTTATTTTTCACCTAAATTTTATTGCTAGTCTTAAATTCTAGTGTTAAACTATTCCTTGTGTCTTTTTATACTTTTATACTTAATTTTTACTTTTTATTTTTTATTCTAAAGGAGGTCTTTCATAGATAATGACAATTTGCAAATCTAATTTGCTCATTCTCAAAAAAAATTGCAAAATCTATCATGCAATAAATCATTAAAAACCTTACATATTTTTTCGTTTTTCACTTAACAATTTAATATTTAACTAAAGGAGAATTACTGTTGATCGCATTAAAAGAAGCTTATAACGCTGGTTTATTCAAGTCTGAACATTTAGGGAAAAATATCTCCGCTGGTATAGTCGTTGGTATCGTGGCTATGCCTCTTGCTATGGCATTTGCTATTGCCAGTGGTGTATCTCCTGCTCAAGGTATTTATACTGCTATTATTTCCGCATTTTTTGTTTCTATTTTCGGTGGCTCTCGTGTACAGATCGCAGGCCCTACAGGTGCATTTATCGTTTTACTCAGTGGCATTTTGATGCAATATGGTCTAGCAGGTCTACAAATCGCCACAATGATGGCTGGTATTATTCTGGTCTTGATGTCTATCGCCAAACTCGGTGATGTCATCCGCTTTATTCCTGCTCCTGTTATTGTAGGTTTTACCGCTGGTATCGGTGTTACTATTTGGGTTGGTCAATGGCAATCCTTCTTTGGTTTTCCGCCAATCGCTCATGCGGAAATGTTCCATGAAAAACTTTACTTGATGATTTTATCATTACCACAAAGTCATATGCCTACACTCATGATTAGCTTAATCAGCCTTGCTATTATCTTAATCATGCCTAAAATTCCACTTGCCAAAAAATTACCTGCACCACTT
Organism: uncultured Megamonas sp.; assembly: GCA_900556715.1. Next base: position 28,878 of record USPM01000010.1, on the reverse strand, counting down.
TGGGCAATGATTGTTGCTACTTGTATTCAATCATACTATCAATTTCCTGGCGTTGCTACTATCGGCACTGCTTTTGGTGGTATTCCTCAAGGTTTACCAAGTTTTACTATTCCAGAAATTTCTCTTTCTGATGTATTTTCCTTGATTGGCCCAGCTTTCACTATTGCTATGCTCGGTGCTATCGAATCATTATTATCTGCTGTTGTTGCTGATGGTATGACAGGTCATCAACACAATTCCAATCAAGAATTATTTGGTCAAGGTCTTGCTAATATCGTTTGTCCTCTCTTTGGTGGTATCGCTGCTACTGGTGCTATCGCTCGTACTGCTACAAACATTCGTCAAGGCGGTACAAGTCCACTTGCTGGCTTAGTACACTGCGTATTTTTAATCTTAGTATTATTCTTCTTAGCACCTCTTGCCGCTAATATTCCCCTTGCTTCTATGGCTGCGATTTTATTCGTCGTAGCTTATAACATGAGTGATGTGCCAAACTTTATCCGCCTCATCCGTGTCGCTCCTCGTGCAGACTCTCTTATTTTACTTATCACATTCTTTTTGACTATCTTCACTGATTTAGTAGTTGCTGTAAACGTTGGTGTCGTACTTGCTATTTTACAATTCATGCGTAAAATGGTATTTTCTGTTGATGTCCATGCTATTCATCATACAGAAATTGAACCACAATTCCAAAAAGAATTAGAACATCACCCTGAAATGCTCGTTTATACTATCGAAGGGCCACTCTTTTTCGGTGCTGTAAGTGCCTTTGAACGTTCCCTTGCCCATATCGATAAAGATCCAAAATCTTTGATTTTACGCTTTGAAAGCGTGCCATTCGTAGATTTAAGTGGTCTAAAAATGCTCAATGAAATCGTTAAACATCTTCAAAAACGCGGTATCGAAGTTTATCTTTGTGAAGCTAATCCACAAGTTCGCCGTCATATGTATCGTGCTGGATTGTTCCGCACATTAGGCAGAAAACACCTCTGGCGTAAATTCTCTACAGCTCTTGAAAAATGTGAAGCTGACTTAGCTGAAAAAACAAAACATCAAGATAAATAAATTTATAAAAAAAGCTCTATAGAATAAAAATCTATAGAGCTTTTTTATCTTTAATTAAATTAACAATATCATCTAACTGAGCTTTTATCCTTACAAAATCTTGATTTAAATTTAAAGTTTGTACATAAAATTCATTTCCAGCCATCATATATTTGTGTCTTATTTCCCCATCTTTGACAGTTTGAGCATACAATAATAATCCTTTTACATTACCTGTATTTATCTTATCTTTATTTTTTACATACGTAAAAATTTGATATAAATTATCTGAATGATGTTTTAAATGACTATTTTGATATCTACTATGTTTTACTAAACTATATTGATAAAATTTAGTGTCAATAATCAATATTTTATTTGCATATGTCAACGTAATATCTGTTCTCATCCTAGGCAAAAAAGCTAATGCTTCATCATCACTATCCATACTATTTACATTCCAGCTAATAACCTCTGACTTTGCTTTCAATTCTGGATAATGCTTTTTATAATAATTAAGCACAAATTTTTCATATAAATTAGCCATATTTATATCATCAATAAAATTCCATAAATAATTATCGCCTTTTTTATCGCTCAATATATGTCTATCATATATCAAATAACAAATATTCATCAATAACTCATAAGACATATTATTTCTATGATAATAATTTTTTAATTGTTTCCATTTTATATTTACTAAATCTATATATTCTATTTTAGTAAAATACCGTAAATATTTTTTTATGATAATCTTATATTCTTCTTTGATTTTCGTATCTTTTAATAAAAATATCATTGTTGCTTTTATAATTCTATTAAAAATATTATCATAACTAAGTTCATCAAATTGACAATAAATTTGTTTTTTCCCTGTATTTAACTGATTTAATGTTTTCTGTAATACAATTTTTCCTCGTACTACAGGCAATAAATCTTCTTTTTCTTGATAATCAGTATATAATCCCTTTTTTAATTGATAATTAACGCCTTTTATTAAAATGCTTGTCAATAAATCTTCTATATCCTCAAAATTTTCTACGGCTAAATGAGCATATTGTTTTTTATTTAAATCACAATAGACATAAGCAAGCATATAATATATGTTTTTAATCAAAATGTTATTTTGCTTCATTATCAAAGATACCTTCAAATTCATCTTGCCAATAACTTACTTTATCTAAATCATCAAAATAATATTCTCTCAATATAGGTAAAATTTCATAATATGCTATCTCTTTTAATAAATCTCTTGTACAAATATCTTTATTCAAATTACATAAATAACTATGTCCAATACAAAAATCTTCACCTAAAGATATATCATCACTAATTTCATGATTTAATTTTATCAATAGATTTACTAATTTATTAAAATAATCATTCTCTAAATTCTTTTGATATTCTTTAAAACTACTATCTTCAAATGCTGGCTTAATCTTAAAAAAACTAAATCTTCTACGCAAAGCATAATCAACAACGGCTAGACTTTTATCTGCAGTATTCATCATGCCTATAATATATAAGTTATTCGGTACAGCAAAATTTTTTCCATTATACGATAAAATTATTTCTTCATCTCGATAATTTGCTTCAATGAGCATCAATAATTCACCAAAAATCTTACTGATATTACCGCGATTAATTTCATCAATAATAAAGAAATACTCATTTTCTCTATCATTTTGAGCTATTTGACAAAAATTATAGAAAATACCTGTTTTTAATACAAAACCATTTTCACTAGGTCGATAACCCATTACAAAATCTTCATAAGCATAACTTTGATGAAATTGTACCATACGTATATATTTATCGTCTTTTCTTCCTAACAATGAATATACTAATCTTTTAGCCATAAAAGTTTTACCAACACCAGGAGCTCCCGCTAAAATAATGTTTTTCTTTCGTTTTAATACATTCACTAAATTATTATAAAAATCTTCTTCAATAAATACTTCTTGTAAAAAATTTTCTTTTGTATATATTTCTAGCTCATCATTATTATCTTTATTTTCTTTTTCATAATCATTATTATCTAAACTATATATATCTGCCCAGTAAGGATACGCTAAAAATCTATCATAATCTTGTTTTATATCATTAAAAGTAAAATCCAATAAAGCACCATATATCCAATCATCATCTTTACGTTCAACTTTATTTATAGTGCCTCTATATTGTAAAAAGAACCATTTTTTAGGCTTTTCCCAGGGTTTATCCCATTCTACTAATACTCGCCTTCCATCTTGTTTATTTTCTATTATCGTTCCTTTTGCTTTTAATTCCATTACAGCTACAAATTTATTATTCACATCAAATGGTAAATCTCTTTTTTGTGTATATGCAGATTTTATAACAATTTTATCGCCTACCTGCATACTCTTTACTTTATCTAAATATTTATTTTCATATCCATTCTCCCAATATCCATTTTTCACAAATTCATCAAAATAATCCACTCCATCCATATTAGCCCCAACATACCAACATTTATCAACTTTAATCATTTCTTGCTTTTTTTCCTCATTAAATTTTTCTATAAAATAAGCTATATCCATAGTTAATAAATTTAAATTTTCATCTGGATAGCAATCTTCATTTAATCTATTTTTTGATAAATTAATTAATTCTTCATCTTCTCTTATTACAGATTTTATTTCATTATATATATCTGCAACAAGCTTTATATTTTCATTTCTACCCATTATCAATTTAATACATTTCAACTTCTCCGCACAAGCTTTGCAAGTAGAATATTTATAAATATAATATTTTTCCGGATAACGCAACCATAAATATACACTAACCGCTCTTAAATCTTGCCCATTATTATTTTCCTTTTCTTTTTTATATTTTTGAAATAAAGCTTCTGCTGAATTCATAAATTGATTTATTCTCATTAATAAATCTTTATTTTCATCATATAATTCTTTAAACATTTGACGCACAGTTTCTGGCTCATTATGTATCCACAGCAAAATTAAATTTCTTGCAGAAAATCCACTTGTTACAGGCAATAAATTATTTTTTACTTTGGCATATTTTGTATTTACTGTTTCAGGAATAGCTTTATTTAACATACTATAAAAATCTACAGCTTCAATATCCCAATTTTTTTGAAATTCTGCTACTATATACCATTTATAAATCTCATCTTGATTTATTCTCGCAAAATCTTTTTTATATTCTTCTATATAATATTTTAAAATCTCTTTATCCATAAAATACTATTTCCACGCTCCTACTTTTATTTTACAAGCTTAAATTAATCAATAAAAAAGGTATTGTTGATATCTACAACTCTACCAACAATACCTTTTATTTAATTTATTCGTTTTTATTTTTTATATTCTTCAGCTAATTTTTTAAATAAAGGCAAAGATTTTTCAATTGTTTCTGTCTTTATACAATAAGAAGCTCTGAAATGTCCTGGGCAACCAAAATCTGTACCTGGAACTAATAATAAATCATATTTTTGAGCACGTTTACAGAAAGCATAATCATCAGGTTCTAATGATTGTGGGAAAAGATAAAATGCTCCCTGTGGTTTTACGCATTTAAAACCAGCTTCGATAAGTCCATTGTAGAGTAATTTACCATTTTTTTCATAAGTGGACATATCAGATTGTTTGCCTGCACAACGAGCAATTACTAATTGGAATAAAGATGGAGCATTTACGTGAGTCAATACTCTAGCAGCCCCAGCAATAGCACCATAAATTTTACCAAAGTCAGCTACTTCATCTGGTACTACGATATAGCCGATACGTTCACCAGGAAGTGAGAAAGATTTACTATAAGAATAGCAAACAATAGTATTATCATAGTATTTTGGTAAATATGGTACATCTACATCGTAAGCGATTTCACGATAAGGTTCATCAGAAATCAAGAAAATTGGATGATTATATTCTTTTGATTTTGCAGTCAAAACTTCAGCCAATTTCTTAATAGTTTCTTCACTGTACACAACACCACTAGGGTTATTAGGTGAATTTACGATAACCGCTTTTGTTTTTGCAGTTATCATTTCTTCAAATTTATCAAATTGAATTTGGAAATCATCTATTTTGGCAGGAACTACTTTTAAACTAGCACCTGTGGACTCTACAAAGCATTTATATTCAGGGAAATATGGTGCAAATGTGATGAATTCATCACCTGCTTCACTCAAAGCTTTAAAAGTAATTGTAATCGCACCAGCTGCCCCGCCAGTAATAAATAAATTTTTACCTGTAAAATTAGTGCCAAAACGGCGATTGATATCTTTAGCTAAAACTTCTCTAACTTCTGGATTACCTGGAGCTACAGTATAACCATGTACAGCACATGGATCCATTTCATTCAAAATATCAATGATAGCTTGTTTTACAAATTCAGGAGCAGGAACATTTGGATTACCTATACTAAAATCATAGATATTTTCTTCACCTACTTCTAACGCACGTTTGCGACCATATTCAAAAATAGTACGAATAGTAGATTTCTTTGTACCCAATTCATACATTTTTTCTGAAACCATTAAATCACCTTCCAAAAATTATTCATCTTCAGCTTCATCAAAGTATCGCATACTTGTCTTTTTCCATTCTTTCACAGAATAGAGCATAGTATATTGCTGAAGATTATTCTCTTTGGCCAATTTTTCTGCAATCACTTCACACTCTTGACGTGTATGAGCATGTATCATCGTATAGATATTATAAGGCCAATCTGGAGTAGTATTTCTATCATAACAATGAGAAATAGATGGACACTGGGCTAATTTTTGTGCTATCTCATCTAATTTATCCACTGGCACTACCCATGCACAAAGAGCATTTGCACGAAATCCTGCTTCTACATGGCGAAGTACAGCACCCATTTTACGAATTTTACCCTCTTCTTTATAAATTCGCAAACGATTTAATAATTCCTGCTCAGATATATTAAGTTTTTTTGCAAATTCTTTATAAGGTTCTTTTACAAGTGGAAATTCATCTTGCATAACTCTAATAATTTGTTTATCTAATAAATCCATTAGTCTGCCTTTCTTCAATAAAATCAACTATTACAGCGTTTTTTATCTTTATTTTATCGTCAGATAAAAAAATCTTTTATTTTACTAAATAAATCAAATTTTTTTCTAAATCACTCGATTTATTTGTAACATTGTTATCTTTTATAAACATATATCAATCTAAATAAAATCATTTTAATTTAAATTGCACATTTATCTTATATTTTTTATTAGATACTAAATTCATCAATTTTTCTACGCCTTCTTGGGCTTTGATTTCATCTAATATTTGCTTTCTCTTTTCTTCGCTATGTGTGAGCAATGTAAACCATAAATTATACTCACCTTCACGCTCATAATTATGCGTAGCCCCTGGATAGCGATTTATAAATTCAGCTACTTGTTGCATATAGCCTTCTTTTACTTTCAAAGCCACAAGAGTTCCTTTATACTCTAATTTTCCTGAATCAAAAAATGGGCCAATGCGACGAATATATCCATGTTCTTTTAAATAACGCAAACGCTCTATTACATTATCTTCTGTCGTATTTAAAATCTTAGCCAATTCCAAAAATGGACGTTCTGTTATAGGCAAATTTCTTTGAATAATATTTAATAGTGATTTATCAAAATTTGTAAGCATAATATAATCCTCGTTTATCAAAATATCTGGTTTTTATTGTAACAAACTATAGATTATACAGTCAAGTAAATATGAATATCATTCATTTTTTATTAAATAGCACCTAATATCTTTTTTGCATTTTCAATTCGTTCTTTTGTTGGTGGTTCAATATTTTCAAGTGCATACGGTATATTTAAATTTTCCCATTTAAATACACCCAAAGTATGATAAGGTAATACTTCTACACGTTCTACAGTTTTTAACGTATCTATAAAAGCACGTAGTTGCTGTAAATATTCATCATCATCAGTTATTTGTGGCACTAATACATGGCGTATCCATATTTTTTTACCATGTTCAGATAAACATTTTGCCATATCGAGAATATTTGCATTCGTTCTACCTGTCAAATTACGATGTTTCTCGTCATTAATATGCTTTATATCGAGCAGAAAAACATCGGTGACTTTCATCAATTCTTTAAATTTACTATAAAAAGGTTCCATTCTTGTAAACGGACTACCTGATGTATCTAAACAAGTATTGATGCCTTCTTCTTTAGCCAATTTAAATAATTCTAATACAAAATCTATCTGTAATAATGCTTCTCCGCCACTTACTGTTATTCCGCCATTATTTTTCCAGTAAGCTTTATAACGTTTGGCTTTTTGCAATATTTCTTGAGCTGACAAAAGCTGACCGCCTTCACATTTCCATGTATCTGGATTGTGACAATACTTACAACGCATATTACAACCTTGCAAAAATACTATATAACGAACACCTGGCCCATCAGCCGAGCCAAAACTTTCAACAGAATGTATTCTTCCCAATATTTTTTCCATGAAATTCTCTCCTTAAAATAAAAAGGAGCTGTTACGCTCCTTTTATCATTTCAATTATTAATATTAAAGATGTTCATGACAAGTTCTTGCTATTACATCTAATTGTTGTTCTCTTGTCAAATCAATGAATTTAACTGCATAACCTGATACACGAATAGTGAAGTTTGCATATTCTTCTTTTTCTGGATGTTCCATAGCATCAATCAATTTTTCTTTGCCGAATACATTAACATTTAAATGATGTGCACCTTGGTCAAAATATCCATCCATTACTTGAACTAAGTTTTTAACTCGTTCATCTTCATTATTACCCAATGCACCAGGATTAATAGTTTGAGTATTAGAAATACCATCTAAAGCCCATTCATAAGGTAATTTAGTAAGTGAGTTGAGTGAAGCGAGTAAACCATTTTTTTCTGCACCATAGCTAGGATTTGCACCTGGAGATAATGGCACACCAGCAGGACGACCATCTGGCATAGCTCCAGTTACTTTACCATATACAACATTTGAAGTGATAGTCAAAATAGATGTTGTTGGTTCAGAATTACGATACGTATGATGTTTTTTCAATTTAGTCATGAATGTTTTCAAGAGCCAAACTGCAATTTCGTCTGCACGGTCATCATCATTACCATAACGAGGGAAATCTCCTTCGATTTCAAAATCTTTACTGATACCATTTTCATCACGAATTACTTTGACTTTAGCATATTTAATTGCAGAAAGAGAGTCAACAACATGTGAGAAACCAGCAATGCCTGTTGCAAATGTTCTCTTTAAATCTGTATCCATCAATGCAAGCTGTGAAGCTTCATAGAAATATTTATCGTGCATATACTGAATTAAATTTAAAGTATTAACATATATACCAACGAGCCAATCCATCATTTCATCATATTTAGCGATCACTTCATCATAATCTAAGTATTCGGAAGTAATCGGTCTATATGCTGGGCCAACTTGCTGTCCTGTTTTTTCATCTACACCGCCATTGATAGCATAAAGCAAACATTTTGCAAGATTTGCACGTGCCCCAAAGAACTGCATTTCCTTACCTGTTTGAGTAGCAGATACACAGCAACAAATAGCGTAATCATCGCCCCAAATAGGTTTCATTACATCGTCATTTTCATATTGAACAGAACTTGTTTTTATAGAAATTCTAGCTGCATAATCTTTAAAAGCTTCAGGCAATCTTGAAGAATAAAGCACTGTCAAATTTGGTTCTGGAGAAGGCCCCATATTTTCAAGTGTATGCAAGAAACGGAAATCTGTTTTAGTTACAAAAGAACGACCATCTACACCAGTACCTGCAACATCTAAAGTAGCCCATACTGGATCACCAGAGAATAATTCATTGTATGAAGGAATACGGGCAAATTTTACCATACGCAACTTCATAGTGAAATGGTCAATCAATTCTTGTGCTTGCTCTTCTGTCAAAACATCATTTTTCAAATCTCTTTCAATATAGATATCCAAGAAAGTGCTGACACGACCAATGGACATTGCTGCACCATTTTGAGTTTTAATCGCTGCTAAATAACCAAAATAAAGCCATTGTATTGCTTCTTTAGCATTTTGAGCTGGTCTGGATATATCATATCCATAGCTTTGTGCCATTTCCTTCATCTGTTTTAAACATTTAATCTGCTCAGCGATTTCTTCACGAAGACGAATTACATCATCTGTCATAGTGCCGTCGCCACAGTGCATCTTATCATTTAATTTTTCTTCAATTAATAAATCTATACCATATAAAGCTACACGGCGATAATCACCGACAATTCGACCACGACCATAAGTATCTGGCAGACCTGTTAAAATTTTATTATGGCGAACTTTCATCATTTCTGGAGTGTACGCATCAAATACAGCTGTATTATGTGTCTTGCGATATTTTGTAAATATTTCTTTAAGCTTTGGATTTACTTTATAGCCATATGTTTCACATGCCTGTACAGCCATTTTTATACCACCATTTGGCAAAAATGCACGTTTTAATGGTTTATCTGTCTGTAAGCCTACTATTTGTTCTAAATCCTTAAAACTTTCATCAATATAGCCAGGTCCATATGCAGTGATATCGGAAGCAATTTCTGTTTCCATATCAAGGACGCCATTTTTCTTTCTTTCTTCTTTTTGCAATCCTTGTAATATAGACCATAATTTATCAGTTGCCTGTGTAGGCCCAGCTAAAAATTCTTCATCGCCATCATATGGAGTGTAATTATCCTGAATAAATTGACGAACATTTATTTCTTCTTTCCAAAGGCGACCATTGAAACCTTTCCATTCTGTCTTTTCTAACATTGAAAAAATCCTTTCTTTATTAAATATTTATATTGTCATAATTTTTATATATCACTTATATTGTTTACCATTTAAAATAATTATAATACATATTTTATCTATAGTAAATATAAAAATTTTAATCAAAAAAAAAGTGCCTCTAACATATGTTAAAGGCACTTTTCATTAATCAACTAACATTTCATAAATTACATTTAAAAGCTCTACTCTTCCCTGTTTTTTTGGTGAAGAATATGGCAAGATATCTATCTCTTTTACACCTAAAGATTTGCGAATTTGAGCTATTTGTTTATTCACTGCTCCACGGCTGATTTTATCAGCTTTAGTAGCGATAATAAGCACAGGAATATTATTCTTTATAAGCCAATCAAACATTTCTTTATCTGATTTCATAGGCTCATGACGAATATCTATGAGCTGGCAAACAAATTGAAGATGTTCTGAATGTAAAAAGTATTCTTCAATAAATTTTGCCCATTGCTTGCGATTAGTCTGAGCTGTTTTTGCATAGCCATATCCTGGTAAATCGACTAAATGAAATAATTTATCTTCACCAGTTTCATTAAATCTAGCAGTTAATTCATAAAAATTGATTGTCTGTGTTTTTCCTGGTTGACCACTGACACGTGCTAAATTATGCACACGTGTCAAAGAATTAATCAATGAGGATTTACCCACATTAGAACGACCGATAAAAGCTATTTCTTTTAAGCGTTCTTCAGGATACTGAGCTTTTTTTACGGCTGAAGCAATATATTTAGCTCGAATAATATTTATTTTATCTTGTGCTTTTATTTTATTTGATTTATTTTCTTGTATATCTGTCTGTGTCATTTAATCCACCAACGCTATTTTTAAAACTTCATCTATAGTATCTACAGGAATAAATTTCATCTTAGCTTTTACTTCTGGTGCAATTTCATCTAAATCTCTTTCATTAGCTTTTGGCATGATTACAGTATAAATACCTTCTCGATAAGCTGCCAAAGATTTTTCCTTTAATCCGCCAATAGGCAATACTTTGCCACGAAGAGTAATTTCTCCCGTCATAGCTACATCAGCTCTTACTTTCTTGCCTGTAAGTGCTGATACTATAGCTGTAGTCATAGTAATACCTGCAGATGGGCCATCTTTTGGTACTGCACCTTCTGGAAAATGTACATGAATGTCATTTTCTTCATAGAATTTTTCATTTATCTTTAATTTTTCTGAACGAGCTCGTATACATGTAAGTGCTGCTCTACCAGACTCTTTCATCACGTCACCGAGTTGTCCTGTGAGAATTAAATTACCCTTACCTTTTAATATAGCTACTTCTACTGGTAAGATAACACCACCAACTTCTGTCCATGCAAGACCAGTACAAAGACCTACTTGATTTTCTTTTTCAGCCTTAGTTTCTGTATATTTTGCCTTACCTAAGAAATCAGTTATATTTTTCTTAGTAATGCGTACAGATTTTTTCTTTTCTGTAACTATTTTATAGGCAGCTTTACGACAAGCTTTAGATAATTGACGTTCTAATTCACGCACGCCAGCTTCTCGAGTATAATCTTCGATAATTTTACTGATCACTTCATCAGACATATTTACCTGAGATTTTTTAAGACCATTTGCTTTTTTTACTTTATCAAGTAAATGTTCTTTTGCTATATGCATTTTTTCTACTTCAGTATAGCTTGGAAGCATGATGATTTCCATACGATCGCGAAGTGGACGAGGAATATTACCTAAATCATTAGCTGTGATTATCCACATTACTTTAGATAAATCAAATGCAAGTCCAATATAATGATCAGAGAATGTACTATTTTGTTCTGGATCTAATACTTCTAAGAGAGCAGATACAGGATCACCACGATAATCTGATGCCATTTTATCCACTTCATCCAATAAGAATAATGGATCCTTGCTACCTGCATTTTTTATACCTTCAATGATACGACCAGGCATAGCTCCTACATATGTGCGACGATGGCCTCTGATTTCAGCTTCATCACGTACACCGCCTAAAGAAGCTCTGACAAATTTACGATTTAAAGCCTTTGCTATAGAAGTTGCAATTGAAGTCTTACCTACACCAGGAGGCCCTACTAAACATATAATAGGTGCTTTTATATCTGGTGATAAAGCTTTTATAGATAAATATTCAATAATACGTTCTTTTACTTTTGTAAGTCCATAATGATGTTCATCTAATATTTTTTGTGCTTCTTTTACATCTATGACTTCTTTATTTTCTACATCCCATGGTAAATCAAGCACCCATTCAATATAATTTTGAATTACACCCATTTCTGGAGATGCTGGATTTGTGCGTTCTAGACGTTTTAACTCTTTTTCTAAGGCTTCTATAACATACTCTGGATAAGTATGTTCTTTCATCTTTTGGCGATATTCTTCGATAGCTTCTGCTATCTCATCATCTTCGCCTAATTCTTTATTAATAGCTTTTATCTGTTCACGCAAATAATATTCTTTTTGCATTTTATTCATTTGCTTATTCACATCAAAAACTATTTTATTTTCAAGCTCCATAATCTCTACTTCTTGAAGCAGTAATTTATATAAAGCTTCTAATCTGCTTTTTAAATCAACGATACCTAAGATTTCTTGTTTATCTTGATATTTGCAATTTAAATGATTAGTCACTACATTACATAAAACATTACCATCATCCATAGCCACATTGACTGCAATCATGACTTCTGGTGGTATTTTATGACTCAGTTTTACCCAATCTTCAAATTTAGAAATACATGCTCTTATAAGTGCCTGAATTTCCTTATTGTCTGTCTTATCTTCTTCAATTTCTTCGACATCTACTTCAATGAATAAACCATCATCGCGAAAATCTAAAATACGTGCACGATATAAACCTTCTATTTGAGCACGCATAATTCCATTATTGAGTTTAGTAACATGTTGTACTTGACATACTGTACCAATCTCATATACATCTTCACGTTTTGGATCTTCTAATTCAATATCTTTTTGAGCACTAAGCATAATCTGTCTGCCATGTGCCAAGCATTCTTCTAGTGCCGCAACAGATTTATCACGACCTATATCAATATGTGCTCCATTATTTGGAAATAATACCATTCCTCTTAATGGTAAAAAGCTCAATGTACTTTTTTTCCCCACGAAAGAAATCCTCCTATGAGTATAAAATATTTATTATAAAAAAGAGTTGCTGCGGTTTTATTTAGCCTGGCAACAACTCTTTATTAATGGCATATTAATATCCTGTTACTTTGCTAAAAATAAGTTATTTTTTTACAGCTTTTTTGTCAGCATAAGTTATTACAGGAGTTTTTTTCTTTTCAATAATCTCTTTAGTTATTTCACAAGAAACAGCACCCATTTTGGAAGGTATTTCAAACATTACATCACGCATAATACGTTCAATAATTGAGCGAAGTCCCCTAGCACCTGTCTTACGCTCCAAAGCTTCTTTGGCAATCAAATGCAAGGCTTCATCATCAAAATGAAGTTTCACACCATCCATTTCCAAAAGTTTGCTATACTGTTTTACTAAAGCATTCTTAGGTTTTACCAAAATATCTACTAATGCATCTTCTGTCAAAGACTCTAAAGTAACTATTACAGGAACACGTCCTATAAATTCTGGTATCAACCCACTTTTTAATAAATCTTCAGGTAAAACATGTTTTAAAATTTCACCTGTACTTTGTTTGCGTTTACTTTTTATATCTGCACCGAAACCAAGGTTTTTATGTCCTAAGCGTGCATCTATTATTTTTTCAATACCATCAAAAGCACCACCACAAATAAATAAAATATTTGTAGTATCAATCTGTAACATGCCTTCTTGATGAGGATGCTTTCTTCCACCTTGTGGTGGAACACTAGCAATTGTACCTTCTAGGATTTTTAAAAGTGCTTGTTGCACTCCCTCACCAGAAACATCTCTTGTTATTGAAGGGTTCTCGGATTTACGAGCAATTTTATCAATTTCATCTATATAGATGATACCTTTTTGAGCTTGTTCAATATCATTATTAGCAGCTTGGATTAATTTTAGTAGAATATTTTCTACATCTTCACCAACATAACCTGCTTCTGTAAGTGATGTTGCATCGGCTATAGCAAAAGGAACATTTAATATTCTGGCTAATGTTTGTGCAAGCAGAGTTTTTCCACTACCAGTTGGCCCTAACATTAAAATATTGGACTTTTGTAATTCAACATCATCCTGCTTTATAACTCTATTTATACGTTTATAGTGATTGTAAACTGCTACCGAAAGAGACTTCTTTGCTTCTTCTTGGCCTATAACATATTGATTTAAAATGTCATATATCTCTTTAGGTTTTGGCAATTCTTTAACTTCTACAGGCTCATTATCGCTAACCTCTTCTTCTACAATATCATTGCAAAGTTTAACACATTCATCGCAGATATAAACTCCTGGGCCAGCTACTAATTTACGCACTTGTTCCTGAGTTTTTCCACAGAATGAACATTTCATTTGGCCTTTATTACCCTCACCGAAATTCAACAACATTCACCTCTTATCTTAGCAACTTATGATTACTACTTATCACTTTTTTCTTTTTCGCTTTGTGGACGAACGATTACTTCATCAATCAAACCATATTTTTTAGCTTCTAATGCAGACATGAAATTATCACGTTCTGTATCTTCTGTAAGTTTTTTTACAGACTGCCCAGTATGACGACTTAATATTTCATTTAAAGTTTCACGAATACGCAAAATTTCACGAGCCTGAATTTGAATATCTGTAGACTGTCCCTGAGCTCCGCCAAGAGGTTGATGTATCATAATACGAGAATATGGAAGTGCATATCGTTTGCCTTTTGCACCAGCTGCCAAAAGTACAGAACCCATGCTAGCAGCTTGACCAATGCAAATTGTAGATACATCTGGCTTGATATATTGCATAGTATCATAAATAGCTAGCCCGGCAGTAACAACACCGCCGGGACTATTAATATAAAGGTGAATATCTTTATCCGGGTCTTCAGATTCTAAGAAGAGAAGCTGGGCTATTACCACGTTAGCTACATTATCATCAATAGGACCACCTAAAAAAATTATACGGTCTTTTAATAGACGAGAATAAATATCATAGGCACGTTCACCACGTCCTGATTGTTCAACTACCATTGGTACATAGTTCATATCATTCACCCCGGTCAAAAATATTACTTTTTGTTTTCTAATTAAGCTTCTACAGCACTGTCAATGATGAAGTTAGCAGCTTTTTTGTGAAGTACAGTAGCTACTAAGTTACCAATGCTGTGGTTCTTTTTAATAATTTTGCTTACTTCTTGTGGAGTTGTACCATAAGTAGCAGCAAGTAAAGCGATTTCAGCGTTGATATCAGCGTTTTCAACTTTGATATCTTCAGCTTTTGCTACAGCATCTAACATAAGGTCAGTTTTAACTGCAATTGCAGCACTTTCTTTGTACTGTTCACGAAGTTTTGCTATATCCATGTTAGCATATTTTAAATAAGCATCAAGGTTCATACCTTGGTTTTCAAGATTTACGGAAAGTTCTTGAATCATGTTGCTTACACGGTTTTCAATCATAACTTCTGGAATATCAACTGTGATATTATCAGTAGCTTGTTTTAAGATTTCGTTACGACGTTTAGTATCTGCTTCACGCTGTGCATTTTTTTCAATGTTTTCACGAAGTTTTGCTTTCATATCTTCGATGTTTTCATAAGAAGTAGTTTCTTTTACGAATTCATCTGTGAGTTCAGGCATTTCTTTGTGTTTAATGCTGTTAATTTTGCAATGGAATACAGCAGCTTTACCAGCTAAATCTTTAGCATGATATTCTTCTGGGAATGTTACATTAACGTCTTTTTCTTCGCCAACTTTAAGACCAACGAGTTGATCTTCAAAAGTATCGATGAAAGAATGAGAACCGATTTGAAGTGGATAATCTTTACCTTCGCCACCTGGGAATGCTACACCGTCAACTTCACCTTTGAAATCTAAAGTGATGAAATCGTCGTTTGCAACAGTTGCACCTTCTTCAGCGTCAACCATTTTTGCATGATGATTTAAGATATTTTTTACTTGTTCTTCAACTTGTTCATCTTTTACTTCAACAGCGTCTTTAGCAACTTTTAATCCTTTGTATTCGCCAAGAGTAACTTCTGGAACAGGAGTAATAGTAGCTTTGAATACTACATCTTTGCCTTCTTCTAAAGTTACGATGTCAACCTGTGGACGATCTACTGGATCTAAGTTTTCTTGTTTTAAAGCTTCATCAAAAGCTTTCTGTGCAACGCGATCAAAAGCTTCATCTAAGATAGCTTCTTTACCGATATTCATTTCAAGAATACGACGAGGAGCTTTACCTTTTCTGAAACCAGGGATATTTACACGATTTGCAAGGGATTTGCAAGCAGCTTTAATACCTTTATCAAGTTCTTCAGCTGGTACTTCAATTGTAAGTACTACCTTATGATTTTCGATCTTTTCTGTAGTAACGTTCATTGTAAAAAAAAACCTCCTGTTTAACTAGTAAACCAAAATTCTTATTGTATATGTTACTGTCATTCATCTTAATAGTCACAGTACACCTACTATACTAAATGAATGATATCACAATACTTTCATAAAAACAAGTCTAAGTACAAAAATACCCCAGTCTTTATTGACTGGGGACCAATTTCTTATGGAGCGGAAAACGAGGCTCGAACTCGCGACCCTCACCTTGGCAAGGTGATGCTCTACCACTGAGCTACTTCCGCACTGTTTTAACAACATAAATTATTATAAATGATAAATAACAAAAAGTCAACACTTTTAATTTATAAATTCAAACCAAACGATACTGATTATGGATAATAATATTGTAAGCGGAAAACCTATTTTTAAATATTGACGTGATGTAATCTTTATCCCTTGTTTTTTAGCTATTTCAATAACGATTAAATTTGCAATAGAACCAAAAACTGTCAAATTGCCAGCAATCGTAGACAATAATGCTAAAGCTTGCCATAATATTTGTTCATCTACAGGAATGTAATATCTTAAAAGTAATACAGCTGGCACATTACTTACTATATTAGATAATATTATTGCCATCACAGAAAATAGTGGTATTTCCTTCATATATTCTGGAGGTAAAAAACTATTTATCAATTCTAATAAACCACTTTTTTCTACACCAGCAATGATGATAAACAAGCCAATGAACATAATCAATAAGTTAAAATCTATATCTTCATAGACACGTTCTGGTTTTATACGGGCATTAATCAATAAAAATGCTGCCCCAAAGCTAGCTGTTAATGATAAGTCAAAACCTACTAAATAAAAAATAATGACTAAAGCTAAAACTATAATAGTTTTACTCAATAAATATTTATGAATAATACTATTATTGTCACTTTCAAAATTAAATCTTACCGATAAATCTTTTCCATATTTAAATGATATAGCTAAATATAACATTATCAAACCTAAAAAAGATATTGGTGCTGCTGATAAAAAATATTCTCCAGCAGGAACTTGAGATAAGCTACCTATTAATACATTTTGTGGATTACCAATAAAGGTACATGCACTACCGATATTAGAAGCCATTGCCACAGCAAGTAAATAAGGAACTGGATTTACTTTTACTTTTAAACAAATCATGATTACTACAGGCGTAAATAATAAACAAACAATATCATTGATTACTATAGAAGATAAAACTCCGGACATAAATGTAACAGCTAATAATAATGTTTTTCCTGAATGAATATGAGTAAATACTAATTTCCCTATATATGTAAAAAAGCCAGCTAATTTCAAATTACTTACAACAACCATTAATGAAAATAATACTACTATAGTTTTGGCATCAATTGCTTGTACGGCTTCATCAATAGATAATATACCAAAAGCTGTCATCAGCGAAGCACCGATGATAGACATCCCCGCTCTATCTACTCGAAATACAGGACTTTTACCTAAGGTAAATACAATCAAAGTGGCTAATAATATAAGTCCTGCCACTAATTCTTGGGCATCATGTAAATTACTTAATCCACCTACTGTAAATACAACTAATACCATGATCAAAATAAATCCTGCGATAAATTCTTGCATAAATGGTTTCATTTTATCACCTGCTCTAATATTCATTTTTATATATTATAAACAAAAAAACCCAGTATTTCTACTGGGATATTTATCAAATGGAGCGGAAAACGAGGCTCGAACTCGCGACCCTCACCTTGGCAAGGTGATGCTCTACCACTGAGCTACTTCCGCATGATATGGAGCGGGAAACGAGGCTCGAACTCGCGACCCTCACCTTGGCAAGGTGATGCTCTACCACTGAGCTACTCCCGCGTTGTCTTGTTGCTTTACTAAACGTATCAGCGACGTTGATTATTATATATTAACCCGTACTAAAATGTCAATACCTTTTTTGAAAAATTTTAGTAAAATTTTTTCAAACTATGTAAAAATTATCGTCAAAATAGCATTTATCATGTATAAGTGGTATAATATAGTATATTTTAGATAAGGAAGTGTTGATATTTGGATATTCCCGAGACGGATTTATTTATTGGATTAATTTTTATATTAATTTTAATAAATGCTTTATTTATTCTTTCTGAAGTAGCTATTGCTGATTCTCATAAAAATCAATTAGAAAAAATGCTTGATGAAGGTAAAAAGAAAGCTTCTGAGGCATTAAAAATAATTGACAAACCTACAACATATTTGATTGCTGTGCAGATAGGTAACGTTAGTTGTAATATTTTAATAGGTCTTTTAACTGGTATTTCACTTGCACCTTTCATTATTCACAACTTACAAAAAATCTTTCCAGATTACAATAATTATATAGAACCTATCTCCTTAGTTTGCACTACATTTGTAATCATCTTATTGTGTTTGATTTTGAGTATAACTTTACCACGCAATATAGCCCTTACAAAACCAGAGTCTTATCTACTCACACTATTAACACCATTGAAAATCTGGAAAAAACTTTTATCCCCATTTATTAGTTTATTCATTTCTATAGCTAATACATTATTATTGATTTTTGGCATCAATCCTCAAAATAATGATAGTGTTACTGAAGATGAGGTAAAAGATTTAATCGAAAAAGGTACAGAAGATGGTACTTTTGAAAAAGCTGAACAAGATATAGTTGATCGTATTTTTCATATGAGTGACCAAACAGCTTATTCATTAATGACACCTCGTACACAGATGATATGGCTTGACCTTGAAGATAGCTTAGAAGATAATTTAAAATTTATCAAAGAACATAATCAAAATGTTTTTCTTGTGGGTAAAGATAATCTTGATGAATTTGTAGGTATTGTTTATGCTAAAGATATTTTAAACGAATTATTATCCAACAAACCTCTTGATTTAGAAAAGCTCATGCATAAACCTATGTTTGTACCTCGTGCTATGGAAAGTTTTCGCGTACTTGAAAAATTCCGTGAAAGTGAAATCAATGAAGCTGTAGTCCTCGATGAATATGGTGGTGTTGTTGGTTTTATCACTATCTTTGACATCATCAATGAAGTCTTAGGTGATATCACAGGCAAACCTGTGGCAAATTCACCACAAATCATACAACGAGATGACCACTCTTGGTACATCGATGGACTTTTTGATATTGACGATTTTAAAGAAAAATTTGACATTGAAGTATTGCCAAATGAAGATAGTGGCCATTTTCAAACTATGGGTGGCTTTATCACTTCATATTTCGGCTACATTCCTAAAGTCGGTGAAAAAATCATCTGGCATAAATTTCGCTTTGAAATCATCAGTATGGATAAAGCCCGTATTGACCGCATCTTAGTTACACAGATAAAATAAACAATAATAAAAAGGCGTTAACCTTAAATCTAGGGTTAACGCCTTTTATTTATTATAGTTTCATATTATGCTTTTTTACTTCTCCAAAGCCATAAAATACCATGTCCTGGCAATTTCAATCCTGATGCTTTAAAATCTTTTTGTTTTGTCAATAATTCTTTATATAATCCATCTTGTTCATTAATCCATGCCATTTGTTCATATTCACTGAAATTATAAACACCAATGAATTTTTCAGTTTCTGTTTCACGCACCAATGCAACTGTAGATTTATTCCATGTATCCAAAGTATAAATATTAGCATCTGTAGAGAATACATCATATTGCAAACGTATTTTTTCCATTTTGCTAATACCTTGATATACTTTTGCTTGAATAGCATTATCTATTTTACGACGACCTGCTTTACGCCAGTTAAAAGCACCGCGATGAATATAACGAGAATCTGCTTGTTTATATTTATCATTTTTATAATCCCAATCATTATATTGAGCTACTTCATCACCACTGTAAATAACAGGTATACCAGATAAACTAAACAAGAATCCATGCAACATTAAATCCAAATCAATAGCTGATTGTATACCATCTTTATCTTTTTGTTTGTCATAATGCTCTATACCGCATAAAGAAGCTGTAGTACCACAAAGACGAGCATCACCTAAAGATTCATCGTCATTATATAATTCACCGCAACTGAAAGAATCTGGATATTTTCCTGTGAAGAAATCATTTAAATATCTCTTATGAGAAACTTCTTCTATTCCTTGATATCTCAAGAAACCATAATCTAAGCCCCAACCGATATCATCATGACAACGTAAATAATTTTGGAAAATATACTGTTTTGGTAAAGAAGCTAAAATATCAAGCTGATGTTTCAACAAACTAACATCTCTAGTCGCTACAGTATGCCATGTTGTAGCCATAGTAGTTACATTATAAAGCATATGACATTCTGGCTTTTCTATTGTACCAAAATATGGAACTACTTTTTCTGGTTCCATTACGACTTCACCTAATAATAATACAGATGGGCAAACTATTTCTGTAATCATACGCATCATACGCACTAAAGTATGAACTTGTGGTAAATTACGGCAATTTGTGCCTAATTGTTTCCAAATATATGGTACAGCATCTAAGCGAATAATATCTATACCTTGATTTGCCAAATATAGCATATTATAAACCATTTCATTAAATACTGTAGGATTACGATAATCCAAATCCCATTGATATGGATAGAAAGTAGTCATTACAAATTTATTAATATCTTCTAAATAAGTAAAATTACCTGGTGCTGTTGTTGGAAATACCTGCGGACATTTTTCTTCAAATAATCTTGGCATATCGTAATTATCAAAGAAGAAATATCTATCTTGATATTCTTTTTCTCCAGCTCTTGCTTTTTTTGCCCATTCATGTTGATTAGAAGTATGGTTCATAACGAAATCTAGACAAATACTGATTTTATTATGATGACATTTTTTAGCTAATTTACGCAAATCTTCCATTGTTCCCAACTCTTCTTGAACATTGCGAAAATCTGCTACAGCATAACCACCATCACCTTCATCTTTTGGAGATGTCAACAAAGGCATCAAATGAATATAATTTACATTGCTCTCTTGTAAATAAGGTATTCTTTTTTCAAATCCCTTTAAAGTGCCAGAAAAATTATTTACATACATCATCATTCCGATGAAATCATTGCCTTTATACCAATTATTATTTTTTTCACGTGCAATATCTAATTCTTTTAAATAATCTTCTCTTTGATTATAAAAATCTCTTAAATTCTTAATTAAATCATCAAAATAATTCAAAGGATTTGGCTGTTGTTGATACAATTCACAATAAAGCCATTTTAGTTCATCATAATATTTATGTAATCTGACTTCAAATAAATCTTTATCATCAACTTTAGATGCCACTTTTACATCTTTTTTGGAAATATTCTTTTTATTTTTTTTGCTCTTCATATAAAAATCCCTCCATTGACATTTAAATAAAAATATCATACCTATTTATTTAGATATTGATGCTTTTTATTCCTGCTAAAAAAAGAAGATATCTACAATAAATTATTATCTATTGTAGATATCTTCTTTCCTTTAAGCTTATTCAAAAGCAGGAACTACTGCACCTTTATATTTTTCTTCAATGAATTTTTTAACAGCTTCAGATTTTAAAGCTTTCATTAATTTTTGAATAGCAGGTTTATCCTGATCGCCTTCTCTAACAGCTACAATATTTACATATGGAGATGTACTATCTTCGATAATTAAAGCATCGCTAGCTGGTACAAAACCTGCTTGCATTGCATAATTTGTATTAATTACCGCAGCATCTACATCATCTAAAACACGTGGAAGTTGAGCTGCTTCTACTTCTTGGAACTGAATATTTTTAGGATTTGCTGTTACATCTTGTACTGTTGCTTTGATATCATTATTATCTTTTAATGTAATAATACCAGCTTTAGCCATTAAAAGTAAAGCACGACCGCCATTTGTTGGATCATTAGGAATAGCTACTAAAGCACCATCTTTTAATTCATCAAGAGATTTTACTTTTTTAGAATAAATGCCCATAGGTTCAATATGAACACCGCCAGCACTTACAAGTTTTACACTATGTTCTGCTGTAAATTCATCCAAATAAGGTTGATGTTGGAAAAAGTTTGCATCTAATTCCCCATCATTTAAAGCTAAGTTTGGTTGTACATAATCATTGAATTCAACAATCTGTAAGTCAATGCCTTCTTTAGCTAATTCAGGTTTTACCTGTTCTAAGATTTCCGCATGAGGCACAGCTGTTGCTCCAACCTTCAATACAGTTTTTTCACTAGATACAGTATCTGTACTAGAACCACAACCAGCTAGAGCTACTACTGCTAAAAGTGCAGTAGCAATTACTGCCAATAGTTTTTTCATTCGAAATCCTCCTTAATATAAATAAAATTATTTCTTATTCAATTTTTTAGCTAACATATTACCTAAAAATTGAATTACTTGAACTAATATAATAAGAACGACAACAGTCGCTAACATTACTTCTGGATTAAAACGCTGATATCCATAACGAATAGCCAAATCACCTAAGCCACCGCCACCTACAGCACCAGCCATAGCAGATTCACCAATTAAGACAATAATAACAGTTGTCAGTTGTGCTACAATACTTGGCATAGCCTCTGGAAGCAATACACGTCTTATGATCTGATAAGGTGTTGCTCCCATAGATAAAGCTGCTTCTATCAAACCATAAGGAACTTCACGAAGGGAAGTTTCCACCAAACGAGCAATAAGAGGTATAGAAGCTATAATAAGCGGTACAATAGCTGCTGTTGTGCCGATAGATGAACCTACTACTAATCTTGTAAAAGGAATAATTGCTACCATTAAAATAATAAATGGAATAGAACGTACACAGTTTACAATAGCAGATAATGTTTTATTAGCTATACCTAATTCTAAAACCTGATTTTTACCTGTAGCCAATAATAATACACCAAGAGGAATACCTATAGCAGAGGCAACAATCATGGATACAGCTACCATATATACAGTTTCACCTAAGGCCTTAGGCAATAACATGAGTGCGTCGCTGAACATATCCTATCACCTCCACTTTTAAATCTTGTTCCATTAGAGATTTTATCGCTTCTTTAATCTGGTCTTCTTGTCCATCTAAACCGATGATCATTCTGCCAAATTGTACCATTTGAATCTGAGATAAATCTCCAAATAATATACTTATATCTAACTCTGGGAATTTACGAATGAGCCCTGCAATTACTGGATTATCTGCTGACTCTCCGATAAAAGTCAAACGAAGTAACATAGTTGCATCTTTTATATATTCCTTATGCACTTTACCATTGCGATAAGCTGCTGGAAGTTCATTGCTACTAAGTACACTCATGAATTCTTTAGTAATTGGCTCTTTAGGATTAGTAAAAATTTCTAATACTGTACCATTTTCTGCAATTACACCATGGTCTAATACAGCTACCTTATCACAAAGGTCTTTAATAACCTGCATTTCATGAGTGATTACTACTACTGTCAATTGCAATTTTTTATTTATATCTCTAATTAATTCCAATATAGCTTTTGTTGTCTGAGGATCAAGTGCTGATGTCGCTTCATCACATAATAATATTTTTGTATCATTAGCCAAAGCTCTCGCTATACCTACACGTTGTTTTTGACCGCCAGATAATTGAGATGGATATTGATGAGCTTTATTTTCAAGACCAACCAATTTTAATAAAGGTTCTACTTTAGACTTTATTTCTTCTTTAGATTTTCCTGCTAATTTTAAAGGAAAAGCAATATTATCATATACTGTGGAAGTAGACAATAAATTAAAATGTTGGAATATCATCCCAATATCTTTTCTAGCTTCACGAAGCTGTGATTCTGTCATTGTAGTTAAATCTTTACCATCAACAATAACACTACCAGAAGTAGGTCTTTCTAGCATATTTATACAACGAACTAATGTAGATTTACCCGCACCACTTAAACCGATAATCCCATAAATTTCTCCACGCTTAATTTCTAAATTAATATCTTTTAATGCGTGTACTGAACCATTTGGGGTATCATAAGTCTTTACAATATTTTTTAACTTTATCATATCAATTATACACTCCAAATAATACCTAATCTTATTAAGAAAGACACTATCATAAAAATTAAACCTTGTCAAACTATTATGCTATTTCTTGACATAAATTATAATAAACCGTAAAATTAAATAAGTACTTATAAATTTATAATTATAAATCAGGGGAGACTGCTATGGGAATTTTTTCAAGATTTTTACCAAAAAGAAAACCGGTTGAAATAAAAAACAATGTACCTAAAGAAAAAGAAGAAATTCGTAAAACATTTGGTGTTTATTGTCACAGCCATCATAATACATCTGGAAGTAAACTTTGTCCAAAATGTACAGCATTATTGACTACAGTAATGACGAAAATCAGTAGATGTCCATATGGTATCACTAAACCAATCTGTGAACGTTGTGACCGCCCTTGTTTTGGCACTAAACAGACAAAAGAATTTCGCAATATTATGCAAAGCACACAGAAAAAAATGTTCTTACGTCATCCAATGTTAGCTTTCAAACATAAGATGAAAAGCTGGGGCGTAGATTACGCAAAACATGAACAAGAGAAAAAACAAGCTGCTAAAGCTAAAGCTCGTTCCAAAAAATAAATTATTTTAACCAAGATAAAAAGCTGACCTAGAAATGGTCAGCTTTTTTATTTTCTTATCAAATTATATAAACTTATATAAACATATTATTGCTTTTTAAACATGGATTTTGGCTGTTTACAAATAGGACAAACAAAATCATCTGGTTCTTTAGTTAAATCACCTTCATAAATATACCCACAAACTTGACAAGCCCATGTTTCTTTATCTGTAATCTTTTCTGGAGCTTGATATGTCGGTGCATTTTTTGGTGCTTTTCCCTTAATTACTTCATGATAATATTTATAAGTCATTGGATTATAATTAGAAACTACTTTTGCATCTTGTACACGTGCTAAAATTACAAAATGAGTTTCCATTTCTGTCATAGTAATAACTTCTGCCGTTATATGTGCACAACTATTTTCATTTACGACAGGAAGACCGTCCATATATTCCCATGCAAAAATATCACCATCAAATTTATCCGTATCTTTTCCTGAAGAAAAACCTAATTTTGCTATTACATTTTGTGTAGTTTGTTCTGATAAAATAGATACTGAAAATCTACCTGTGCGTTTTATACATTCATAAGTATAGTTATTCTTATTCATACTAATAGCAATAACCGGATTATCACTAGTAATTTGAATAACTGTATTTACGATACAACCTGTTGGTCTAGTCCCATCTAATGTACCAATAGCATACATTCCGTAACTCAATTTCCATAATGCTGACATTTCCATAGTCTCATCTCCTTAATATATTTTTAATAAATAATAATTATTAATTAATATCTTATCTAAATTTTAATATAATCACCTTTAAAAAGCAACACTTATTTACAATAAATAAAAAAAATAATAGAATATAGCTATTATTTTCATATATTTTCAGGAGGTCATTATGTCTTCACAATTAAAAGGTACATTACTTATAGTCACAGGTACTATATTATGGGGTGCCTCTGGAGTATTATCTCAACATTTATTTGTAGATAAGGCAATATCCGCTGAATGGCTAGTCACTGTTCGCTTAATTTTATCAGGTATTATTTTACTATGTATTGATGCTATTTTACATCAGGGAAATATTTTTTCTATTTGGCATACTAAAGATAAATTTCCTTTAATATGTTTTGGTGTTTTTGGTATGTTAGGCGTTCAATATACATACTTTGGTACTATTGTTCATAGTAATGCCGCTACAGCTACTATACTACAATATTTAATGCCAATTGCTATTGTTCTTTATCTATTAATTACAACTCATCGCTTACCTTCATTTAAAGAATTACTTGCTATCTTCTTAGCTATGCTAGGGACTTTTTTCCTAGTTACTAAAGGAAATTTTTCCACTTTAGCAATATCTGTAGAAGCTCTCATCTGGGGACTTGTTTGTGCTTGCTTTGCTGCTTTTTATACATTACAACCTCGAACCATCATCAAAAAATGGCGTTCTACACTAATCATTGGTTGGGGTATGTTAATTGGTGGTATCTTAATGTCCTTTTATCAAAAGCCATGGGATTTTACAGGAATTTTAGATATTGATATGATAATTACGCTATCGGCTATTATTATTTTTGGTACAGCAATAGCTTTTTGTGCCTATCTTGAAAGTACAAAATATCTTTCACCTACAAAAATCAGTGTATTTGCTTCATTAGAACCATTTTCTTCAATTATTTTATCAATTATATTTTTAAATATATCATTTGGTTTATTTGAATTCATCGGTGCCATTATCATTATTTTAGCTGTAACCATATTATCCAAATAAAAAAGCGAGAACTTATCGTTCTCGCTTTTATTCATTATTATTATTTTGTAGTTATATCTTTACCAAACCATTTTTCAGAAATCTTAGCAATTGTGCCATCAGCTTTCATTTCATTCATTACTTTTTGAACATCATCGCGAAGAGCTTGATTGTCTTTTGCAAACGCAATACCAAAATCAGTAGGTTCACCTACAACAATATCAGTTTCTTTAAATGCATCAGCATGTTTTTGCATATAATAAGTACCAATAAGTTCATCAGTTACAACAGCATCAATTCTGCCATTTTCTAAATCCATGAAAGCATCGATATAATCACCATATTTTTTTACTTCACCAAATTGAGCTGCATAATCTTTATTATTATCTAAGAAATCTTCTGCTGTACTACCACTTTGTGTACCAATTACTTTGCCTTTTAAATCTTCAAGAGATTTTATGTCGGAATTCACTGGAACAAATACAACTTGACGATTTTTCATATATGGATCGCTAAATAACATATTTTCTTTACGTTTTTCTGTAATATCTAAACCGTTCCAAAGAATATCTACACGACCACTTTTAAGTTCTGCTTCTTTACTAGACCAATCAATTGCTTTGAATTCTACTGGACGATTAAGTCTTTTTGTAGCTTCTTTAGCTAAGTCTATATCAAAACCAACAATTTCATTATTTTCATCTTTAAATCCCATTGGTGGATAACTATCATCTAAACCAATAACAATAGGTTTATCACTGCTTCCACTAGAAGAAGATGTTTGTTTTTCTTCGCTTCCACAACCTGCTATTAACATAACTCCTAATAGCATAGATAAACACAATACTAATAACTTTTTCATAAAAATTTCCTCCCAATATAAATATATAATATTTATCTATAATTTCATAGTAATGCTTTAATAAGCTAAAGCATTAACTTGTTATATTGTAACAAATATTTTATAAAAAAGCTATAGTTTTTAAAAAATTTTTTTACAGTTTTTGTTTTTTCAAAAACCATATGATAAAATAGAAAAACAATTTAAATAAAAAATATATAAAGGACGTGTTTTCATGAGTAATGAATATATTATTCTCTTAGTTCTCTTAGCATTGAGTTATATAGGGCATAATATGTCTGTATTTTATGCTGTTGGTATAATTCTAATATTAAAAGTCTTTCATTTAGATAGTTTAATGCAATTAGTAGAAACAAATGGCTTAAATTACGGTATTATTTTGCTCACAATTGCTATTTTGATACCATTAGCTAATGGCAAAATAACAATCCAAATGATGATTAATAGTTTTACTTCTCCTATTGGAATATTAGCATTATTAGCTGGTATCTTCGCCGCTGTAGCTGGTGGCTCTGGAATATCATTATTAAAAGACTCTCCTGATGTTGTATCTTCTTTAGTAATTGGTACTATGATTGGTGTATTTTTCTTCAAAGGCGTTGCCGTTGGTCCTTTAATTGCTGGAGGAATTACATATATGGTTTTAAGCTTATTAAAATTATTTCACTAAGAATTTAATAAAATAAAAAAGCGATACATTTATTTTGTATCGCTTTTATTTTTGACTATAAAACTATATAAACTAGTATTCTACCTAACCATGCTACCAAAAGTCCACCAAAAGTATTTAATCCTACATTTAATAATACAGAAATAAAATCACCTGTACGCCACAATAATAAAGTTTCATTTGTAAATGATGAAAATGTAGTAAGTCCTCCTAAAAATCCCACTGTCAAAAACAAGGAAAGATACATCGAGGCTCCCTGCATTTTTTCTGTCAATATAGTAGCAATAATACCTATAAGAAAACAGCCTATTAAATTTACTGTTAATGTTCCATAAGGAAAATGGCCTAATTTATTTACATATGTAGTAATCAAATATCGCATAGCTCCACCTAAAGAACAACCTAACATCACCACTAATAATTTTGTCATAAAAACCTCCTCAATTGCTTATGGTCTTTTAATTTATATAAATAAAAAACTCCTGTTATATATATCTAAAATTATTAAATATAATATAACAGGAGTCATTACTGTATCGTTTACAGATTTATCGGTGAACTCCATCACCATCTATTAAATTTATAAATAAAAAAACTCCTTGAAAATCAAGGAGATTAATTACTAATGGTGGGCGGTAACAGGATCGAACTGCTGACATCTTGCTTGTAAGGCAAGCGCT
>USPM01000009.1 GCA_900556715.1 uncultured Megamonas sp. | reverse complement strand
TTAAAAGCCTTATAGGCTTGTGCAAGCCACACGTTTTACGTGTGGTACTGACTTTATATGAGTTATTTATTTAAGGTATCTTGACAAAAGTTAATAAATGATTGAGCTGCTTTAGATATATAACGATCTTTTTTCCAAGCAAGGCCAACTTCAACAAAGATAGGTTCTTCAATAGGTAAAGTTTTTATATGTGGTGTATCTTGAACAACAAAATCTAAAAGAAATGCCATACCAACGTTACTGGATATCAGGCCTTTAATTGTTTCTATTTGATTGGATTCAAGAACAACATTAGGCTGAATATTATGAGCTTTAAATTTTTGTTGAATTAAATTGCGGATGAAAGAACCTTCTTTTAACATGATTAAATCAATATTGCTTACATCACTCCATGAAAGTGAATCTTTTTGAGCCAAAGGATGTTCTTCTGGAACGCAAGCAACAACTTGATTTGTAGACATAGGTAATAATTGTAAGCTTGGAGAAGCATTAGAAATGATGACAATACCAAAGTCTAATTCATCACGTTCTAATGATTCACGAATGGACATAGAACCTTTTTCATAGAGATAAATATCTAAGTGAGAAAATCTTTTTTTGAAACCAGAAAAAATTTTAGGAAATAAATATGCTCCAATCATAGAAGGTATACCAATTTTAATAGTACCTTTTTGAAGTTGTTTATAATCATTAACTTCTAAGACAGCATCTTGAATATTACGCAAAGCTAATTCAATACGATTTAAAAATACAGCCCCTTCTGGTGTAAGAGATAATTGTTTTTGACTACGTTCAAAAAGTTGTATACCAAGTTCTGCTTCTAATTTTTTTATAGCAACAGTGATGTTTGGCTGAGAAACAGAAAGCCGTTTAGCCGCTCTAGTAATATTTTTCAAACGGCTAGTCATTTGAAAGTATTCTAGTTGTTTAAGTTCCATATAATCCTCCTGTAGTAATTAGCTTATGTATAATAAATTTTATTAATCAACATATAGATATTATAGCATAAAAATAGGATATATCCAATATTTTATTTATTATAAATGTTTTTTACCATAAGTTTTATCTATTATATTGCTTTTATGTTAAAATATAAAAAATTTTTTAAAAATTTGGGGAGGAATAGTGAATTTTTTGGAGAAATATATATTCATATAGTAATTTTAGGTAATAAATTTTATGACAAATAAACATAAATAAAAGTGAGGTTGATTACAATGATGAACAACTATTCTAGCCAGGACTTTTTATCAGTTGCAAGAAGAATTACTTATGATGCAACAATTCCAGAGTTACTTGAAGAAGCTGTTAGAAATCATGAGGGACGTTTATCTAATAAAGGTGCTATTTGTGTAACTACAGGTAAGCATACAGGTCGTTCTCCTAAAGATAGATTTATTGTTGATACTCCAGATATTCATGATTTAATCCATTGGTCAAATACAAATCAACCATGTTCGGAAAATACGTTTAATCGTCTTTATGATAAAATGAAAGAATATGCAAAAGATCATCAACTTTTTGTAACGGATGCTTTAGTTGGTGCAGATCCAGCATATAAATTGCAAATTAAATGTATTAATGAACACGCATGGCATCATCTATTTTTAAAACAGTTATTTATTAGACCAAAAACTAAACTCACTACACCTGCAGAATTTACACTTATTTGTATGCCAAGTGTAAAAGCAAATCCAATCGAAGATGGTACACATTCTGAAACATTTATTATTGTTAATTTCAGTAAAAAAATGGTATTGATCGGTGGCGGTGCTTATGCTGGTGAAATGAAAAAAGCTATTTTCTCAGTAATGAACTTTATCCTTCCACAACGCGGAGTATTATCTATGCATTGTTCGGCAAATGTTGGTAAAGATGGTAATTCTGCATTGTTCTTTGGTTTAAGTGGAACAGGTAAAACAACATTGTCTGCTGATCCTAATCGTTCTTTAATTGGTGATGATGAACATGGTTGGAGCGAACATGGTATCTTTAATATTGAAGGTGGATGTTATGCTAAAACTATTAAAATTACACCTGAAAGTGAACCAGAAATTTATAATGCTATTCAATATGGAACAGTTTTGGAAAATGTATATATAAATCCATATACTCGTGAACCTGATTTCTTTGATGCTAGATTTACACAAAATGCACGTACAGCTTATCCAATTGAAAATATTCCAAATGCTATTGTACCAAGTATGGCAGGTCATCCAAATGCAATCATTTTCTTAACAGCAGATGCTTTTGGTGTATTACCTCCTATTGCTAAACTTACAAAAGAACAAGCAATGTATCATTTCTTGTCTGGTTATACAAGTAAAGTCGCTGGTACTGAACGTGGTATTACAGAACCACAGGCAACATTCTCTATTGGTTTTGGTGAACCATTCTTCCCATTACCACCATTACAATATGCTAGATTATTGGGTGAAAAAATTAATCAATATAATACTAGTGTATATCTTGTTAATACAGGTTGGACTGGCGGTCCATATGGTGTAGGTAAACGTATGGAATTGAAATATACTAGAGCGATGATTTCTGCTGCTTTAGATGGTAAATTAGATGATGTTACTTGGACAAAACATGAATACTTCCAGTTAAATATTCCAGATAGTTGCCCAGGTGTACCAAGTGAAGTATTGAATCCAGAAAATACTTGGATCGATAAGAAAGCATATAAAAATCAGGCTGAAAAATTAGTAAGATTGTTCGCTGAAAATGTTAAACGTTTTGCAGGCGAAATGCCCGATGAAATTTTAAATGCTGGACCTAGACTTGAAGAGTAAAAAAAGCCTTATTTTATAAGGAAAAATTTTAATACAGGTTTAAAATTTTTGTATGAGTTTAAATTTTTTGGCGACAAAATGGCGACAAATACAAAAATTGATGGCGACAAATTTTAGCTGAAGAAAAGACTACCAATTGTGATTATGGTAGTCTTTTCTTTTTATATTTATTTTTTATTTAAATCTCTATTGATAATTGGTATGATTTCATCTTCGTCAGGTGTTACATATAAAGTTTTATTATTTGTAAATATTACAAAACCTGGTTTTGCTCCAGAAGGTTTTTTTACATATCTACATTCTACATAATCGACGGGAATTTTTGAAGAGCCACGGGCTTTACTGAAATATCCTGCTATTTGTGCAGCTAAAAGCAAAGTATCTTCATCTACTTCATCTCCTCTAGTATCAATGATGACATGAGAGCCTGGTATATCTTTTGTATGTAGCCAGATATCATCGCTATGAGCTGTTTTAAAGGTTAATTTGTCGTTTTGATAATTATTTTTGCCAACAAATAAAAACATTCCGTTAGGTAAAGCAAATTTAAATGGTTTAGAAGGAGCAATAGAAGCTTTTTTCTTATTTTCAGGTGGTAAAAATCCTGCTTTAATCATTTCGGTTTTGATATCTTCAATGTCGGCTATAGTAGTGGAAGCTTCAATCGCTGTTTCAATGGTTAGAGCATATTCTCTATCTTTTCGACAACGTTTTATTTGAACGTCAAGCATTTGTGTAGAACGTTTTAATTTATCGTATTTTTTATAATAAGCTTGCATATTTTGAATTATAGTTAATTTGGTATCTAATGCTATTTTTATTGGTGCATAATTTTCATCATAGATATTAGTAACGGTAATTTCTTTATCTTGATGGTCTTTAAATTGATATTGGTAAGTCATTAAGTTATCAGCTTTTATTTTATATTTTTCAGCTTTTTGTGCTTTGGCTAATTCTTCTAATAGTATTTTTTCTTTTTTAGTTAAACGATTAATTTCATTATGAATTGTTTTGCGATAAAAATCTTTTTCTGGTAAATTATAATAACTATTAGTGTAGTTTTTAGAGTCTTCTAATAGAGCATTGATATCTGTATATGTTTTAAGTGAAAAGTCTTTTTCATTAAAAATATGCAAGGCAAATGGAGCCATAGCTTTTATTTTACGTTTTTTATCTAAAACTAATGTCGGTGAAAAATTTTTTTCTTGATAGATGTTTTTAAATTCATTTATGATATTAGTTAAAGAAGAAAAATCTATTTCATCCATATCTTTTATTAGTAAATCACTACTAAATCCTGCTAAAAAAATGATTTCTTTGGCTGTTATGGGGCCAAATCCTAAACCACTGGCGATAATTGCCTGATATAGATTAGCTTCTTGATATGTTTTTAAGCGGTTGATAAATGAAGCTGTATCAGTGGTTAAAATATTTATTTTATCTTGAACAGGCGGAACTTCATAATTTTGACCTGGTAAGACTGTGCGTACACGGTTATTATTTTCACCAACACGGCGAAACGCTTCGATGATAGTACCATCTTGCATTAAAATTAAGTTACTGTATTTCCCCATAAGTTCGGCAATTAGAGTCTTGGTGATGATAAGACTCTTTGGTCCTAATGTATCTATATCTATTAGGATCATGCGGTCTAAACCATATTGAGAAATAGAGGCAATGCGACCACCTTCTAGTTGTTTACGTAATACCATGCAAAAGACAGGTGGTTCAGGTGGATTATCTGGTTGAAATGTAGTAATATTTGCCATAGGATTTTGAGGATTTATGGATAAATATAAAATATATGTTTGACCTGGTTGGCGAATGTAGAGGTAAATATCTTGTTTATTAGGTTGACAGATTTTGTCTATTCTGCCACCTGCTAATTTATCATTTAGTTCGTTTATTAAAGGATTAAGAGAAAATCCATCTAAACTCATAATAGTATTCATTCCTTTCGTTAATTTCTTGGTTTAAGAAATTAATATCTAAAATATTATATCACAGGTGAATTTATTTGATAAATTGTTAATTGAGCAGTTTTTGTCAAGTTTTTTGTCATTAATTAGTATTTTCTTTAAAAAGATGAATAATTATAATAATATGAGCAGGATTGTTGATATTTAATAGCGAATTAATATAAGTTATTATTATGATTTTGTTATTATTTATAATAAGCCTAAATAGATTTTAAATTTGTAGAAATAAATGCATTATTTTTTGATGTGTTTAAGGAGGATTTTTATTATGGAATTTAATTTTTCTAAATGGCAAGCTTGTGGAAATGATTTTGTATTGGTTAATGCATTTAATAATGAAGATATCAGTGAAATAATTGCAAATGCAGAAAAAATATGTGATCGTCATTTTGGCGTAGGTGCAGATGGTGTGATTTTTATTTTGCCATCTAAAGTAGCGGATTTTCGAATGCAAATCATCAATAGTGATGGCAGTGAAGCAGAAATGTGTGGTAATGGTATTCGCTGTTTTGCCAAATGTGTAAGAGAAGCTAAACTTACAGATAAGAAAAAATTCACTGTAGAAACTGGTGCAGGTATAATTGTTCCAGAAATCATGGATGATGGAACTGTTCATGTGGATATGGGTGAACCTATTTTAGAAGGGGACAAAATTCCTGTCGCTGGTTTTGGCAATAATCAAGTAGTAAATGAAGATATCACAGTAGATGGTCAAACTTATAAAATGACATGTGTATCTATGGGAAATCCTCATTGTATAGTTTTTGTTGATGATATTAATACTGTAGAACTTGAAAAAATTGGCCCTAAATTTGAAACTAATCCGGTATTTCCAAAGAAAACAAATACTGAATTTGTAGAAGTAAAAAATGATAAATATGTGCGTATGCGTGTTTGGGAACGTGGTGCTGGGATCACTTGGGCTTGTGGTACAGGTTCTTGTGCTACATTAGTTGCTTGTGTATTGAATAATAAGACACAAAGAACTGCTCAAGTGGAATTAGATGGCGGTATTTTAACTATACAATGGGCTGATAATAATCGAATTTATATGACAGGCCCAGCTACAAAAGTATTTACAGCAACATGGTCTGATTAATAAATTTTAATTAGGGAGGTAGTTTTTTTGGCGAGAAGTATGACGGGCTTTGGCTCAGCAACTTTTGATAATGGAATATATAAAATTGGGGTAGAGATGAAGGCGGTAAATAATAGATATCGCGATATTTCTATTCGTATGCCAAGTGCATTGCGTGCTTTAGAGGCAAGTATAATTGAAGCTTTAAATAAATATGCTCTTCGTGGGAAAATAGATATTTACATTAATTTTGTAAATAATAATGAAGAAAATAAAAAGTTAGCCATTGACAAAGATTTGTTGATTGCTTATTATAAGAGCTTACAGGAAATCAATACAACTATTAAAAATATCGATAAAAAAGCAAAATTAAAGAATATCTCTTTAGTGGATTTGGCAAATTTTCAGGGAATTATAAATTTAGCTGATGATAGCTTAGATTTAGAAGGAATAAAACCTTTATTGATAAATACTGTAGAACAAGCTACAGAAGAATTTGTCAAAATGAAATCTATTGAAGGGGAAAATCTAAAAAAAGATTTACTTCGTCGCTTAGATATTATTGCTAAATATACAGAAAAAATAAGAGTTGTAGCTCCTGAACGTTTGGTGAATTATCGAAATCAATTGATAGAAACACTTAAATCTTTATTGAGTGAGCAAAATATTGATGAAAATAGAATAATTCAAGAATGTGCTATTATGGCAGATAAAATGGATATTACAGAAGAAATTGTACGTATGGGAAGTCATTTGCAACAGTTTAGAGCTAGCTTAGATATGGAAGGTAATATTGGTCGTAAGCTGGATTTTATTGTTCAGGAAATGAATCGTGAAACAAATACAATGGCTTCTAAAGCTAATAACGCTGAAATTGCCAATTTGGTAGTAGAAATAAAGGGCGAATTGGAAAAAATTCGTGAACAAATTCAAAATATTGAATAGTTAAAGGTGAATTATGCAAGCAAGATTAGTTAATATTGGTTATGGTACAATTATAGCTGTGGAGCGTATCGTTGCGATTGTAAGCCCTGAGTCAGCACCGATAAAACGTATAATTCAAGAAGCAAAAGAACTAAAAAATTTAATTGATGCTACTTATGGGCGACGTACACGTTCAGTAATAATCATGGATAATTCGACTGTTATTTTGTCAGCTGTACAACCAGAGACAATAACAAATAGAGTAAATATGAATATTATAAAAGAAAAGGGTAGAGTAAATGAAGAATAAGGGGAATTTAATAGTTATTTCTGGGCCATCTGGTACAGGTAAAGGAACTGTTTGTAAAGAATTATTAAAAGTACATCCTGAAATTGTATTTTCTATTTCAGCAACAACACGTAAACCTAGACCTGGAGAAGTAAATGGTAAAGATTATTGGTTCTTATCTAAAGAAGAATTTCAGCAAATGATTGAAGAAAATCGTTTGTTAGAGTGGGCTGAAGTTTATGGGAATTATTATGGAACTCCAGCAGATAAAGTGCGTGAAGTATTGGAAAGTGGCAAAGATGTATTGCTTGAGATCGATACACAAGGTGCTTTAAATGTACAGAAAATGTTTTTAAAAGAAGGTACTTTTATTTTCTTATTGCCACCTTCACTTGCTGAACTTGAAAAACGCATTCGCGGACGTGGTACAGAAACAGAAGAGGCTATAAAACGTCGTTTAAGTGCTGCTATTGAAGAAATACCACGTGGAAATAATTATGATTACATCATCACTAATGAAGTTGTCAGTGATGTTGTAAATAAAATTGTGCATATTATTGAAGCTGAACGCTGTGCAGTGTATAATAATTTAGATAAGCTTATTCAACTTGAAAATGAAAAAGTTTAAAGCACAATATTTGTAAAGGAGAGATTTATAATGGATATAGTGCATCCTTCTATGGACCAACTTTTACCAAAAGTTGATAGTAAGTATACTTTAGTTGTTTTAGCAGCAAAAAGAGCTAGACAAATTTTGGCAGGTTCTCCTGTAAAATCCGTACTTCAATCTCATAAAGATGTTACAAATGCTTTAGAAGAAGTAGCAGAAGATAAAATCACTTTTTCACGTGTGAAAAAAAGCATTTAATCTAAAAGAAAAGGCAAGCTAATACTTGCCTTTTTTGCTAATTAGAAAGTCAATATTAATATTTTTATATAAGAGGTTTATTATGCTGAAAGACAAAAATATCTTATTAGCAGTTTGTGGTGGTATTGCAGTTTATAAAGTCGTAGATGTAGCTAGTAGACTTAGAAAATTAGGTGCTAATGTACATGTAGTGATGACAAAAGAAGCTACAAATTTTGTTACACCACTTACATTTCAAGAAATCAGTGGAAATCCTGTAAATGTTTCTATGTGGGATAAGGTTACAAATTGGAATGTGGAACATATTGCTCTTGCCAATTTAGCAGATTTAGTTTTAATCGCACCAGCAACAGCAAATATTATTGGCAAAATAGCAAATGGTATTGCAGATGATATGTTATCTACTGTAATTATGGCAACTAAAGCTCCTGTTTTTGTGGCTCCTGCAATGAATAGTAATATGTATCAGAACCCGATAACACAGAAAAATATAAATACTCTTCGTGAGTATAATTATCATATTATTGAACCGGCAAGTGGTCATTTGGCTTGTGGCGTGAATGGCATAGGTAGACTCCCTGAACCTGCTACTTTAGTGGAAACTATAAAAGATTATGTTGAAAAACAAAATAAGCAATCTTTAAAAGGTAAAAAAATAATTGTAAGTGCAGCAGGGACAAGAGAACCTATCGATCCTGTTCGCTATATCAGTAATCGTTCTAGTGGGAAAATGGGTTATGCCATTGCTACAGAAGCAGCTAATAGAGGTGCTGAAGTAATTCTTGTTTCTGGTATTACAAATATTGAAGCACCTGAAAATGTAAAATTAATAAAAGTAGAGTCTGCAAGAGAAATGCAACAGCATATTGAAGAACATTTTGCAGATTGTGATGTTACTATAATGTCAGCAGCAGTTTCTGATTATCGTGTAAAAGAAGTAGCCAGTCAAAAAATAAAAAAATCTGACGAAGTTATGACTATTGAACTTGTGAAAAATCCAGATATTTTAAAAGGATTAGGTGAAAAGAAATCAGATAAGCAGTATTTAGTTGGTTTTGCAGCGGAAACTCAAAATGTTGAAGAGTATGCTAAAGGTAAATTACAACGTAAAAATCTTGACATGATTGTGGCAAATGATGTGAGTCAAGCTGGTGCTGGTTTTAATGTAGATACTAATATTGCCAAAATCATCACACGTGATGGTGAAATAAAACAAGCTCCACTTATGCAAAAATCAGAATTAGCTAAATTAATTTTAGATACAATTGAAGAAAAGATGAATAAATAAAATAAAAGACTCCTATTAGTTTTGAAGCTAGTAGGAGTTTTTTAGAATTAGTTGATATGATAAAATATAACTTAAATGATGTAAAAAAATGAATAAAGAAGGTATTTATATGTTTGATAATTTAAAATTAGGTTTTATAGGTTTTGGCAATATGGGGCAAGCTATAGCTACTGGTTTAATCAATCAGGGAGCTATAAAGGGCAATCAAATTTTTGCTTGTGCAAAAAATTGGGATAAGCTTTGTAAAAATACGAAAGAAAAGCAAATCAATCCTTGTAAGAGTGCAAAAGAAGTTGTTGATAATGTAGATATGGTCATCATAGCTGTGAAACCATATATGATAGAAGAAGTTATCACACCGATAAAGAAAGAATTACAAGAAAAAGTTATTATTTCTATTGCAGCAAATTTTCCATTTGCTAAATATGAGGAAATTCTTTTACCAAATACGCATCATTTAAGCACAATACCAAATACACCAGTAGCTATAGGTGAAGGTATTTTTATTTGTGAAAGTACACATTCTTTAAGTGATGAAGAATTGAATTTATTCACGGAGCTATTTTCTACAATATCTATAGTTCAATTTGTGGATACTAAACAATTATCCATAGGTGGTACTGTAGCTGGTTGTGGCCCTGCTTTTGCTAGTATGTTTAT
Source organism: uncultured Megamonas sp. (assembly GCA_900556715.1). The sequence goes on along the minus strand of USPM01000009.1, from coordinate 26,474 downwards.
CGAAGCTTTAGCTGATGCTGGTGTAATGCATGGACTTGCTCGCCCTGTAGCATATAAATTAGCAAGTCAAATGATAGTGGGAACTGGTAAATTGCAATTGGCTACAAATAATCATCCAGGTGCTATGAAAGATGCAGTATGTTCACCTGCTGGTACTACTATTGTGGGTGTAGCAACTTTGGAACGTAAAGGCTTTAGAAGTGCAGTGATTGACGCTATTGATGCTATTGAAAATAAATAATTTTCTTCAAAATATTTGATTTATTATGATATAATATAATTAATAATTATTCAAAGTGAGGCGATAAATATGAAAAGATTAACTAAAATTTTAGCACTTACAGTTACAGGTTTAGTCTTAACAGGTGCAAGTTATCAGTTTACAACTAATACAGTGCAGGCGAAGCCTTTGCCTAAAGTTGAAAGGGTATCACCACAGATACGTATTGATAATGAAATGCAAAATATTAATGAATATTTTGGTGTAGATAGACAAACATTAGTAACTTATTATAATAATGGTTGGGGAATGCCTGATCTTTATGAAGGTGCATTTTTAGCATATGCTTCACATAAATCTTTTGAAGATATTATGAATTTAAGAGAAAATAACTCTTGGCCACGTGTAGAATATTTGATAGGTCTTACTCCTAATGACATAAAGGCTGCACATGATGATATAGTATCTACACAAATTGCTAATAAGTTAGATATGAATAAAAGTATTGTAACTTTTTTAGTAGAACAAAATTATGGTGTAGATGAGATAATTCATGGTTTATTATATTCTATGTATGTTGATAAATCTCCAGCTGATATTATAGAAATGCATAATCCTTCAACTAAAAATTGGGAAATGGTAGCAAATGATTTAGGTATCACACAGGAACAATTAGCAGAAATTCATCAAAAAATGGAAGCATTAGATTTAGGTATGAAAAAAGGTCCAAAGGGATTAAAAGGACATGGACCAATGAGATTTTAAAAATAATAGGATAAATAAAAATAAGCACTAGTTTATATAGTGCTTATTTTTTATGGAATGATTTATTTTATTAAAAGAAACAGGATTTACCGACAAATTCCCTTAGTATGGAATTATTTGGCACATCATCATCATTAGGTATATCTTCAAAATAATCAAGAAAATCAATTAAACGTTTGGAGATATTATATTCTGGTATATCAGGAGTGATTTTTTCTAGTAATGGTTTAGCATATTTTTTTAAGATACTGAGTTCATAAATTAAAGCAGAATTAAACATGACGTCTGCATTTTCTTGGAATGGAAATATATTTTTATCTTCACCTTTGCGAACATCAGGCCATTGTTTGATGGTTTTTAGGGCATGAGCACCACGAAATTGATTATCACGAACTATACGGCGGATAATGCGAGCTGCTGTAGTTGGAATGCGATTATGTGCATCTATTGCCAATTGAGTTAAAGCACTGACATAGATTTTATATTTTACATTGTTTGGAATGTCTCTAGTTAATTCATCATTTAGACCATGAATACCTTCGATGATAATAGGTTGATTTGATTCTAATTTGACTATATGATTTTTCCATTCACGATATCCAGTAGCAAAATTATATACAGGCATTTCAATAGTTTCACCATTTAAAAGTGCCATCATATGTTGATTAAATAATGGTAAATCTAATGCTTGAATTGATTCAAAGTCATATTGTCCCTCAGGTGTTTTTGGCGTTTTATCTCTATCTAAGAAATAGTCATCTAAAGATATAGACAGAGGATTTATACCATTGACAAGTAGTTGAATACGCAATCTTTGAGCAAAGGTTGTTTTTCCTGATGATGAAGGACCAGCGATTAAGATTAAACGAAGATGGTCAATTCCTTCGACAATATGGTCAGCTATTTGAGCAATCTTTTTCTCATGAAGTGCTTCTGAAATACGAATGAGTTCACCAATTTTGTTCGTATGGATATATTCATTTAAATTAGTTACGTAATTACATCTTAAAATATAAGACCAGCGATCAGCTTCACTTAAAATCATAGATAATTTTTTTTGTTTCATTTTTGGCGGAACAACATTAGGATTAGTTTTTAAGGGCGTTCTAACAATTAATCCTGGTTCATAAAAGTCAATAGCAAATTTATCTAATAAAGAAGTGTTGTAAAGCATAGGCCCATAAAGATAATCATAATAGCCTGCACAATAATATAAACTTACATATTCTTGATGGAGTGATTCAAGAAGTTTAGATTTAGCGATTTGTTGAGATTCTCTAAATAAGGCTACAGCATCTTCACGGGGTAAGATACATTTTTTTATATCTTTGGCTTTAGTGACGAATTCAAGCATTTTTTCTTGTATTTTTTCGACCATTTCAAGAGTTAAATCACCTTTGGGTAATAATTCGCAATAAATACCATTATTTACGGAATGTTCAACGACAACTTCTTTATCTGGATAGAGCAGATTTACAGCGGCCATCATGATGAATAAGACGCTTCGTTGATATGCTTGGATACCATCTTCCGAGGTCATATCAATAAATTCAATTTTATCTTCAGATGTGACTTGTGTCTGTACGTCACGTAGGACATTGTTGATTTTTACCGCAGTTATCAAATTTTTGTGATTTTTCTGTTCTTTTAAAACAGTATCTAGTAACGAGTATTTTATTTGGCAATCCATAATGGACACCTCCTAAACTATTTTATGTATATATTATAACAAAAATATTATAAAATGATAATGATTTTAAATAAAAAAGGCAAAGTATCTTTTGTTTTAGGATACTTTGCTTTTGCATATATTTATTAAAGACCAAATACATAACACATTAAGGAATAAACGAGTGCACCAACGAGAGCTGTGCATGGAATGGTTAAAATCCAAGCTGTGAGCATTTGTTGAGCTGTTCCCCATCTTACGGCACCTATGCGTTTGGCACTACCTATACCCATTATAGAACCAGACACAACATGTGTTGTACTTACTGGTAAGGAAAGTAATGTAGCTGAGAATATAACTATAGAGGAATTTAAATCAGCAGCAAAACCAGAAATAGGTTGAAGTTTAAAAATACGACCACCGACGGTTTTGATGATTTTCCATCCACCGATAGCTGTACCACAAGCCATAGCTGTTGCAGCTAAGATTTTTACATAATAAGGAACTTCAAAAACATCAATATAGCCACCACTTAAAAGAGCAAGTGTGATAATACCCATGGATTTTTGAGCATCATTGGAACCATGAGAAAATGCCATAGTAGCTGCTGTTAAAATTTGCATGCGTTTAAATTTATTATTAAGCGATGACGGTCTGTATTTGCCGAATATCAAATAAAATAAATTCATGATGATAAATCCAGCGACAATAGCTATTACTGGTGATAAAATTAAGGATAATACAATTTTACCAATACCCCAGAAGTTTAAGCCGACTGCTCCTGTAGAAACAAGAACTGCACCGATAATACCACCTACCAAAGCGTGAGAGGAACTACTTGGCATTGCTATCCACCAAGTAAATAAATTCCAAACTATGGCACCTATTAAGGCTGCCACGATGATATGTTCATCAATGTGATCTGCTGATTTTACGATATCGCCACCAATTGTTTTAGCAACACCAGTACTATACATAGCACCGATAAAATTTAAGAAGGCAGCCATTATAATGGCTGTTCTAGGTTTTAATGCTCTTGTAGATACAGATGTAGCTATGGCATTAGCAGTATCATGAAATCCATTTATGAAATCAAATAATAAAGCTAGCAGTATAACGGCTATGATAAGAAATTGTAACTCATGCATACTTCATTACCACGCCTCTCACTAAGTCGGATAATTTTTCACAATGGTCTAAAGTATCTTCCATGTATGTTAAAATATCTTTCCATTTGATAAGCTCAATTGGATCAGTAATATGTTCGAATAAATAAGCAACCTCTTCACGATAAATACGGTCACCTTCGCTTTCGAGTTTGCTGATTTTATAAGTGCATTCTAAAATTTCATGTTCATGTTTTGTAACTTCATGAAGCATAGAAAATGCTTTTTTTATTTCACTTGTAGCTGTTACTAATAATTCAGATAAAGCGATAGCTGCTTTACTAGTATCAACTAAATGATACATAACAGCTCGTTGAAGTGTTCCTTGAAGAAAATCAACGCCATCATCAAGTCCATTTGCTAATGCATAAATGTCTTCGCGGTCAATAGGAGTAATAAATGTCTTATTTAGTTTATCAATAATTTTGTCATTGACAGCATCTGCTTCATGCTCAATTTTAATGATGTCTGATATTTTAGCTTCGGCTTTATTGTTACCTAACATGACATCATTAATTAATTCCGCACTATTGTGAAAGTAATTTGCACTGGCTAGAAATAAATCATAAAATTCCGTATCCTTTTTTGTAAAAAAGCTGAACATGCTTACTTGTTACTGTAGCTCTCTAATCTAAAATCAAGATAGAGAAATATTCCTTGTTCATTGTATTCACTAAAAAAATTAATGTTTGATGCAATACTCCCAAGGCTTAACATCCCGGCGATTTCCGGTACAATATTACTTAATTATAGTAATAAAGTAATACCAGTAACTCTTATCCTTTCCTTGTTATTCATCAAAATCATATCTCACTTATATTCAAAGTGAAGATGGTTATTATTATGGAGATACACATATTTTAGCTTTAAAGTAAAGAAAATGTAAAAAATAAGTGCGTACGATTTTACTTTTCTTTTACTTATTAAATTAAATTATACGTTTTCCATAAATCTATAAATAATTATAGCATATAAAAAAAAAATAGGCGATAAATTTACTAGTAAAATGTAAAATTTATCGCCTATTTGTAAATTTTTTATGAAATATTCATTAAGATATTAGATATTTAAAAATGTATTTACAGCTTTAATCATATCTTCTTTTGCACATAAATTATTATGCAAAATAGGTAAAGATTGTAATTGAGCCAAGCCTTGAGGAATTTTATCTTTATTCAATGTGGATAATTTATCTAATAAAGCAAATTCATCTTTATCGGAGATATCTTCACCAAGAGCAGATAAAACGCTATCACTAAATTTATATGGGCTAGCAGTAGATAATACAACCATAGGTGTTTTATCTTGTGTAGTTTGTTGATAGTCTTGAGCTACTTGCCATGCAACAGCAGTATGTGTATCTGCTACATAATTATCTTGTTGATAAATTTCGTGGATACATTTTTTTGTATCGGCATCATTTAAATATCCAGCAGAAAATGTTTCTTGGATGGCTTTTAGTGTTTTATCATCTACACTGTAGCGACCATTTGTTTGAAGTTCATCCATATAAGATTTTACTTTAGAGGCATCATTTGTAATATGATAAAGTAAACGTTCTAAATTGCTAGAGATTAAAATATCCATTGAAGGTGAAATTGTTTTGAAAAATTCACGATTGCGATCATAAGTGCCAGTTGTTAAAAAGTCTGTTAATACATTATTAGAATTAGAAGCACAGATCAAACGATTAACAGGGAGTCCCATGCATTTAGCATAAAAACCAGCTAAAATATCGCCAAAATTACCAGTTGGTACAGTAAAGTTAACTTTATCACCCATAGCAATTTTTTTATCGTTAACTAAATCAGCATATGCACTGAAATAATAAACAATTTGTGGTAATAAACGTCCCCAATTTATAGAATTAGCAGAAGATAATTTAAAACCTTTTTCTTGAAGGTATTTATTATATTCAGTATCATTAAAAATTTGTTTTACACCATTTTGTGCATCGTCGAAATTTCCTTTAACAGCAAATACAGATACATTGTTTCCCTGCTGAGTAAGCATCTGTAAACGTTGAATTTTACTTACACCTTCTTGAGGATAGAAAACGATGATTTTTGTCTGATCAACATCTTTAAATCCATCTAAGGCAGCTTTACCTGTATCACCAGAAGTAGCTACTAAAATAACTAATTCATCTTTATCGCCTAATTTTTTTAATGAAGTAGAGATAAATTGTGGTAATAATTGTAATGCCATGTCTTTAAAAGCACTTGTTGGTCCATGCCAAAGTTCTAAAAGATAATTATTTTTTTCAACTTCTACAGTAGGAACAATTTTATCAGTATCGAATTTTTCTGTAGTGTAAGCGTTGTCGACGCAATTATTGATCTCATCAGTAGTGAAATCTGTTAAATATAATGAAAGAATTTTTTTTGCACGTTCTTGATAAGATAAATCAAGAAGTGAATTTAAGAAATCTCTGTCTATAATAGGTATATTTTCAGGAACAAACAATCCACCATCTTCGGCTAATCCCTTTATGATAGCACGTGCAGAAGTAACAGCACAATTATGACCACGTGTACTTATATAATTCATAGAATGCCCCCTTAATTTGTAAAATATCTATTTTAATAATTAGTCTTTAAAAAATTCGTCATGAATAGCATTAACTGCTTCTTTGATTTTGTCAGCTTTGATTAAGCAAGAAATACTGATTTCAGATGTGCTGATTACATCAATATTGATATTAGCTTCTGATAATGCTTTAAACATTCTAGCAGCAATACCAGGGTTACCAAGCATACCTGCACCAACGATAGAAACTTTAGCTACGTCTTGTTCGATTAATACAGCAACAGCATTTAATTCATCAGCTACTTTATCCACAATTTGTTTTGCTTGACCGAGGTCATCAGCTGTAACAGTAAATACCATATCTGTAACATTTTTTTCCATATTGCGAATGCTTTGTACAATCATATCAACGTCAACATTATTTTCAGCAAGTTTGGAGAAAATTGCATGTGCAATACCTGGAGTATTTGGAATACCTAATACAGCAAATTTAGCTACATTAGTATCATGAGCTACTCCTCTAATAATAAACTCTTTCTCTTCCATTGTGTATTCCTCCCTAATAATTGTACCTGGTTTGTTTGTGAATGTAGATCTTACATGAATTGGAATATTGTAGAGACGACCAGTTTCTACAGAACGTGGCTGCATAACGCCAGCACCTAGACGAGCCATTTCTAACATTTCATAATATGTGATTTCTTTCATTCTACGTGCACCTTTGGCGATGCGTGGGTCAGCAGAATATACACCATCAACGTCAGTGTAAATTTCGCAAACATCAGCTTTCATAGCACCAGCTAAAGCAACTGCAGAAGTATCGGAACCACCACGACCTAATGTAACAGGATCGCCTAAATCATCACAACCTTGGAAGCCAGCTACAATAACAATATTGCCTTTATCTAATTCTTCAAAAATACGTTTAGGTTGGATGTCTTTGATTTTACCTTTTGTGTGAACAGAATTAGTTTTTACACCAGCTAAAGCTCCGGTAAGAGAGATAGCTTTTTGACCTAAGGCTTTAAATGCCATTGTCAATAATGATATGGAAACTTGTTCCCCAGTAGTAAGTAACATATCCATTTCGCGAGTATATTGATATGGATCTTTAGTTATTCCTTTTGCCAATTGAATTAAGTCATCAGTAGTATCGCCCATAGCGGATACAACTACTACAATTTTATCATCTGGCTGTTTTTCATCTAAAATACGTTTTGCAACAGCTTTGATTTTATCAATATTTCCAACAGAGCTGCCACCAAATTTTTTTACAATTAGTGCCATTGTTACCCTCCTAAAGTATTTATGTATTTACATAGTGTATAAATCAAGTTTGCCTTTTACATTTATAATACAATGCAAACCATATATAATGCTTTTATTATAGCAGTTAATGTTTATTGTGTCTATCATAATTATAATTATAATCTATATATTTATTTGCTTTTAGGAAAATAAATATATAGATATTTTTAAAATAATAATCTTTTAATTATATATAGGAAAGTTTTGAAAGAAAATGAGATAAAAAATAAATACAATAAATTTAAGAAAATGTAAGTTTTAATATTTTAAAATAAAACTTTTTTATATTTATGATTTTAAAGGTCAAGTTTTCAAGATTACATTTTTGCAAAATTTAAAATTATCTTAGAGAGAAATTTTCTATCTTATTCATAAAAAATATGTAAAATTTTTATAAGCTATATACATTGAAGTTTTAAGTTTATTCTGTTATAGTAATTATTGTAATGATTAAATAAAACTACTCAGGAGGTTGATGATTTAAATGAAAGTAGCTGTAGTAATGGGCAGTGATTCTGATTTTCCCATTTTGAAACCGGCTGTTGATTTATTACATCAGTTTAATGTAGAAACAGAAGTAATCGTGGCTTCTGCACACCGTACCCCTGGCAAAGTCCGTGGCCTAGTTTCTTCTGCTGAAGAAAGAGGTGTTGGCGCATTTATTTCCGCCGCTGGTGCTGCTGCACATTTAGGTGGAGTTATCGCATCTTATACTACTTTACCTGTTATTGGAGTACCAATTAATGCAACTCCATTAAATGGTATGGATGCTTTATTAAGTACTGTACAAATGCCATCTGGAATTCCAGTAGCAACTATGGCAATTAATGGTGCTAAAAATGCTGCTATTTTTGCTGTAGAAATCTTTGCAGTAAGCGATATGAATTTAAGAAAACAACTTAAAGGATATCGTGAAAAAATGGTTGAAGAAGTTGAAGCTAAAGCTGCAAAAGTTGCTCAACAACTTCAGGCATAATTAACAAGAAATTCATCTAAAATTAATATAAAATCATACAACTTATTTTTATTTAGATTTTAGTTAATGACTTGGGAGGTCAATATAATGGAAAACAAATTATTATATGAAGGCAAAGCAAAAAAAATCTTTTCAACAGAAAATCCTGATGAATTATTAGTTTATTACAAAGATGATGCAACTGCTGGTAATGGTGCTAAAAAAGGTACTATTGCAGATAAAGGTATTTTAAATAATAAAATTACTAATTTCTTCTTTGGCTTATTAGAAAAAGAAGGTATTAAACATCACCTCATTAAAGTTCTTAATGATCGTGAAGTTCTCGTAAAAAAATTAGATATCGTTCCTCTTGAAGTTATTATTCGTAATGTAGCTGCTGGTAGCTTAGCAAAACGTCTTGGTCTTGAAGAAGGCGTAAAAATGTCTAAACCAGTTATTGAATATTGCTATAAATGTGATGACTTAGGTGACCCTATGGTTAACCGTTATCATATCACTGCTATGGGTTGGGCAACAGCTGAAGAACTCGATCAGATTGAAGCTATGTCTCTTAAAATCAATGATGTTATGACTAAATATCTTGCTACTAAAAACATTGACCTTATTGACTTTAAATTAGAATTTGGTAAATATCATGGTGAAATTCTCTTAGGTGATGAATTATCTCCAGATAATTGCCGTTTCTGGGATAGTCAAACACATGAAAAACTTGATAAAGACAGATTCCGTCGTGATTTAGGAAATGTTGAAGATGCTTATAAAGAAGTTCTTCATCGTTTAACAGGCGAAACTTTATAATTAAATTGTATAATTAATTATAATTGAATATAATACTAAGCATAAATTTTCATAGTTTATGCTTAGTATTATTAATTTATATTGTAAATAATTGTTATGTTGATATATAAAAATATATGTATAGGAGAATGTAACTAATGGTTGACATTACGTCAAATAAATGGAAAGAAGAATGTGGCGTCTTTGGTGTATTTTCTCGTACTGAAGATGTTTCTATGTTAACATATCTTGGGTTATATGCACTTCAACATCGTGGACAAGAAAGTGCTGGTATTGCTATTACTGATGGTGCTTGGATGGACGTTACTCGTGATATGGGTCTTGTTAATGAAGTATTTCGTCATCAATTACCTCATATGGAAAATCAATATATTGCTATTGGTCATGTACGTTATTCAACAACTGGTTCTAGTTTATTAGCTAATACACAGCCTTTAATTGCTAATTATTCTGGTGGGAAAATCAGTTTAGCACATAATGGTAATTTAACTAATGCGGCTGAAATTCGTCGTAATTTAGAAGAACAAGGCACAATTTTTCAGACTTCTATAGATACAGAAGTAATCGTTAATCTTATTGCACGTTCTCGTAAATCAAATATTGAAGAAAAAATTATGGAAAGTGTACAGCAAATAAAAGGTGCTTTTTGTTTAGCTATTATGACAGAAAATAAATTAATTGCTGTGCGTGATCCACAAGGTTTTAGACCTCTTTGCATTGGTAAAACAGAAGAAGGCTCATGGATTGTTTCTTCTGAATCTTGTGGTCTTGATGTTGTAGGTGCAGAATTTATTAGAGATGTTGAACCTGGTGAAATGGTTGTCATGGGAGATGACGGCTTAAAATCCTATAAATACACAACTCCACAGAAAAAAGCAGCATGTGTATTTGAATATATTTATTTTGCTCGTCCAGATAGTGTGATTGATGGACAAAGTGTACATGCAGCACGTTTCATGATGGGTCGCATGCTTGCTCGTGAAAGTAAATTTAAAGGTGATATTGTTATATCTGTACCTGATTCTGGTAATACAGCTGCTACAGGTTTTGCATATGAATCTGGCATTCCATATTGTGAAGGTTTAATAAAAAATCGTTATATCGGACGTACATTTATTCAACCAACACAGAAAAAACGTGATACAGCTGTTCGTTTAAAATTGAATGCAATAGCAGAAGCTGTTCGTGGAAAATCTGTTATCATGGTAGATGATTCTATCGTTCGCGGTACAACTAGTGGTAAAATCGTAAAAATGCTTCGTAAAGCAGGTGCAAAAGAAATTCATATGTGCATTAGTTCTCCACCAATTGGTTATCCTTGCTATTATGGTATTGATACTTCTGTACGTAAAGAATTGATTGCAGCTACTAAATCTGTTGAAGAAATTCGTCAATTTATAGGGGCAGATTCTTTGCATTTTCTTTCTTTAGAAGGACTCAAAGCTTCTATGACTACAGCTAATGCTGAAGATATGTGTTATGCATGCTTTAATAATGCATATCCAATTGAAATGTCAAAAGAAACAGTAACTGGTGCTGATAAATACGTATTTGAACAAAGAGCAAAATAATTTGCACTTTCCTTGGAGGTTAACATGACTGATAATAAACAGACAAATCTTACGTATCGTGATTCTGGTGTTGATATTGATGCTGGAAATTATTCTGTAAAACTTATTAAAGATAGTGTAAAAGCAACATATCGTCCAGAAGTTTTAGGTGACTTAGGCGGTTTTGGTGGTCTTTTTGCTTTAAATAGTGGCAAATATAAAGAACCAGTATTAGTGTCTGGTACTGATGGTGTGGGTACAAAATTACGTCTTGCATTTATGCTTGATAAACATGACACAATTGGTCAAGATGCTGTTGCTATGTGCGTAAATGATATTTTAGTGCAAGGTGCAGAACCACTTTATTTCTTAGATTATCTTGCTGTAGGAAAATTAGATCCAGAAAAAGTAGCTACTGTAGTAAAAGGTGTAGCTGGTGCTTGTAAAGAATCTGGCTGTGCTTTAATCGGTGGTGAAACTGCTGAAATGGCTGGTTTTTATGCTGATGGTGAATATGATATTGCTGGTTTTGCTGTTGGTGTAGTAGATAAAGCTAATATCATCACTGGTGAAAAAATCAAAGCTGGGGATGTTTTATTAGGTATTCCTTCTAGCGGTGTACATTCTAATGGTTATTCTTTAGTTCGTAAAATTTGCTTTGATGTAAAAGGTTTTACAGGTGATGAAAAATTCCCTGAATTAAATGGTAAAACTTTAGGTGAAGAACTTTTAACTCCTACACGTCTTTATCCAGCTGTTTGCTTACCATTAATCGAAAAATATGATATTCATGGTATGGTACATGTAACTGGTGGCGGTTTTTATGAAAATATTTCTCGTATTTTACCAGAAGGTACTGGCGTTGAAGTTAATGCTAGTGCATGGGAAATGCCAGCAATCTTCAAACTCTTACAAGCTTGGGGTAATGTAGATTGGCATGAAATGTATCGTGTATTTAATATGGGTATTGGTATGATTTTACTTGTTTCTAAAGAAGAAGCAGCTAAAATTCAAGAAGACCTCAATGCTAAAGGTGAAAAATCATATATTATTGGTGAAGTTGTTGAAGGCAATCAAACTGTTGAAGTAAAAGGCGGAGTTTTCAATGAATAACCAAATAATTTTAGGGGTATTAGCTTCTGGTCGCGGAAGTGATTTACAATCTATTATTGACGCAATTGAAAATGGTCAGATTAAAACAAAAATAGGTGTTGTGCTCACTGATAAACCTGAAGCAATGGCATTAGAACGTGCTAAAAAAGCTGGTATTCCTGCTGTTTGTATTGATCGTAAAAAATGTGCTACAAAAGAAGAATTTGAACAAAAACTTGTAGAACAATTGAAAAAATACAATGTAGGTCTAGTTGTTTTGGCTGGATTTATGCGTATTTTAAGCCCTTATTTTGTCAATGAATTTAAAAATTGTATTTTGAATATACATCCATCACTTTTGCCTTCTTTTGGTGGAGCTCATGCTCATCGTGATGTATTGGCATATGGCGTGAAGGTATCTGGTTGTACTGTACATTTTGTAGATGAAGGTATGGATAGTGGTCCTATCATTATGCAAAAAGCAGTTCCCGTTTTAGATGATGATACGGAAGAGACTTTATCTGCGAGAGTACTTGAACAAGAACATATTGTGTATCCAAAAGTTATTGAATTATATTTAGCTGGGAAAATACATGTCAATGGTCGTCATGTGACTATTGATGATTGATTTTATATAATCATAATTAAGAGGAGGCTTTATTATGCCTATTAAAAGAGCATTATTAAGTGTTTCTGACAAAACTGGTATTGTAGAATTTGCACGTAAACTTCATGAAGCTGGTGTAGAAATCATTTCTACTGGCGGTACAATGAAAGCTATTGATGATGCAGGTATTCCTGTTACTTATGTCAGTGATGTAACTAAATTCCCTGAAATTATGGATGGTCGTGTAAAAACATTAAATCCATATATTCATGGTGGTATTTTAGCTGTTCGTGATAATCAAAGTCATGTAGCTCAGATGCAGAAATTCAATATTCAACCAATTGATTTAGTGGTTGTAAATTTATATCCATTCCGTGAAACTATAGCAAAACCAAATGTAACACTCGCTGAAGCAGTAGAAAATATTGATATTGGTGGTCCAGCAATGATTCGTGCTGCTGCGAAAAACTTTAAATTTGTTACAGTTGTAGTAAATCCTAAACATTATGATGAAGTTGCTGAAATGGTAGCAAAAGATGGTTGCACTACAGGAAAATTCCGTATGCAATTAGCACAGGAAGCTTTCTGCCATACATCTCATTATGATGATTGTATTCAAGAATATCTTACTGCTCAATTAAGCAAATAATATATATGTTAGCGCACTTATTGACATGCTCATAATATAAGCACTATTTAAGTGCGTTTTCTTTTGATAAGTTTAACAAGGGGGTTATATTTTGAATATTTTAGTTATTGGTAGTGGTGGACGTGAACATACACTTACTTGGAAATTGGCTCAAAGTAAACTTGTAGATAAAATTTATGCAGTACCAGGGAATCCAGGTATGGAAAAAATTGCACAGTGCATACCTGGTTCTGTAGAAGATAATGCTTTTTTAGTAAAAGTAGCACAAGAAAAGAATATTGATTTGGTTGTAGTTGGACCAGAAGTTCCATTGACAAATGGTATTGTTGATGAAATGGCAAAAGTGGGAATTGCTTCTTTTGGACCTCAGAAATCTGCTGCTCAGTTGGAAGGTTCAAAATCTTTTTCTAAAGATATCATGAAAAAATATGGAATTCCTACAGCTAAATATGAAGTTTTTACAGATGCACAAGAAGCTAAAAAATATATAGAACAAGAAGGTGCACCTATTGTTATCAAAGCTGATGGACTTGCTGCTGGTAAAGGTGTTATTGTTGCAGAAACAAAAGAGCAAGCTTTAGAAGCAATTGATGAGATTATGTGCGATAAAACATTTGGCAGTGCAGGTAATAGTGTAGTCATTGAAGAATTTATGGCAGGTGAAGAAGCTTCTGTATTAGCTTTCACTGATGGGGAAACTATTATTCCTATGATTCCATCTCAAGACCATAAACGTGCTTATGACGGAGATAAAGGTCCAAATACTGGTGGTATGGGAACATATGCTCCAGCTCCTGTAATTACAGATGATTTAATGGAACAAGTACAGACAAAGATTTTAAAGCCAATTATTAAAGCTATGAAACAAGAAGGTCATGAATATAGAGGTTGTTTATACGCTGGCTTAATGATTACAGCTGAAGGCCCAAAAGTTGTAGAATTTAATGCACGTTTTGGTGATCCTGAAACACAAGTTGTATTACCATTGTTAGAAAGTGATTTGGCTGAAATTATGCTTGCTTGTACAAATGGTACACTTGATAAATGTGATATAAAATGGAGCAAAAAAGCTGCTGTTTGTGTAGTTATGAGTGCAGGTGGATATCCTGGAAAATATGAAAAAGGTAATGAAATTTTAGGTCTTGATAAAGCAAGTGCAGAAAATATATTAGTTTTCCATGCAGGTACAGCTAAAAAAGATGGAAAAATTGTTACAAATGGCGGACGTGTTTTAGGTGTTGTCGCTTTAGGTGATGATATAAAAACTGCTGTAGATAAAGTTTATGAAGATATAAAAACAATTGATTTTAAAGATGTATATTATAGAAAAGATATTGCACATAGAGCATTTAATCGAGTATAATTAATTATTATTTTTTATTTAATAATTAATATATATTTAAATAAAAATAAAGGAGTAATAATTAATTATTACTCCTTTATTTTGATGATTTTTGTATTAATTATTATTTTTACTGCTTATATAATTTTATTGATAATAAAAATATATTTAATAATGTCACTTATTATTATAAATAATTAAATTTTTAAAAAATAAAAAAACTATTAGTTTAATAATAAATATTTTAAATATCATATAAAAGCTTTGGTTAGAATATTCAACATAATACAATAGTATTTGTATATATTCATTAAAAGGCAGATGAATATAATAGTGGTTTAGATATATTTATAGCTAGGATTTTATGAAAATATGGTATTAAATATAAAGTATTAAATATAAAAATAATATACAACATAAACAACATTTGTGATACAATATATGGATGGAAATAGTCATGAAACAGCTATGTATGGTTTAATTTAAATTATTTAAATTTATTTTAATAATTATGTAAGTTAAAATGCTTTTATTTAAATTAATTTAAAATTATTTTTTATATTTTAAAAAAATTTATATCATTACTATCAATAAATAATAAATTGGTATCTATTGTATATTGTGTTAAGAGCATTTGTACAATTATGATAAATCTATTAATATATAGGTGGTGAACAATGGTTATGAAAAAGACCGTTGGAGAAAAAATTAGAGCTTTTCGTCAACAAAAAAAATTAACTCAAGAGCAATTAGCTTTAGGAGCTGAAATTAATCCAGTTTTCTTAGGTCATTTAGAACGTAATTTAAAGAGTCCAACAATTACAACATTAGAGAAAATAACAAGAGCTCTAGGAATTACTATGTCTGAATTGTTCTTAGATGTGCCTAACAATGATAGTGAAATCGAAGTTAGACAAGCAAGTATTCAGCATATTAACTATCTCTTAAAAGATTTGTCCAACGAAGAATTGGATAAAATCACAGGCATTTTAAAAGAAATAATTGACTGGAAAAAAATGTAATGACATTTTTAAGTACCTATAATTTTTATTATAGGTGCTTTTTTATATTATGTAAAAAATAAATGTAAGAAATACATAAGTGGTTGAGGTTCAGTTATTATAATAGCATATTTTTTATAATTACAATAGATATTTTTAAGGATTAATTAAGTTTATTGAAGGTTTGCTATTTTAAAGGTATAATATAGATATGCTTTTAATTGTATATGTATGATTTTTAAAAATATCCCATTTCTTCTATCGGGATTATGAATTTTATATAAATTAATTAAGCAAAATCTGCAAATATAATATATTAATTTTATTTTGAATAAAGGAGATATTATTTTGAATTTACAAGAAAAAAATATTTATTGTGGTTTTAGATTAGATAAAATATCTCACATACCAGAAATTTCATCTAATACGTATGAATTTTATCATGAAAAAAGTGGTGCAAAATTATTATTTGTAGAAAATAATGATGATAATAAAGTTTTTTCGATAACATTTCGCACTACACCTACTGATGATACGGGTGTAGCTCATATTGTAGAACATTCTACGCTTTGCGGTTCTCGTAAATTTCCTACTAAAGAACCATTTGTAGAATTAGTAAAAGGTTCTTTGAATACTTTTTTAAATGCAATGACTTTTCCAGATAAAACTATGTATCCAATAGCTAGCAGAAATGATAAGGATTTCCGCAATCTTATGGACGTTTATCTTGATGCAGTATTTTATCCAAATATGCGTACAACACCTGAAATCTTAATGCAAGAAGGTTGGCATTATGAAATTGATAATGTAGATGCTCCATTAGCTTATAGTGGTGTAGTTTATAATGAAATGAAAGGTGCATTGTCTTCTCCAGATGGATTATTGGAAAGAAAGATTTTAAATAATCTATATCCTGATACAACATATCAATATGAATCTGGTGGAGACCCTGTAGCTATTCCAGATTTAACACAAGAAATGTTTATTGACTTTCATAGTCGTTATTATCACCCTGCTAATAGTTATATCTATCTTTATGGGGATATGGATATGATGTCAACTTTATCTTTCTTAGATGAAGAATATCTCAGCAATTTTAATAAAATTGAAATTGACTCCCATATTGATGTACAAAAACCATTTACAGCTCGTAAATTGATTAAAGATATTTACCCTATAGCTCCAGGTGAAACAAAGAAAAATAAAACATTTTTAAGCATGAATTATTCTATTGCAACTTCTTTGGAAAAAGAAAAGATGTTGGCATTTACTGTATTAGAACATGCTTTATTAAAAAGTGAAGCAGCACCACTTCGCAATGCTTTGATTAAAGCTGGTCTTGGCAGTGATGTAATTTCTTCATTTGATAATGGTATTTTACAGCCAATGTTTAGCATTATCGTCAATGGTTCTGAAGCTGATAAAGTTGATGAATTTACAAAAGTTGTAACTGATACTTTAAATGATATTGTAAAAAATGGCATTGATGATGAATTGCTGCAAGCTTCTATTAATAGTATGGAATTTAAGCTTCGTGAGGCTGATTTTGGTCAATATCCAAAAGGATTGATTTATAATATCAATCTTATGAATAGCTGGTTATATGATGGCGATGCTACTATGTATCTTCATTATGAAGAAGCTTTGAAAACAGTAAAACAATGGGCTAAAAATGGTAAATTTGAAGAATTAATTCAAGAATATTTATTGGATAATCCGCATAGCCATATTTTAATTTTAGAACCAGATGAAAATGTAATTGCTAAACAAGAAAAAGATTTAGCTGATAAATTAGCACAGAAAAAAGCTTCTATGAGTAAAGAAGATATTGAAAAGATCATCGCGGATACTCAAAAATTAAAAGAGCGTCAACGTTCTGTGGATAAACCAGAGGATTTAGAAAAAATTCCATTATTGAAAATTGATGATATCACTAAACAGTGTGATAAATTAATCATTGCTGAAGATGAAGTGGCAAATACAAAAGTTTTAAGACATGATATCGAAACAAATGGTATTTGTTATTTAAGAATGTTATTTGATATAAGTAATATAGTTTATGAAGATATAAATTATCTATTCTTATTGGAAGAATTTATCGGTAGAACTGCTACAAAAAATTACACATATGAAGCATTGGCTAATGCTGTAAACTTGCATACTGGTGGAATGAGATTTGCTGTAGCTACGTATGATAAAGAGGGCGATGTGGACTCTTATATGCCAAAATTTGTATTTAAAGCTAAAGTTTTGGTAGATAAGATGCCAGAAATGATAAAATTATTACAGGAAATAATTTTCAATAGTTCCTTTACTTCTAAAGAACGTATTAAAGATTTAGCAATGCAATGTCGCAGTGATTTTGAAATGTCAATATTGCGTTCAGGTCATCAATTAGTTCTTGATGAATTGATGGCATATTTTACACCAAAAGAACGCTATGATAATTTTGGTGACTTAAAATTCTATGCATTTATTAAGAATTTCTTAAATGATTTTGATAATGAATTTAATAAAATGCAGACTGCTTTTGCTAAGATAATACCTATGATATTTAATAAGCAAAATTTATTAACGAGTATTACTGTGTCCGGCAATGATTATGAAAAAGTGATATCTGCACTTAAACCTTTATTAGAAGTATTGCCAAATAAAGTTTATCCAAAACAGGAAATTCCATTTGCTGTAGACAAGAAAAATGAAGGCTTTATCACATCTTCTCAGGTACAATATGTGGCTAAAGGTGCAAATTTCATGCGTTTGGGATATAAATATACAGGTGCTATGAAGGTATTAGAAACTATTATGCGTTATGAATATTTATGGACAAATATTCGCGTTCTTGGCGGAGCTTATGGTGCATTTGTAAAATTCCGTAGAGATGGCAATATGTATTTTGGTTCTTATCGTGATCCTAATTTGGTGGAAACTTTAAATGTATATGATAAAACAGCAGAGTTTTTACGTAATTTTAACGTCAGTGATAGAGAAATGACAAAATACATCATTGGTACAATTAGTAATATTGATATGCCACTTACTCCTGCGTTAAAAGGCGAATTAGCTTCTTCTGCGTATATTGCTGAAATGACAGATGAAATGCGTCAGCAACAGCGTGATGAAATTTTGGCTACAACTCAAGAAGATATACGAGCTTTAGCTGATTTAGTAGATGCTTGCATGAAAGAAAATGCTATCTGCGTTTTAGGTGGAAGCAATAAAGTAAATGAAGCTAAAGATGTATTTAAAACAGTAACTACTATTTTATAATTTAATAAAAAAAGAAGACTCTCATAGTAATATGAGAGTCTTTTTTTATATATTTTCATTAAATTTATATCCTATTCCCCAAATTGTAATAATGTATTCTGGTGAATCTGGTTGAGGTTCAATTTTTTTACGTAATTTACGGATAAATGCCATTATATTATTATCTGAAAGCAGAAAATCTTCTTCCCAAACAGCTTGATATATTTGTTCTTTAGTAAAAACTTCGCCTTTATTTTTAGCTAAGAAATAAAGTATATCAAATTCTTTAGGTGTCAAAATTATTTCTATATTATTACGTAAAACTTTACGATTTTTAGGATAGATAGTTAATTCACCAAAAGTAAGTTTTTCATCTATAAATAATGGAAATGTGTTATCGGATATTTCTAAAATGAGATTATTAATATTACCGTTGATTAAATCTTTAAAGGACTGTTGTAAATCTTCAAGTTCATAATTTAAATCAGTTGGGACATTTTGGAGTTGTTCATATACCCATTTAGCTAAGGTAGGGTTTATAGTAATGAAAGTAGCATTTTTTTTCATAATATCCTCCTTTTTTAAATGAGTTTTTTATATTTAGCGATATAAAAATATTTAGCAAATGAAATTAATAGCATATACAGGATAACAATCACAAATAAATAAATGAAATATAATGCAGGTAATTGAGTTAATCCTAAATTAGTAGCAAATGGTGTAAAAGTTAATCCTGTAAATAAGATTATGCCTATAATTGTTGTTATTAATACAGGTTTAGAGGCATTACTTTGAATAAATGGTATTTTTGATGTACGTAACATTTGCAAAATTAAGATTTGCGACCACATGGATTCTAAAAACCAACCTGTCTGAAATAGTGATATATATATCGTTTGCAAATGAATATCTGTTAATTCACTGTATAGTAATCCATTTGTAAATAATGGGCAAAAAATAAAGTAAAGAAATAAAAAGGTAATAATATCAAAAATTGAGCTTAATGGGCCAAAAAAACACATAAATAAACCTAAATGATGATTAGACCAATTCAAAGGCAAACGATAATTTTCATTATCAATTTTATCCCAAGGCAAAATTAAACATAAAATATCATATAGAATATTTAATAATAATAATTGGATTGCTGTCATAGGCAAAAATGGTAAAAAAGCACTAGCACAAATGATTGAAAATATATTACCAAAATTTGATGAAGCTGTAATTTTAATATATTTAGTGATATTTGTAAATGTTTTGCGACCTTCAATGATAGCTTTATGCAAAATGGTTAAATCTTTTTGACATAAGATAACATTAGCTACATCTTTTGTAGAATCAGTAGCTTCATTTATAGAGATACCTATATCCGCTTCAACAATAGCAGGAATATCATTTAAGCCATCACCTAAAAATCCTACAGTATGCCCATTTTGTTGTAAAGAAGTTACAATCATTCTTTTTTGATCAGGTGTAAGTTCAGCAAAAATAGTAGTTTTTTCTATTAACTTATCTAATTGAGCTGGGTTTAAATTACTTAGTTCATTACCAGTGATAATATCTGTAGTTGAAATACCTACTCGTTTACAAATAGATGTAGCAACACTAATATTATCTCCTGTTAATAATTTTATATTTACATTTAATGATTGAAGTTTTTTTATTGCTTCAATAGAAGATTTTTTAGGAGCATCAAAAAATGCCAAATATCCTATTAAAATTAAATTATTTTCGCTCTCTAAATCAATAGATGTAGTGTCTGTTAAAGGTTTATAGGCTACAGCCATAACTTTCATACCATCTTCAAGCATTTCATCAATTACAGCATGTATACTTTGATTATTTTTATTGTCTATAGGAAGAATTTTATTTTGGTATTCAATATATTGACAGCGTTTAAATAATTCTTTAACATCACCTTTAGTAATTAAAAGTTTTTGATGTTCATTTTGAATAATAACACTACTACATTTTCGTTCAAAATCAAAAGGTATTTCTGAAATTCGTTTATTTTCATTAATTAATTGTCGAAAATAATCCTTTTTTTGAGGTATTGTAGCATATTTTAAAATAGCATTATCTATATGATTAGGATAACTTGATAAATGATAACTATTTAAGTAAGCAAAATCCAATGTTTTTTGATTTTCATTACCTAGAATATCAAGATAATATTCTAAAATAATATTATTAGAAGTTAGTGTACCTGTTTTATCTACGCAAAGAATATCCATACCACCAAAACATTGCATAGCATAAATATCTTTTAAAATGATTTTTTGTTTAGACAAATAATTACTGCCTTTAACTAAACAACTAGTAATTATCATAGGTAATAATTCAGGTGTTAATCCAATGGCTATGGAGAGAGCAAAAACAAAGGAATATAGTAAACTACCATGCACGAATATAGAGATGATAGAAACTATGGGGATTAAAATAGCCATAAATTTTATCAGTGTTAAAGAGATAGAATTGGCATCTTTAAAAAAGCTTGTAGAAGTTATTTTAGATGTTTTATTTTGAGCAAACGAACCATATAAAGTATTAGTACCTACATTTAAAACGATACCTTCACCACTACCGCTAATAATACTAGTACCCATAAAAGCTAAATTAGAATAATTAGTAATGGTCATATTATCGAGATTTTTAATATCAGAATGTTTTTCAATAAGATCACTTTCACCAGTTAAAATAGCTTGAGAAACAAATAAACTATTTGTTTTTATTAGGCGAATATCAGCGGGAACTTTAGTATTAGCTGTTAAATATACATAGTCGCCAACAACTAGATTTTTAATAGGTATATCAATCCATTTATTATTACGTTTTACAGCAATATAATTGTTTAAAAAGGTATCCATTTTAGATAGTCTATAAAAAGAACGTTGTTCATAACTAAAGCGAATGATTACGCTTAAAATAATCATTATAGTAATGATAGTAATAGTACTGTAATTTTGATGCAGTTGTATAGGATAGATAATGTCCGTAATTATAGAAATTATGCTGATAATATATAAAATTATAGTAAATGGATTAAAAAATGCCCTATAAAGATGTTGTTTAGTAAATGAATGATCTAAATTATTAAAATTATTATCGCCAAAATTTTTTCTTTGCAATAGAATTTGATTGGATTTTAATCCTTTAGATGAAGTATTTAATAAAACATAGAGTTTATCTAAATCAATTGTTAAGTATTGTTTTAATTTATTATTTAACAAAAATATTTTATACATAGTACCCTCCTTTTTATTTATTTGTATTGTATCATATAAGATATATGTTTTTAATAAAAGCTAGGACATATATAAATCCTAGCTTTTAATTTATTTATTGATTATTTTGTGGTTTAAGGCTCCAAAAAATGATATTCATAATAATCATAACGAAGAAACATATTCCTAAAGATAAATAAAAGTCAGTGTCTATATTGTGAAGATAAGAATTTGAAAATAAATTAGAGATAAGATGCATAATAAATACCTCCTAAAAATATATTAAAGTAGTTTTCCATAATGGCGAATATATGCTTTTTTTATGCTAGTAGCTAATAACATGTACAAGATTATACAAGGGATTAAATAGATAAAATAACTAAGTGGTAAAGCAATAAATCCTAATATTGTTCCTAGTGGAGAAAATGGAATAATTGTTAAGACTATAATGCCAATAAAAGTTAATAATGTTACAGGCAAAGAAGCAAAACTTTGAATAAATGGTATTTTTGATGTACGTATCATGTGAATTACAAAAGTTTGACTCCACATAGATTCTACGAACCAACCTGTTTGGAATAGTGCAATATATTCAGATTGTATTTTTAATAATTCACTGCCTTGATAGATTGTTGGTAAATCATTAAATAAGATACCATTAGATATAAATAACGGGCAAAAAATAAAATACATAAAGATATAAGTTATCCAATCGAAAATGGAACTTGTAGGGCCAAGCCAAATCATAAAACTTCCTATGGAAGAAGCATCCCAGTTTCTAGGTTTAACAAGAAATTCTTTATCAACATTATCCCAAGGAATAGCTGTACAAGATAAATCATAGATTAAATTTAAAACAATAAGATGTAAACTCATCATTGGCAAAAATGGTAATAATGCTGAAGCAATAAGAACAGAGAACATATTTCCAAAATTTGAAGATGCTGTTATTTTGATATATTTAATCATATTGGCGTATGTTTTACGACCTTCAATTATACCTTGTTCTAAAACCATTAAATCTTTTTCTAAAAGAATTATATCAGCAGATTCTTTGGCGATATCTACGGCACTGTCTACAGAAATAGCTATATCAGAAGATTTCATTGCAGTGGCATCATTGATACCATCTCCCATGAAACCAACTGTATGACCATTTTGGCGGAGCAATTTTACAATTTTTGCTTTTTGTTCTGGTGATAATTTAGCGAAAACATCAGTTTTTTCTACAGCTATAGCTAAATCTTGTTCTGGTAGTTGCTCAATATCTGAACCAAGTAAAAGATTATTAACTTTTAAACCAACTTGTTTACATATAGAACGAGCAACTTTATCATTATCCCCTGTTAAAACTTTTACTTTAACACCATATTCTTTTAATGCTTTTAAAGCTTTTACAGTTGATTCTTTTGGCGGATCTAAGAATGCTAGATAGCCAATAAGTACCATATTACATTCATCTGCTATGCTGAATTTATCTATTGGTGATGGATTATTTTTTTGAGCAACAGCTATTACACGCATACCTTTGTCATTTAATTTATCGACAGTTTTTAAGATTTCTTTTTTGATGAATTCGTCTAACGGTTTAATTTGCCCTTGATATTCAACATGAGAGCAGATAGATAACATTTCTTCGACTGCACCTTTAGTTATCATTTGGCATTTTTGATTTTTGTCCTTTACTACTATAGAAAGACGACGACGTGAAAAATCGAAAGGTATTTCATCTACTTTTGTATAGGCACTAGATAGATTTATTAAGTTAGGATTATTTTGTTCAATTTCTTCTGTTTTATTAATGATAGCTATATCCATTAAATTTTTATAGCCTGTTTGAAAATAACTATTTAAATAGGCATGACGTAAAACACGACTATCTTCATTTCCCAGTACATCTAAATGGTATTCTAAAACAACTTTATTCATGGTTAATGTACCAGTTTTATCAGTACAAAGAATATCCATAGCACCAAAATTTTGAATGGAATTTAAGTTTTTTACGATAGTTTTTTTCTTAGACATAGAAACGGCACCTTTAGCTAAGCAAGTAGTAACTATCATAGGTAACATTTCAGGTGTTAAGCCTACAGCAATGGAGATAGCAAATAAGAAAGCTTCTACCCAATCATTTTTAGTTATGCCATTGACAAAAAATACTATGGGTACCATAAATAACATAAAACGAATTAAAACCCAAGAGACAGAATTGACGCCTTTAGTAAAATTTGTTTCCACAGGTGTAGTAGAAACAGATGAAGCGATTGAACCAAATAAAGTATTATTGCCAACACCGATTACTACAGCAGTGGCACTGCCACTTATTACATTACTTCCCATGAATAAAATATTATTATAATCAGTAATAGAAAGATTTTTTTCTTGATAAGTTTTAGCAAATTTTTCTACTGGTTCACTTTCACCTGTTAATGAGGCTTGGCTAATAAATAAATCTTTAGCTTCTAAAATTCTAGCATCAGCAGGAATCATATCACCAGCACTTAGATGAATAATATCACCAATTACTACATCTTCTAAAGGAATTTCTGCTTTAGGGTGATATTGTCTAGTAACAGTACAAGTAGTTGTTATTAAAGATAGAAGTTTTTCGGCTGCATTACCGGAACGGCTTTCTTGAACAAAACGCAAAGAGCCAGATATAAAGACCATTGTAAGAATTATAATAACGGTTACAGGATTTACATCATCAGGGCTGTTTTGCATGATAGGAATAATAATATCAGTAAAAATAGAAACTATAGCCAGACAAAATAAAATTGCTGTAAATGGGTTTATAAAAGCATTAGCAATACGTTTAGTTAAAGATAATTTTTTTCCATGCACAATTTTATTATTGCCATATAAATTAAGATGTTCTTTGATTGTTTGCTCACTTAATCCCGTAAAAGAAGTGTTAAGAGCTTGTAATATTAGTTTGGTTGAATTAGTAGCACAAAAAATAATTTGTTCGTTCATTTTTTTTAGTGTTTTTGGATTAGTTGTCACAATGCTCCCTCCATAAAAATAAAATTAATAAATCACGTAACAAAGTATAAATT
The DNA here is from genome assembly GCA_900556715.1 of uncultured Megamonas sp. Next base: position 1,270 of record USPM01000009.1, on the reverse strand, counting down.
ATTTATTTATGTAATCATATGGCAGAATTCTTGCGATTTTATTACTTTTTTATAAAGATTTGAAAGAGCATATTATTTAATGAGATTTTAATGAAAGTTTTAAAGGGTTTTAATTTATATTTTTAGAATATATACAATATAAAGAAAATAATTAAAATCCTTAATGAAGGAGGGGTTTTTATGAATTTACAATTTTTAGGTGCGGCTCATACGGTTACAGGTTCTTGTTATTTATTAGAAGCAAATGACCATAAAATATTGATTGATTGCGGTATGTTTCAAGGTGCTAGAAATTTACGTGATTTAAATTATGAAGATTTTCGTTTTATGCCATCGGATATTGATTGTGTGCTATTAACACATGCTCATGTAGATCATTGCGGTCTTATTCCTAAATTATGTAAACAGGGTTTTAAGGGCAGTATTTATGCGACAAAAGCAACTTGTGATTTAGTAAATATCATGCTTCCGGATAGTGCACATATTCAAGAAGCAGATGCTCAGATAACAAATCGTAAAGGGCAACGTATGGGTAAAACACCGATTGCTCCATTATATACTATAGATGATGCTATGGCTTCGTTAAAGCAATTTGTAGCGATTAATTATGATCAAGAAATAAATCCAGTAAATGGTATACGAGCTATTTATAGAGATGCTGGACATATTATGGGCTCTGCGATAATTGAAGTATATGTAATGGAAAATGGTGAAGAAACTAAAATTGTATTTACTGGTGATTTAGGACAACCTGATCAACCGATTATAAAAGACCCTACTCATATACAAGAAGCTGATTATTTAGTAATAGAGTCTACTTATGGTGATCGTAAACATCAAATTTATGATAAGGAAACCCCATTGGCTGAAATTGTAAATGATACGATGGACAGAGGAGGAAATTTAATTATTCCATCATTTGCAGTAGGTCGTACTCAGACTATGTTGTATTATTTATTCAAATTATGGAAAGCAAATCGCATTGAAGATTATTCAATCGTTGTTGATAGTCCTCTTGCTGTTGAAGCAACAAGAATTTTTGCTAAGAATACACAATATTTTGATGAAGAAGCAACGGAATATATAAAAAAACATGGTAAATTGCCTCAAATGCCACAATTACGTCTTTGTGAAAGTGCAAATGAATCTAAAGCTTTAAATACAGAAGAAGGTTCACGTATCATTCTATCAGCTAGTGGCATGGCGGATGCAGGTCGTGTACTTCATCATTTAAAACATAATCTTTGGCGTCCAGAATCTACAATTTTAT
>USPM01000008.1 GCA_900556715.1 uncultured Megamonas sp. | reverse complement strand
ACGAGTGGTTTTTTGTTTCGCACGCTCTGCGTACTCAACTAACTAAAGTACATAATAAAAAGGATAATCCAATTGCGGATTATCCTTTTTATTCTTAACGATGAGCTAATAATGTCTGTTTTAATTTATCTTCGATCTGTACAAGTTCTGCTTCTGCTAATTTACGACGTTCACGTCCATCTTTTTGAATTTTTATAGTTTCTTCAATTGTAGAGATTAAATCTTCATTCACTTTTTTTACAGTTTCTATATCTACAATTCCACGTTCTGTTTCACGTGCTGTTTCTATCGTATTTTGTTTCAACATTTCAGCATTGCGTCGCAATAATTCGTTCGTTGTATCAGTTACTTCTCGTTGCATTTGTAAAACTTTTTGTTGTCTAGATAAACCAAGTGCAATCACAATCTGACTTTTCCACAATGGGATTGTATTATATATAGCACTTTGCACTTTGTCAACTAAAACTTTATCATTGTTTTGGATAAGACGTATCTGAGGTGCCGTCTGTATAGCTATTGTTTTACTTAATTTTAAATCATGAACTTTCTTTTCAAAACGACTAACAGCATTTTCAAAATCACTGACAACCTGAACTGCCATTTGATTTTGCGAATTTGCAGCTTCCATACGCAATTTTGGAATAGTATGCTGTTGCAATTCCAAAATCTTTTCTTCACCTGCTTTTATATATAATTGTAACTCCTTAAAATACTCTAAATTTCTCTGATACATAGTATCAAACATTACAATATCTTTCATCATGCTCATACGAGCTTTATCTAACTCACCTTGTATCTTATCAATTTGCACAGATAATTTATCGTATTCAGCCATCATACTTTTAGCACTGCCTACTAATGAACCAAGAATAGGTATTTTCTTTATAAATCCTCCATTATTTTTACCGGCAATATCAAACCCTTTTACCTTTACCACTAGATTGCTAAGTAAATCTCCAACATAACCACTGTCTTTACTACGAATATTATTTAAAATATTATCCGAGAATTCAGCTATATTTCTCTGAGCATTTATACCATATTGTACTGAAGTTTGAGCATTCGTCAAATCTATATTTTCTTTTATTTCATCTATACGTTTTCTATCTTCTGGTGAAATTAGCTCTGTTTGCTTTGTAACTTGTTCAATTTCTTCTTTTTTTGTCATTACTTGCCAATCTTTGCCATTAGCATCATTATTAGTAGTTTGTGTTTTTGCTTTAATCAAATCATCTAAACTAATATCTGGCATAATCTTCACCCTCTATTCATATTATCTAAAAATTTATGATAAAAATCATCTTTATCCATAAACAAATATCTTATACCTTCTATAAAGCCAGCAATAAAAGGTATTCCTGTCCATGAAAATAATAAATAAAAAATCCCCATAAATGTTTTACCCAAATAAAATTTATGTGCGCCAAAACCGCCAAATAAAATTCCTAGACCTCCAGCGATTAATTTTTTACGTAAAACTTCATCACTATCAAAAAATTTTTCTGGTAAATTTTTTAATTTCCAACGCATTTTTTTCATTGGTCTATTGCACATATTATTTTTACGTCTATAACTAAAACCTGAATTTACTTCTTTATCATAATCATCATGTTTTTTTACATCAAAACCATCTGCTTTAATAGTATTTTCCATGACCTTTAATTCAGCATCCATATCCATCAATTGATCATTTATTAATTTCTCAAATTGTTCTGTATAAGCATTGCTTAATCCAAATAAAGTGCTTTTTGTTCTTTCCTTTATATCATTTACATTCTCTGTATTCAATTGTGTATTTTCTATTTCTACATATTTTTCAATTAAACCAGCTACAGTATCTTGATAGTAATCTATAAATCTTCTAGCTAAAGAGATTTTTTCTGGATGCTTTTGCAAATATCTCAAAATATTTGATGAAACTTTTTGCATCTCTTGCAACTGTATCTTTAATTCACTATCTTTTATATATTTTAAAGAACCTTTTATATAGTTATAATCTTCCAATGCTTTTTGATAACTTTCTTGTAATAACTTACTATTTTCGCTATCATCCAAATCTAAACTGATTTGTTTCTTCTTATTTGGTTTAAATGTCAAAAAAACACCTACACCCAAAGCAACCGCTCCAATAAAATTTACAAGACCGCTAAAATGGGTTATCATATCAAATCCAATAAAAGCCAAAATTGTTGTTATTATTGCTAAAAATATAATAAAACTAAACATAATTTTTATTCTCCTATATCTATTATAATAATTAAATTCTAATAAACTCATTTAAAATCCTGCACTCTAAAAATAATTATACAAAATTTATAGTAATTATGCTTGTATATCATATTAAAATTATATTAAAATAAAATTAAAATTTATAGTTAAGATTTTAGAAATAAAACAAAACTATATTAGGAGGCTTTTTATTTATGATATCTACAAATAGTATACTAATAGAAATGATAAACTACTATCAAGGAGATCCTAAACGTATTCAACATTTTCTCAAAGTACATAGCTTTGCAAAATTCATAGCTGAGCAAGAAAACTTACCTTCAGATAAATTATATATTTTAGAAATCGCTGGTTTGATGCACGATATCGGCATAAAAATTGCTGAACAAAAATACAACAGTAGCAATGGCAAATATCAAGAATTAGAAGGCCCTGCTCCTGCTAGAGAAATACTTGAAAAACTTCGCGTAGATGCCAATGTAATCGATAGAGTATGTTTTTTAATTGCTCACCATCATACCTATAATAACATTGATAATATAGATTATCAAATATTAGTAGAAGCAGATTTCTTAGTAAATCTTTATGAGGATAATTGTCCAAAACAAGCTGTAGAAAATGCATTAAATAGAATTTTTAAAACAAAGACAGGCATTAATTTATGTAAAACTATTTTCGATGTATAATTTTCTTTAAGTAGCATAATAGTAAACATTTTATATAATAGAATTTTTCAATAAATATCACAAAGAAAAAAAATATACCCAATCATATAAACGATAAACCCAATCCATGTATAGATAGTTATTTTCTCTTTGAAAAAAATGAAATAATCTACGATCTCAATTTATAAAACAACAAAACCGTTGGTATTCTTACCAACGGTTTTATTCATAATGCGTCCACATACGAATTATACGTATAATTTTTTCATCTTCTAATACTTCATATACTAATCTATGCTGAATATTAATTCTTCTAGAATAATATCCCATTAGATCTCCTAACAGTTTTTCATATGGTGGTGGATTTTGAAAAGGATCTTCCTTTATTAAATCAATTAATAATTTAGCTTTTTTATCTAATCCACTTGCTTTTAGCTTTGGAATGTCTTTTAATGCTTTTTTATAATATTCTATCTTATACAATTACCATTCAACCTCATCTTCTGAAACAAAATCTTCATTAGATGCTGCTTTAGCTTTTAATAAATCTTCTCTTACATTAGGTATAGAAGATAAATACATTGTTTCCATAAGATTTTTATAATCATCCGCACTAATTAATACCACATCGCCATCTTTAGTATTAATTGTTGCTACTTGATTATATTTAGCAACTTGTTCTAAAGTATTATAAAGATTCTTTCTAAAATTTGAAGCATTAACTGTAATCATTATAATCACCTCAAATATAGTATATCGTACTTATTAACGTACGTCAAAATATATTTAAAACTAAAACGATTATAATATATAACATATTGAATTATATTTTCAAAAATTAAAGCTAAAATATACATCTGAACTATATAGTTTAAGTAATAATTTTATTAATAAATATATAAATACTAACAATTAAAAAGAGAAAATATATTCATTGTAATTTGGGCACAAAATGGACACAACCCTATGTGAATTTAAGTCAAAATAAAGTTTTTTTAGTCATTTATGGGCACAATTATAAAAATAAAAACTCATGGGTTACCCATGAGTTTTTATCTCTAATTTTACTCTTTATTAGCTATACCTAATTTGCCAAAAACATAGAAAGAAAGGCTTAAAATCATGCCACAGACAACTGCAAGGCCCATACCTTTTAATTGTACAGGACCGATATTTACAGCAGCTCCACTAAGACCACTTATCATAGTTACGGCAGTAAGTATCATATTTTTCGTACTAGTATAATCAACTTTCTTCTCTATGAGCATACGTATACCAGAACAAGCAATAACACCAAATAACAATACAGAAATACCGCCCATTACTGGTACTGGAATAGCATGAATAATCGCAGCAATTTTACCAATAAAAGAGAAAAGAATAGCAAAAACAGCAGCTCCACCGATTACCCATACACTATAAACACGAGTGATAGCCATAACGCCCATATTTTCACCATAAGTAGTATTAGGAGTTGAACCTACAAAACCAGATAAAACATTAGAAACACCATCAGCAAATAAAGAACGATTAAGACCTGGATCTTTTATTAAATCTCTATCTACAATACTACTTGTAACAACGACATGCCCAATATGTTCAGCAAAAACTACAAACAATGCAGGCATGATAATCATAATAGCATGAATATTAAAAGTTGGTTCATAAAAAGTTGGTACTTGTACCCAACTAGCAGCTTCTACACCAGACCAATCTACAATACCCAAACAAAAAGCCATGATATATCCTGCAATTACTCCAATTAATACAGGAATTACACTTAAAAATCCTCTACCAATTACAGAAGCTAAAATTGCTACAACTAATGTAAATACAGAAGTAATCATTGCAAGCTCATTTGGAATTCCTTGAGATTGCATAGTATCACTTACAAAACCTGACATATCCAAAGCAAGTGGTGCAAGTTCAAGACCAATTACAGCAACGACCGCACCCATTGCAGCTGGTGGTAAGATAATATCAATCCAAGCTGTACCTAATTTGCCTACAACAAAAGATAAAATAATAAAAGATAAACCAAACGCTATAAATCCACCTTGAGCATCGCCATAGCTAAGTCCATTCGTAGCAAGTACTGCTAAAACTGGAGAAATAAATGCAAAACTAGAACCTAAATAAGCAGGTAATTTCCCTTTACAAATGATTAAATACAAAATTGTACCTATACCATTCATAAATAAAGCAGTTGCTGGATTTACATGAAGTAAAAAAGGAACTAACACTGTAGAACCAAACATAGCAAACAAATGTTGTAAACTAAGTGGAATTCCTTGCAACAAAGGCACTTTTTCTTCTACATCATAAAATTTTTTCATTTTGTCCTCGCTTTCATAAAAATATATAAAATTCCTTAGTTATTTTATCATAAGAAATCATATCAATCTATTTAAAAATAAAAATATCTTTCCAAAACCAAAAGTTTATTGCACATTCAGAGCTTTTAATTTATATTTATATAGGCAAAAATAAATTATTATTTTTCTTATATACTTCACACTATGAATAGGAGCAATTTTATGAATAAAGAAGAATATATGCTTATCGCTGCTCAAGAAGCCGATAGCAATTTAACAACTAATGAAGGTGGGCCTTTCGGTGTGGTTATTGTAAAAGACGGAAAAATCGTAGGTCGTGGTCATAACCGTGTACTTATAAAACACGATCCAACTTGTCATGCTGAAATAGAAGCCATTCGTGATGCCTGTCAAAATCTAGGTACTCATGATTTAACAGGTTGTGAACTCTATACATCTTGCTATCCATGTCCAATGTGCCTTAGTGCTACTATTTGGGCAAACATCAAAAAAGTTTATTATGGAAACACAGCTAAAGATGCTGATAAAATTGGTTTTAGAGATGATTTCATCTACAACTATATTGAAGGAAAATGCCAAGATATCTCCGTTTTAGATTTGGAACAATTTGGTAGAGATATCACTATAAAATCCTTTGATAATTTTGCACAAAAAACAGACAAAACAATTTACTAAAAACAAAGAGGATAAGTTTTATACTTATCCTCTTTTTATTATCATCAAATAGACAATTATTTAATTATATTATTCTTCTACTTTTTGATTAAACAAAGCCGCTGCAAAGTCATTAGCTACAAATGGTCGTAAATCGTCCATACCTTCACCGACACCAATCCATTTTACTGGCATACTAAGTTCAGATTTTAAGCCAATTACTACACCGCCTTTAGCAGTGCCATCTAATTTAGTCAATACCAATCCAGAAATAGGAGCTGATTTTGTGAACAATTCTGCTTGGCTAATTGCATTTTGTCCTGTTGTAGCATCTAATACTAATAATGTTTCATGTGGAGCTTCTGCTATTTCACGTTTAATAACCCTTTGAATTTTATTTAATTCTGTCATTAAGTTAGCTTTATTATGCAAACGTCCTGCTGTATCAATGATGAGTATATCCACTTTTCTTGCAATAGCAGCTTTTACAGCATCAAATACTACTGCTGCTGGATCCGAACCTTCTTCATGTTTAATCACAGGAACATTTACTCTTTGTCCCCAAATTTCTAATTGGTCAATAGCCGCTGCACGGAAAGTATCTGCTGCTGCAAACATGACATTTTTACCTTGTTCTTTATAATATCTACCCAATTTACCAATAGTTGTAGTTTTACCTACACCGTTTACACCGATTACTAAAATTACTGTAGGCCCAGATTTAGCGATATTTGTTTCATCAGAACCTTCATTTAACATCTCTGTAATACGTTTAATCAAGAATGGTTTTAAATCTTCAGGAGAGTTAATCTGTTTTTTCTTAATACCAGCACGAACATCGTCCATTAATTGTAAAGAAGTTTTTACCCCTACATCAGCTTGAATTAAAGCATCTTCTAATTCATCTAATAAATCATCATCAATATCAGCATAACCAATAATTACTTTTTCAATTTTCTCTGTTAGAGATTTACGTGTTTTTGTAAGACCTTCTTTTAATTTACTAAAAAATCCCATCTTTTAACCTCTTTCCTCAAAATCTTCTAAACGAACAGATATTAATTTAGATACACCAGCATCTTCAATAGTTACACCATACATAACATCAGCAGACTCCATTGTTCCCTTGCGATGTGTTACTAAAATAAATTGAGTGCGTTTGGCATAATCTTTTAAAAACTTCGCAAAACGTTTGACATTTGCTTCATCTAATGGAGCATCAATTTCATCTAATACGCTAAATGGTGCAGGATTATAAGTGAAAAATGCAAACAGTAACGCTATAACTGTAAGCGTTCTTTCCCCACCTGATAATACAGCTAGACTCTGTGGTTTTTTATCTGGTGGTTCTACTTCAATTTCAATACCTGAACTTAAGATATCTTCTTTATTTGTTAAAATTAATTTTGCATTGCCACCGCCAAATAAACGTTTAAAAATATCATTAAAATATACTTTTATTTTATCAAAAGCCAAGCCAAATTGTGTAGACATTGTTTTATCAATCTGTTCAATGATTTTCGTTAAATCTTCTTTAGCCTTGACTAAATCCTCAATTTGTTTACTCATAAAGCTATAACGTTCATTTAATGTTTCATATTCGTTGATAGCATTTGGATTTACAGGGCCAATTTCTTTTAATTCTTTGTCTAATTTCTTTAATTTAGATTTCAGCTCATTTTCATCAAGTTCTAAACGATGATTTAAAGCTTCTTGTGGAGTCAATTCATATTCTTCTTGCATACTTTGTAAGCATTGCTTAATTTCAGTTTCCAATTTAGCTACACTTACTTCACATTTATGAATTTTATCCTTGATAACGCCTACTTTACTTGCAATTTTAGCTCGTTCTTCGTCCATATCAGACAATTCACTTCGCATACCTAATTGTCTTTTATATAAAGTATCGTATTCTTCTTTGCCATCAGTTTTTAACTTTTCTAAATTAGCTACAGATTCTTCTAATTGTTTTAATTCAGCTAAACTATCATCAATGACTTTTTGTAATCCAGCCATTTCTTTATCACTATCAGCTAAAAATGCCTTAAATCTTTCTGCCTGTCCTGTCAGCAAATTCAATTTATCATTATAGCGAATAACTTCTTGTCTTGCTTCTGTACAGCTAATCTGTTTTTGCATTACCTTTTGTTGACGAATTTTTAAATCATGTTTCAATACTTCAATCTCATTGTAAATATCTTCATAAAGATTTTGTTTTTCATCAACTTGAGCTTCCATTTGAGCAATTTTAGCTATTTGTTTTTCAATATCTGCTTCGATAGCTGTTTTTTTCACGATTAAAGCAGATATACGATTGTCTATAGCTTTTAAAATATCTTCTTGATTTACAAACCAATTTTCTAATTGCTTAAATTCTACTTTTTTCTGTGCTAATAATAACGATAATTCTTGCCAATCTTTTTGCAAACGATTGATATTTTCTGCCAAAGCCACGCGTTTTGCTTCATCATCTTCATATTTATTTTTTGCATCACGCAATACTTTACGTTCACTAGCTAGATAATCTTTTAATTCTAATAACTCACCTTTACGGTGTAAATAACCTGCTTCCCTACTTTGGCTACTACCACCAGCAATAGCACCACCAGGTTGCAATAATTCACCTTCTAAAGTTACGATACGCAAACGATAATCATACAACTTCGCCAACTTTAAAGCATTATCCACATCATCAACTACTAAAATTCTACCTAATAGAGATTGAGTTATTACTTTATATTCTTCATCAATATTTACAAGTTCATCTGCATAAGCGATAAAACCATGTTTACCCGGTTCAATTTCAGTGCGTTTATTTTTATGTGGCTGAACAGTAGTAAGTGGCATAAAAGTTACGCGACCAAATTTATTTTCTTTCAAATAATTAATTGCTGATTTTGCCGTATCCGTGTCTTTAGTAACTACATTTTGCATAGCCGAGCCAAGAGCTACTTCAATGGCTGTGATAAAAGGATCTTCTACCTTTATCAATTCAGCTACAGCACCACAAATGCCCTTTTGCCATGATTTATCTGCTTTTAAAACTCTTTTTACTGCTTTGCCAAAGCCTTCATATGATGCTTGCATTTCCTGGAAAAATTTTACTTTTTCCTCTGCCATACGCACATTTTGACGAGTTTCATTGATAAATTCTGTAGCCTCTTTGCAAACTTTTACAAGTTCATCTAAATTGCCTTGTTGAGAATTTATACTATCTTGTTTTAATTGAACTTTCTTGCTAAAATTATCAATTTCTACCTGTAATAACTCCTTAGCTGTATTCTTTTCAATCTTTTCATTGATAGCATTTTTATGAGCACTATGTTGATTTTCAATATTTGCCTCTATATCAGACATATCTCGCTTTAACAATAATAATACCTTATTTTGTTCTTCTATCTGCTTACGTTTCTCATTATCTTGCTCTTGCTTTAATTTAATTTCTTCTTCTTTCGCTTTAATATCATTTTCTACTTTTTGTACACTTAAATTTTCCTCTTGCAAGGCAAGTTCCAATTTATCTGCAGTATTATTAGCAATTTGAGCTTTTCTTTTCAGTTCCTCTCCATCAGCTAAAGATATTTTTAATTCTTCTTTTGTCTGATTTTGTCTTTCCTCCAAACGCTGTTGAGACTGACAACTCTGTCGTATACGTTCTTGTAATAAAGTAGCTTGATTGCGACTGCGTTCTATTTCTTCATGGATTTTTTGATTATTTTCACCAAGTAATTTTATTTTCTGTTCTAATTTATTTATCTCACTTTTTTTAGCGATTTTTTCACTTTCGGAAACAGAAACTGTAGCCTCTAATGAAGCTCTTTCTTGTTCATAACCTTTTATCTCTAAATCTAATTTATTATTTTCGGCTGAAAGATTTTCATATTTATACAAAATTTGCGTGAGTCTACAATCTTTATATTCCTTGTCAATAACATTATATCTTTTCGTCTTTTCAGCTTGTTCTTTTAATGGTTCTAACTGTTTCTCAATCTCACTTACAATATCATTTAAACGTACAACATTTGCCTGTGTATTATCTAATTTGCGTACAGCTTCTCGTTTTCGTTCACGATATTTAGTAATTCCCGCACATTCTTCAAAAAAATATCTTCGCTCTTCTGGCTTTGTATTTAAAACTTCATCTACTTTATTCTGACTAATAACACTTATAGAATTTTTACCCAATCCTGTATCAGCAAATAAATTATAAATATCCTTTAAACGACATTTTGTCTTATTGATTAAAAATTCACTTTCACCAGAACGAAATATACGCCTCGTAATCATTACTTCCTGAAAATCTATCGGCAATTTACCATCACTATTATCAAAAGTAACTGATACTTCTGCTGCCCCAAGCGGTCTTCTTGTGGAGCTACCTGTGAAAATAATATCCTCTGCCTTATTTCCACGTAAATTACGTACATTTTGTTCCCCTAATACCCAACGAATGGCATCTGTAATATTACTCTTACCACTTCCATTGGGCCCTACAATTGCTGTTATCCCCTCATCAAATTCTACTTCTAATTTATCTGCAAATGACTTAAATCCATAAGCTTCCAATCGCTTTAACAGCAAAATTTTCACCGTCCATTATCATTATCTTTTCTTATTTCATTAATATTATCTATCTATCGTTATTTGAACTATTGCATCTGTACCAGGTAAAATTTTATCTTTTAATTCATCAGGAAAAGAAATTTTTGCAGCAGTTGTTAAATTTTTATTTTCTTCATCTTCACTATCTTGATGTGTTACCTCTAAAACAGTACCAGTCAAATCCATGCCATCAATGGAATAATGTACAAATTGCCCTTGATGTACTTTTGCATACTGTTCTTCTGTAAGTGGTGCTTCAATCCATAAATTTTTAGTATTACCTACATTGATAAATACATCACCCTGCTTTAATTCATCACCTTGTTTAAAATCTGTTAAATATATAATGCCACTAACTGGTGCTGTAATATCTGCATAATTATCATCTGATTGTGCTTGATCCAAAGCTGCCTTTGCCTGATTTAATTGAATTTGTGCCGTAGCTAATGCTTCAGATAACTCTTTCGATGGAGCAGATGTAGTTGGTGCACTTGATTGTTGTTGCACAACCTGTGGTGTACTTGCCGCAGCTAAAGCACTCTGTGCTGCTGCATATTCAGATTGAGCTTCAGCATATTGTGTTGCACTTACTGCACCTATAGAATACAATTTATCCATTTTTTGTTTATTTGCAGCTGCCGCATCTAATCTAGCTTGAGCTGCTGCCACATCACCTGTAGAAACAGTAGTACTTGTAACTGCTGGCTGACTTACTACCATAGATGCTTTTACCTGTTGCTCCAAATTATCATAATTTGCTTTTGCTTCATCATATGCTTTTTGTAAAGCTTCAATTTGTTCAGGTGTTACAACAACTTTCATCTTAGCGATGACTTGCCCAGCTTCAACTTTATCACCATCATTTACCAAAAGTTCTGTCAATGTGCCATCATTTTGAGCTACTACCATGACTTTAGCACTTGTAAGTTTTGCGTCATTAATATTAATAATTCCTTTTCCTTGATTCCACTTATAAACACCAAAAATAGCTACAACAGCAATAAGTAAAATCACAGGAATACTATACACTATAAATGGCTTTATCTTTTTTGTAATATCTTTTTCCATGATAATACCTTCATCCTTTCCAATAAAAAAATCCTTTCTCATCTAATATATATTTAAATGAGAAAGGCTGTATATATCTTACAGCTAGTATAAAAATACCACAAAAAAATAATTTATACAAGAAAATAGCCCATTTCTAATCAAATTATAAACAAATGATAATTTATTTTATTAAACTTGTTAAATACTGTTTTACATCCTCAATAGAATGGCAAATAGCATCTGGTTTTTTAGCTTTTACGGCCTCTTCTTCTATTCTTGTTCCATATAGTGCAGAGGCTATTTTTATGCCAACTTGTCTTGCTGCATCAATATCAGTTGGAGCATCACCTACATAAATAACTTCATCTTTAGATAATTTATATTCATCTATAACTTCTTGCATCATCTGTGGCTTTATACCACCTATTATAGAACCTGTTTTTACTTTATCAAAAAGATTTTCCATGTGATATTGTTTCAAAGATATCTCGCAAGTCTTTGCTCCCTTTCCTGTGGCCAAAATTACTATGATATTTTTACTTTTTAAATAATTTATTAAATCTAATACTCCCTCAAATGGTCTTGGAGATATTTCTTTATGTAATCTTGCATAAGCTTCATACAATCGTTCACATGCTTCATCATAATATTTTTTATCTACAAATTTTAATACACTACCTTCTTCTATAGGTCCGAAAGTAGCTGCTATTTCATCATCAGATAATGTTTTATCCATAAAAGGACTAACAGCTTCTCTTATCGACTCAATAACTAATTTTAAAGTATCTCCTATAGTTCCATCAAAATCAAAAATAACTGCTTTTAACATAAGCTTGCTGAATAATCAGCATTCACCTCTTTAATATATTTTTTAATTAATTATCCAATAAACTAACTTTAAATTCAATAATAAAAGAAATAGCCCTCTAGAAAAATCTAAAGAACTATTTCCTTAATAATTAGTCTTTATATTTATCGATTTGTTGATTTAATAATTCAACATCATCAAAATAATTTATTTTCATAGCATCTTTTACTTCATGTAATGTCTGTTGAGCTACTTCACGAGCTACTTCAGAACCTTCTTTTAAAATCTGATATACATAAGCAATATCTTTTTGATATTCTTTACGACGATTTCTAATTGGTTCAAATTCTTCTTGTAATACAGCGTTTAAGAATTTTTTAACTTTAACATCACCAAGACCACCACGTTGATAGTGTGCTTTTAATTCATCTAAATTATTATAATCAGGTAGATATTTAGCAAAATGTTCATCTTTGCAGAATGCATCTAAATAAATAAATACTGTATTACCTTCTATTTTACCTGGATCAGAAACTTTAATATGATCAGGATCAGTATACATACTCATTACTTTTTGTTTAATAACATCTGGTTCATCAGATAAATAAATACAGTTTCCTAAAGATTTACTCATTTTTGCTTTTCCATCAATACCAGGAAGACGTAAACAAGCTTTATTATTTGGAAGTAAAATATCTGGTTCTACTAAAGTTTCTGTATTGTATAACATATTAAAACGACGAACAATTTCTCTTGTCTGTTCAATCATTGGTTCTTGGTCTTCACCAACTGGCACAGTTGTTGCCTTAAAAGCTGTAATATCAGAAGCCTGACTTACTGGATAAGCTAAAAAGCCAACAGGAATACTTGCTTCAAAATTACGCATTTGAATTTCAGATTTAACTGTAGGATTTCTCTGTAAACGAGATACAGTAACAAGATTCATATAATAACATGTCAATTCACAGAGCTGAGGAATTTGTGATTGCACAAAAATTGTAGATTTTTTAGGATCAATACCACAAGCTAAATAATCTAATGCTACTTCTAATACATTCTGACGAACTTTTTCTGGATTATCTGCATTATCTGTAAGTGCTTGAGCATCAGCAATCATAATGAAAATCTTTTCAAATTCTCCAGAGTTTTGCAATTCTACACGTCTTTTTAAAGAACCTACATAATGACCAATATGTAAACGACCAGTAGGTCTATCTCCTGTTAAAATAATTTTACCCATAACTAACCTCCGCAATCTATTACTAATAAACTTTATTATTAATATTTATATATTTAATATAATATAGATTTAAATCTCTTTTGTAAATATCAATTTAATTAAGTATCTATTTTATTCATCTTTATCTATGCTTAACATGGATATTTTGTATTATAATATAAATAAATATTCATATTGGAGATGATATTATGGCTAGAAATTTACCTCAACAATTACGTTATGACAAACTAGGTCCTAATGTAGTAAAAGCTTTAACTAAACGTCATTTTGAAGCTTATTACTGTAGCACAAAAGAAGAAGCTCTGGCTCAAGCAATTAAATTAATCCCTGAAAAAGATATAGTTTCATGGGGAGGTTCTATTTCTATTGATGAAATTAATTTATTATCCTATGTAAAAGAACATTATCAAGTAATCGACCGCGATAGTGCCAAATCACCAGAAGAACGACTTGACCTCATGCGTAAAGCTCTACTTTGCGATACTTTCCTTATGAGCTCTAATGCTATCAGTGAAGATGGTCAATTAGTAAATATCGACGGTAACGGCAATCGTGTCGCTGCCATGATTTATGGACCTAAAAATGTAATCATAATAGCAGGCATGAATAAAGTTGTAAAAACGCTAGATGATGCTTATGCCCGTGCTAGAAATATAGCTGCTCCTAGCGTTGTACAGCGTTTTCCTAATGCTAAAACACCATGCAATCAGACTGGTGCTTGTCACGATTGCTTATCTAGTGATAGTTGCTGTGCTTATATGGTTACTACTCGTATTTGTCGTCCAGCAAAAAAAATAAAAGTTATTTTAGTAGGCGAAAATCTAGGTTTATAGTAAAAAGCTCTCAGAAATTCTGAGAGCTTTCTTCATCTTTGCGATATAACTAAACCAACAATAGCTAATACCATACCAATTAATTTATATAAAGTTATTGGTTCATTTAATACTATATAAGCAGTGATTACTGTAACTACAGGACAAGCATATATATATACTGTTGTTTTCACTACACCTAGATACTTAGTAGCAAAATTCCATGTTAAAAAGCAAATAGCTGAAGCAAATATCCCCAAATATAACATATTTGCTAAGTTCACAGGTTCTAATAAATATATTAAATCAATATCAAAACCCATAAATATAACGGGCGGTATCATCAAAATAACACCATAAAGAAAAATTTCTCTAGTAACTACAATCATATCATATCTAAATGCACATATTTTTTTCAATACTACAGCATACACAGCCCATAAGATAGCAGCTCCTAAAGCTAAAATATCACCTTTAGGATTTATATTCAAACTACTTTCTTCAAGAGCAATAAAAATTATACCTATCATTGAAATTATAAAACCTAAGATGAACGGCCCTGTAATTGTATGTTTTCGTAAAGTAAAACTAGCTAAAATCGCTGCAAAAAAAGGAGCTGTTGTCGTAATAATACCTACATTTGAAGCATACGTATATGTCAATGCAATATTTTCCATTAAATAATACAGAGTAATCCCTGATAATGCTGCTATAACTAAATATAAACGATGTTCTTCATGTCTTAGTTTCAAAGGCTCAGGTCTAATTATATATAAAATACTAAGACCAATTATAAATCTTGTTAATAATATCTCAATTGGCGAAAAATCAACTAATAATATCTTAGTCGATATAAATGTTGTTCCCCAACAAATGATTGTAAATAATGCCAATAAATGACCTTTAATCATTGTCCCCATAAGTAAAGCTCCTTTATGTTAAATTTTGTTCTATATATTGCAAACAATATATTTTATTTTTTACAAGTTTATAAATAGTATTATCATATAAATATCTATCTTGTTCTTGATTATAAAAAGCTCTACCTGTTTGTGTATCTTTTATTAACCAACCTTGTTTTTCCATAAATATATAAAACTCTATTTTAGTTTTTATATTTAATTTATTTATCTTATCAATTGTTTTTATTAAATTCTCTATTAATTTATAAAATCCTTGTTTTTTTTCGGATAAATATATTTTTTTATCTAAATCATATTGAAGAGTTTTTCCCCATATCATTTCAATATTACTACGTAGAATTTTATCATCATGAAAAGTTTTAGCTAAAGTTTTATCACTAACTTTTCTATTTTCATCAATATAATTAAAGATAAAATCTTTCTTTAAACGTTCATGTTCCAGTTTTATACCAACTTTTAATAATTCCTGTTCAAAATATTTAAAGTTTTTATTTCTACTTTTATTTAAAATATCTATTATTTTATCATAAACTGTTTTCTGCCACGTTAAATCTCTAAATTGTTCTCTTAAAAAGCTATATTTTTTACGCATATTATATTCATGATTTTTGTTTTGAGCAAATATATCTCTTTCAATAACTGATAAATTATATTCTCTGCATAATTCATCAGAACTATATTTTAATTTTTCTAAAGTTTTATTGGCATGTATTTCTATGGTTTTACCTGTTATAGCATTCACTGAATTGATGATAAAGTGATTATGTATATGTTCTGTATCTAAGTGAGTACATATACATACTTCAAAACCATCTTGAGCAAAATTTTGCATTGCCCATTTTTTTCCTATTTCATGGGCTTTTTCTGGAGTTATTTCATTTGGCTTAAATGATTGCTGAAAATGTTTATACATTTCACTATTTCTATTATCTATTGCTTTTCGATATAATTCTTTTGTGGCGATCATTGTGTCATAAATATTTTTTAGTGAACCCCAACAATTCAATGAAGTCATTAATTTTTTTCCTGTTGGTGTGATTATTTTTTCTTCATTCGCAATATAATTTAGTGCTGCTTTTAAGCTTGATTTTGTTTTTCCTGCTTTAACGACTTTAATAATTGCCAAAATTCATCACATCCTTGTTGTATTTCTTGTAGAAGTTTTTCTGTATTTTCATCTTTTGTTTCTATTTTATTAGATAGTTCGTTTACTTTATTTCCTAGGTATTTTATTTGTGATATTGTTTGTTCTAGACTTGGAATTATGTATATTGGATTGTTGTTTATACAATCTATTACAAATTGAGTTTTTGAGAGTTGTGTTTGTTTAAGTTTTTGTTTTATTAGTTCATTTTGTTCGGGAGTTAATCTTATATTTAATTGTAGGCGAGGTGATTTTTTTTTCATTTTTCTTCCTTCTTTCGTCTAGACTTTTGCTAAGCTTGCTTCTTTACTTCTATCCTTTCCTTTTACTATATATTATGATTCTTTTTTCTGCAATATTTTTGTAGACATTTTGTTGTTTTTTATATTATAATTTAAGCAATGGATAATAATTATTATTTTATAAGAAATATTGATTTTGTATTGTAGGTGATTTTATGTTAGATACTGTTATCATCGGCAGTGGGCCTGCTGGTCTTGCTGCTGCTATATATGCTTCTCGTGCTGCTTTAAATTATGTTGTTTTGGAAAAAGCAGGTTATAGTGGTGGTCAGATTGTCACTACTAATGATTTAGATAATTATCCTGGTATGCCTAATATTGATGGAGCTTCTTTTTCTATGGCACTTCAAGAACATGCTGAAAAATTAGGTGCTGAAATTAAAGAAGCTGAAGTAACTGCTATTAAACAAAACGAGGATAATACTTATACTATTGAAGTTAATGGACAAGAACCAATCTTGACTAAATCTGTAATTTTAGCTACTGGTGCTAATCCTCGCACTTTGGATATTCCTGGAGAACAGCAATATTTAAGCCGTGGTGTTTATTATTGTGCTACTTGTGATGGTGCTTTTTATCGCAATAAAACAACTGCTGTTATTGGTGGCGGAAATACTGCTCTTGAAGATGTTTTATTCCTTGCCAAAATCTGTGAAAAAGTTTATTTAATCCATCGTCGTGATGAATTACGTGGAGATAAACATTCTCAAGAGAAAATTTTTGCTATGCCAAATGTAGAATTTGTAAAATCTGCTTTGCCAAAATCTATCAAAGGGGATAAAAAAGTTTCTGCTATTGAAATTGAATATAAAAAGACTGGCGAAATTGTAGATATTCCTGTAGATGGAATTTTCGTGGCAGTGGGCATGATACCTAATAATCAACTAGTACCTGATTTTGTCAATACTGATGATGCTGGTTATGTTATTGCTGATGAAACAGGTAAAACAAATGCTAAAGGCTTTTTTGTAGCTGGTGATTTACGTACTAAAGATTTACGTCAAGTCTTAACTGCTGCTTCCGATGGTGCTAATGCTATTAAGTCTGTAACCGATTATTTAAACGAAATTTAATTCTATAATGAAAGAGCAATACTAATTATTAAATGTAAATTATTAGTATTGCTCTTTTTTACTACGCTTTATTTTTTTCAACTTATAAAAAGTTTTAAAACTAGTAGCTTGTGAAAAATTTTAAAACTAGTTATAATTAATTTACTTAATTTATATTAGGAGAGTGCTTTACTTTGATTAAAGTTAAACTTATGAAATATACTGCTGAGCCAGAACGTACTGTAGCTATGGCAGCTCGTCTTTGTTATTCTCCTGCTGGTGCAGAAGAGTTATCTGAAAAAATGACTGATGAACAAGTCACAAAACTTGTAGAAAAAATTATCAGCATGGGCCATGCTTCCACTATGGAACATGTTACTTTTACTTTTGCTATTGAGGGTATTTCTCGCGTACTCTCTCATCAATTAGTACGTCATCGCATTGCTTCTTACTCTCAACAATCTCAACGTTATGTAAGTGAACATGATTTTGAATATATTTTACCGCCATCAATCGCTGAAAATGATGAAGCTAAAGCAAAATTCGAAAATCTAATGCATACAATTCGCCAAACTTATGATGAATTAGTTGCTATGGATATTCCTAAAGAAGATGCTCGCTATGTTTTAGCTAATGCTACCGAAACAAAAGTCTTAGCAACATTTAATGCTCGTTCATTACTTAACTTCTTTTCTCTTCGTTGCTGTAATCGTGCTCAATGGGAAATTCGCCAAATGGCATATTTAATGCTCGCTGAAGTAAAAAAAGTAGCTCCTCTTTTATTTAAAAATGCAGGTGCAACTTGTGTTCGCACTGGTCGTTGCCCTGAAGGTGCTATGACTTGCGGTAAATTTAAAGAAATGCTCAAATTACGTGAAGAATAATTTATAAAATATTAATAAGAAATGGAGATTATCATGCGTCCAACAAAAAACAAACCTAAAAAAGATAAAAAAAATAAATTTGTAGTAAGTCCTCGTCCAAAGAAAAAAATTAATGATGTGCGTCAAGCCAGACCAAAAAAAATAGAAATTAGTGAAGATATTTTACTTGGTCGCAATGCTGTTCGCGAAGCTTTAAAAAGTGGCCGTTCTATCAATCGCATCTTGATCGCAGATAGTGCTCATGGTGGTTCTATGCCTGAAATCATGACACTCGCTAGAGAACGCCGTATCATTGTGCAAAATGTAAATACTGAAAAACTTGACCAAATCTGTGGCGGTCAACGTCATCAAGGTATTGCAGCTTATGCAGCTCCTGTTGATTATGTAGAACTCGATGATATTTTAAACCTCGCCAAAGAACGCAATGAAGACCCATTCATTATTTTATTAGATGAATTAGAAGATCCTCATAATCTCGGTGCTATCTTACGTACTGCTGACGCTGTTGGTGCTCACGGTATTTTAATTCCTAAACATCGCAGTTGCCCATTATCTTCTATCGTAGCCAAAACTTCTGCTGGAGCTTTAGAATATGTTCCTGTAGCTCGTATTGGTAATGTGGTACAAACTTTAGAAGAATTAAAACAAAAAGGCCTTTGGGTAGCTGGAGCAGATATGGACGGTACAGAAAATTATTATGACGCTAATATGACAGGCCCGCTCGTTTTAGTTATCGGCAGTGAAGGTCGCGGTGTTAGCCGTCTTACAAAAAATGCTTGTGATTTCATCGTTAAAATTCCAATGCGTGGCAAAGTAAATTCTTTAAATGCTTCTAATGCTGCTGCTATCTTAGCTTATGAAGTATTAAAACAACGTACTTTAAAACAAAACTAATTTAAATTAATATCTCGATAATATATAAAAATAGCCATTTTCTTTTTATTATTTTATAACTAAGAAAATGGCTATTTTGCTTTATTTAATTGTATTACCGTTTATACTTCTCCACCAAGAGATTGTTCTATATGCTTTTAAAGTTTGTTCTACTTCTACAGGTTCATTCCCATCTAATTTACCAATCTGCTTATTTGTTATCCAAACGCCATCATTAAAGCCTACATTTGCTTCTCTTGTTAAAGCTTTACCTAAACTATAATATTCAAAGCCTTGCGGTGCTATTAATTCAAATACCGTTGCCCCAATATTAATATGACCGCCAGCCACTTTATCTGATAATATATTTTTCGTAATACCATCACCATAGATAATACATGGTACAGTATATCTATTAAATAATGTAGGTTTCGCTTCTATATTTGTTCTATCAGCATGGTCACCAGTAATTACAAATAGATTTTCTTTAGGATATATTGTTTCAATATCTTTAACAAAATTGCCAATCACTTTATCTGTATACCAATAATGACCTAATTTATTCAATAAATCTTCATCATTTTGCACATCTACAGGTAATTTAGCTCGTACTTCTTCTTTCGGAAAACCTGCTTTTGCTAAATCTACACTATAAGGGGCATGATTTGATACAGATAAAATCACATATACTGTAGGTTCATCATTTTGAGCTACTTCTTGCTTTAACTTATCAAAAATAAATTCGTCATCACAGCCCCACACATTACCTGATGGATATTGATAATCTGATGCACAATGGAATTCATCAAAACCTTGTGCCAAAGCAAAATCTTTTATTCTTTCCCAACCACTAAAACCAGCATACCAAAACTGTGTTTTATATCCTAATTTTTTTATCTGTGGTGCAAAAGATGTTGCATATACCTGCTTATATGACTCATATTGATGATTAGGATATATATTTACATCAGATAAACCACAAATAATAGCATTTACTGCCATAGGTGTAAATGCACCATTAGGCATGAAATTATGTGTATATGTTGCATTATCTTTTTGCATAATAGCTCGCATATTTTCGCCTAATTGCAAATTTGCATATTCATCTAATAATGGCCATTGAGCAAAACTTTCACCGATTATAATAAATATATGTTGTTTCTTGTCAATTATATTACCATGAGCTTGATATACTAAATTACTATCTATTTTACTTAAGTCTTGTTTTTGCAGACGATAAGCATCACTATTTTTCGCTAAAAACTCTATATCTTGAGCAATATTTTCCTTATGCACGCCATAAATCACGCCATTATCAATGCGTTTTTTAATAGAATATCCTCGATAGATAGCCTGTATATCATCTAAAATTATCTCATTAAGAAAAGTATCCTTTGTTTTTGCACAATTTTCCCAATGAATGGATTTTGCATACGAAAAACTAGCACCAAAGCGTACAAATAAAGCAAAAACTAAAGTAAATACTATCACTGATATTTTAAATACAAGATTTTTTTCAAATTTAAAAGATTTTTTTATCCACTGCCAAGCAAGATACTTTTTCAAGATATATACGACTATAGCTGTAAATAAAATAATGATTACTGTACCTTCCAATAAATGATATTGCTCTATCATTGTATAAAATAAAGCTTTTACATCATCATTTACAGCATTAAATACCATTTCATTAAAATTAGTATGAAATTCCCTATAATAAAAATATTTTGCTACAAATAAAAAATTCAATATAAATAAAAATACTGCTGATAATCCTAACCTCAATTTATCTAAACGTTTATTTATCAACCAACCTATTAATGTAACAAAAATAAATGTAAATAGCATAAGCACGCCTGCTGTTTTTAAACTAATTCTCGCCCCATAATAGATAGTCAACAAAATATCATTTAAATTTATATCACCAGCATAACTTTTCATCGTTATCAATGAAATTACACGTAATAAATTTAAATATAACCAAACAAAAATAAATAACTTGAAATCTCTTTTCAAATTATAATTAAAACTCTCCCATTTTAACTGCAAAATCATTCTCCTAACTTAAAAAAATTATTCATTAACAGCTTCGATTAAATTTCTCACTAAATTTTCATCTACATAATCATAACAAGCTTTATTTTCACCTTGAGCAAATGCATAATTCACAAAATCGCCAAAAGTCGTTTTATCTTCTTGCCAAGCCCTACAAGATGAATGTATCTGCTTTACTTTTGTATATTCTATTAAATCTTTTACATTATCTTTATTAATACCACTACCTGCTAAAATCTCTATTTTTGCTCCTACTGTTTCTTGTAAATTTCTAATAATTTCTTTTCCTTCTACAGCTGTTGCTTTCAGTCCACTAGTTAATACTCTATCTACCTTTAATCTTATTAATTCATTTATTGCTGTTTTGTCATCTTTTACACAATCAAAAGCTCTATGAAATACTGCTGTCTTACCATAGTGATGTACTAAATCTACCATTTTTTGTGTACATTCTAAATCAATTGTTCTATCTTCAGTTAAAAAACCAAAAGCTAATCCATCAGCTCCACGCTCTAACAAAGCTTTTGCTTCAGCAAAAATCTGCTTTTTTTCTAAATCACTATAACAAAAACCTGCTCCTCTTGGTCTTACCATACAAATTACCCTTAATTTAGTATGTTTTTTCACTAATTTTAACGTAGATACACTAGGTGTTAATCCGCCTAAATGTAATGCCGAATTTAATTCTATTCTTTCAGCTCCTCCATTATAAGCATTGATAGCATCTTCATAACTCCCACAACAAATTTCAACTATTTTTTTCATAGTTTTACCTCTCTTATTTGATATGTTTATTATATACCATTTTGCTAGTATTTAAAAATATATGCTATAATACTAAATTATATATCTTTAATATTTTATAAAAGGAGACTAAGAATTATATTATGTTAAAAGACATAGCAGAAAAATATTACATACAAGGTTATAATTGTGCCGAAAGCCTTACTCGTGCAGGCAATGAATATTACAATCTAAATCTTGACGACAAAGCTTTAAAAATGACAGGAGCATTTGGTGGTGGCCTTCAAGTTGGTGATATTTGTGGTGCTTTAAGTGGTTCAGCATGTGTTATTTCCAGCAAATATATCGAAACTAAAGCTCATGAAACTGATGATTTAAAACCTTTAATGTTGAACTTTGTCAGAGCTTTCCAAGCTCATTTTTCTTCTAGACTCTGCTGTCAAATTAAAACAAAATTTTTCTCTAAAGAAGTTCACTGCTTAAATACAGTAAAAGCTACTGCTGAAATCCTTGAACAAGTTTTAACTGAATACGAAAAAAATCATTAATTTAAAAAACCTAATCTCTTGTTATTTAAGGGATTAGGTTTTTTATTAACAATTTTCTTTACAATTACTACAACCATTACAAATAAGTTTACTAGCACATTCGTTGCATTTTAGCTTGAAACTTCTTTTATACAATTTTTCTTTATCTAATAATCTTCCAAATTGATCGTATAATTTAAATACTATTTCTTTGCCTTGATAATTCATTTTAGATCTAAAAGCCATTTTACTTTGCAAATCCTTTGAAGGTAAATTATATATTTTTTTATCCTTCATAAAAACTGTTCCTGTTTCCATAAAACAAAATGTAATATTTGATGTTACGCATTCTTGTCGCAAGTTTTTCACCCAATCAAAATCACAAACTCTAGCTCCATTATAATTTTCCCCTCCACAAATCACTTGCTCAATTTCTCCATTTTTTAAATATTTTGCTATACTTACATTCTCTAAAAATGGAGCAACTATTATACCTTTATGTTTAAATGGCAAATTCAATAATATAGGTATTCTCTCATCTGCACGCTTTTGATTTTCACAAGTTACATACAAAAACACATTTTCCCAACCATCGCCCCAATTTTTAGGTAAACATGCTCTTATTCTTTCTGCTCTTTTTGTTATCAATATAAATATAACATCACTTCTAGCTTTTATTATTCGCCATGCTTCTTCTCGCCACTCATCGCCTTCCTTTAAGAAAAAATCTGATGTCATACAAACCCTTATTTGTTCACCGCTTTTTATCTTATATTCACCTTGTTTATTTTTAGCTAATGGATAATAAAAATTTGCCTTTACTTTATAGATATACGCTCCACTATTGCCTCTTATCTTATCTAAATAATACATATAACAATTTTTACAGCCTTCACTATATTTAAGACAACCATGCCATGGGTTCCATATATCGTGCATTTTTTCACCTCCTAAAAATTAAACAAGCTTTAAAATCAATAGTCTAAAGCTTGTTTAAATATTTAAAATCCATTACTATTTTCTCTATATGCCTTTTTGTGTGCCCAATAATAATTTATAAGTTCTTTAACTCTAATTCTAATTTATTGATTTTATCATTTAATGTCGATTTTAATTCATTGATTTTTTCTTTATCAATTATAGAATCATCTTCATTTTCTTCTTGTCGCATAAATTCTCCATTGATAAAATCATTATCATCTGTCTCAACTAAATTATCTATTTCTAGCTCTAAATTATTTATCTTTTCGTCTAGTATAAATTTTATCTGTTCAATCTCTTCTTTAGTATATGCTGTTTCCTCTTCAATTATAAAATCCACATGATGATTTTCTTCCAGATATAGTTCTAATTCGCCATCAGTTATTTTTTTATCTAACATAAAACACAACCCCTATTAACAATTTAAAATTCTGGATATTGCCATATTTTTAAAATTATATCCGTCAATATATTCGTTCTTCGTTGAATAGCCTTTTTATCCCATACATCACATTGAGCAATACTTTCATTTAAGTTCAAATGACTATGTTTAAATCCACTTTCACAATTCACTTTTTCGTAAAAAGATTTATTGCTCATTTCTGCATTATAACCTGTTAGCGTTAAATTACCTAAAGTATGCAAATACAGACTATGCACCTCTTGCCAATCTTCACCTAACATTTTTTGCCATGATAGATTATGTTCTATATTTTGAGGCATAATATGTTCTATAGTGTAATTTGCTGTATTTAAATCAATGGGCTCTTTATGATAATAATTTTCTAACGCTTCTAATAAATATTTACGCAAGCGGAAATGATATATATCCTTCGTTTGCAATTTTTCTCGTACCTCATAATCAGACGGAAATCGCTTATAACTTGACTTAAATACAAAAGCTTTAATTACACTATTAGCATAATCTTTTTTATTTACTTCTTGATATAAAGTAGCAAAAGTTTTACTAAGTGAATTGGTCGGTATTTCACAAATAGCTCTTCGCCATAGATAACTCATCACCACTTGCAAAATCCTTATAAAATCATTTTTAGTTAACATCTGCTTACTATAGTCATCATACAATCTAAGCAAAAATGGATATGCCACATGACTATCTAATTTTTTTAATTCTCGCCAATAAAATTTTAAGTCATCATCTTTTTCTTGCAATAAATCAATACAAGCATAATATTTCGCATACGTAAATAATTCTTTTAATATAGCAAATTTCTCGCAATTATTATCTAAATAATAACGCTTAAAATTCTCATATACATTGTTTATCTTACAAATATGTCCTGTATCATTTTTTAAAGTCAAAAAATCACGAATAAAATAATCAAATTTATTTAAATCATTTTTATAAATATCTTCACCGAATAATTCTTCCATCGGTTTCCAATATGTCTTATACAACAAATTTTGCTTTTCTGGCGTTAAATCCATCAATAAATAATTACGCAATAGATCCGTCTGTGATAAATCTTTACCTGTGGAATTCATACTTTCAAAAATCATCTGGGGATTATCACTATCTTTATCCAAAGAAATCGATACTAAACTCAATTTGAAAATTCCTGTATAAATATCATCTATTTGTCCATGTTGTTTTACATATTCTTCTATCTGGGCATAAAAAAATTCATAACATTTAATGATATTCATAGCAGGCTTATTCACTGTAAATAATGTATCATCTACCAATTTTATATACGTTTCTTTATCTTGCACATTCAATAATAATTTGTATCTATCTTCATCTACTTCATCACTATTATATAAAAATTGATTTTTTATTTTTGCTAAATTAATAAATTTTGTTTTCAAATCAAATTTTTGTACATAATCTTTTATCGCACATAATAAAATAGAAATTGTCGTCAAACGTTGTTGACCATCAATCAATAATAATTGTTGAGGTCTTCCCGCTGGTGTTCCCATATCAATATACACAATAGAGCCAATAAAATGATTTTGTTTTTCTTTAAATTTACTAGCACGCAAAATATCCAACCATAATTGTTCATATTGGCTTTTTTGCCAACTATAATTTCTCTGAAAAATAGGCACTATGAATTGACGAGATGTATTTAATAATTTATTTAATGTTGTTTCTCCAGCTTGCAAAAAATCATCTCCTGAAATATTAATAAAAATATATCTAATTAAAATTATGTATTAAACTATCAATATTATTATCTTAATTTTATCCTAATACCTATTTTTTATAAAGACAAAAAAATAAAGCTGACTAGTACAATAAGTCAGCTTTAATCTATCAAATATACATTTCCATCGCAATCTCGTCACAATTTGGAAATTTAGGACAATCGATGCAATCCTTCCAAACCTTTTGAGGTAAATCATCTTTTGTCACTACTTTAAATCCTAAACTACCAAAGAATTTATCTTGATATGTTAAGGTAAATACCTTCCTTATACCTAAATCTTTTCCTTCTTCTATGAGATGTTTTACAATATTTGCACCAATATGACGACGTAAAGCTTTTTTCGCTACTGCTAAAGTGCGGACTTCTGCCAATTCATCCCAAACTATATGCAGACCTCCTACACCTAGTATTTCGCCATTTTCTTCAGCAACATACATATCTCTCAAAGTTTCATATAAAGTATTTCGTGAACGTGCTAACATTACTCCTTCTTGAGCATATAAATTTACTAAATTGTATATTTCTTCAACATCGTTAAATGTAGCTTTACGATAAATCATCAAAACATCTCCTCAATATAATTATATCAAGCTTTCAATAATGCAGAAGGGCAAATATCTTTGAGTGGACACTCTCCACATAAAGGATTTCTTGCTCTACAAAGTTTACGACCATGCCATATAAGCCAATGATGTGCATCTGACCATTTTTCCATAGGTATTGCTTTTTGCAATCCTTTTTCTACTTCATTTGGAGTACTACCTTCAGCTAATTTCAAACGATTGGATACTCTAAATACATGCGTATCCACAGCTATAGCAGGACGATTAAAGGCAATACTAGAAACAACATTTGCCGTTTTTCTGCCTACACCTGGCAGTTTCAATAACTCTTCAAATTGCTCTGGAACTTCACCATTATAATCACTACATAATTTATGACAAGTAGCTATTATATTTTTTGCTTTATTTCTAAATAGTCCACAATCACGAATTTCTTCTTCTAAAGCAGTAACACCCATCTCCAAAATCTTTTCTGGAGTATTGGCCTTGGCAAATAAACGAGCTGTAGTTATATTCACACGTTTATCCGTACACTGTGCTGATAATATAACTGCAATCAATAATTCAAAAGGATTATTAAAAATCAAAGCTGGCTTAGCATCTTTATATGTCGTTTCTAAAATCTCCAACATTTCATCTTTTATTTTTTTAGTTATTTTCATAAAAACCTCATTTTTATACATTAAAGTAAACTTGTAAACCTAAGTATAACACAATCAAAATATTAAATCTAGTACAATCATAAACTTAATCGATCAATTTTGAAAATATGGTCGCAAAAATAATGTAACAAAAAATATAATCGCTGCAAAAATAGCAATAGTTGCCCCAGTTGCAATATCAGCATAATAAGAAATCACAAGTCCCAAAATTCCTGCACAAATGGCAAAACAAATAGATAAAGCATGATACTGTCTAGCATTAACTGCTATATTTCTGGCAGCAGCTGCTGGTAAAATCAATAGAGAATTTATAATCAATAATCCTACCCATTGAATGCTTATGGAAACTACAACAGCTACAATAGCAGCAAAAATCATTTCAATATATAAAGTCTTAATACCTCTACTAGCAGCAAAACCATCATTTATACTAATTATTAATATTTGATTAAACAACAAACACCACGCAATGACCACAACAATAAAAGTTATGAATAAATATGCAAGTTCACTGGCTGTAATACTTAAAATATCACCAATAAAATAAGAAGTATAATTATTAAAACTGCCACCATGTGACATCAAGATAAGACCTATAGCTATACCAGCCGAAGAAAAAACACCAATAATTGTATCTGTAGAAGCACTACTGCGATGTTTTATATAAGTGATCAATGCTGCAAATATTATCGAAAATACAATCAACGAAATAAGCGGTTCACCACTACCTAACAATACACCAACAGCTACCCCAGTAAAAGCTCCATGACCTAATGAATCAGAGAAAAACGCCATGCGATTGCTGACAACCATAGTGCTTAAAATGCCCAAAAGTGGAGTAATCATCAACACAGCCAAAAAGGCATTTTTCATAAATATATGATTTGTCCACGCAAAAGGTAAAATCACATCTAAGCAATTGTAAATAATATCTAACATACTTCGTCCTCCTCTTCTAATGGAGCCACGATATTTCCAAATAAAGTCTTTGTTTCTTTGCGATTAAATACTTCCTGTGGAGTGCCTTTACAAATCACTTTTTTATTTAATAAAACGACTTGATCAGCATATTGGGCTACAAGTGGTAAATCATGTGAAATCAAAACGATTGCCATATCTTCTTTTTCTCTAAGTTCAGAAACAATCTCATAAAATAATTTCAAACCATTATGGTCTACCCCAGATACGGGCTCATCTAATAACAATAAATCTGGCATAGGATTCAAAGCTAGAGATAACAATACACGTTGCATTTCACCGCCAGACAAAGCTCCTAATCTTCTATCTATCAAATGTTCAGCTTTTACCCTACGCAAACTTTCTAATACCTTTGGTCTTAGTTTTTTCATACTGCAAAGCCATACAGGATATTTTGATAAACACGCTGCGAAAAAATCCATTACACTAGTAGGTGAAGTACGATCAAATCGCAAATATTGAGGAACATATCCTATGATTGGATTTCCCGTGTGCTTTCCTTTAGCATCTACATAATGCAATTTTCCACTATGCGGTACTTGCCCTAAAATACATTTTAATAAAGTTGATTTTCCAGCTCCATTTGGCCCGATCAAAGCAGTTAATTGCCCACAATGAATGTGCATATTCACATCAGTAAAAATTTCTGTATCACCCGCATGAGCTGAAAAATTTTCGATTTTTGTACAACAAAGTTTACTGCAATCTTCAGATGAAGCATTATGATGATATTTTCTTTTAAACAAAATTACACCTCACAAATACATAAACTAAATAACGCAGTATACCAAATATAAAAATTGGCAATACTGCGTTAATGTCTTAATTTTATAAAATTTAATTAAGCTTCTTCTTCGAATTGGTCTTTACCAACACCGCATAATGGGCATACGAAATCTTCTGGTAAATCTTCAAATGCTACACCAGGAGCTAAATCGTAATCTGGATCTCCAAGTTCTTCATCATAAACCCAACCACATACAGTGCAAACCCATTTTTTCATAATTAATAGCCTCCAATATATCTTATTTCTTTTAGCCTTTTTATACTAGGCATCAATTCGTTTTCATATTACACTTATATAATATAATTAATACATCTCTTTGTCAACTATTAATATTAATTATTATCCACAAATAATTATATTTTAAATATTTATTAAAATCAACGATTTAAGCGTTTACAGATATTTTGATAAAACTCATAAGGAATATTTAAATTATTATTCGTTCCACTACCTAATTCTACAGATGGTCTATTACCACCATGAAAATCAGTTCCGCCCGTTGGCAATAAATCATATTTTTTAATTAAATAATGAGCAAATTTCTCATCATCTTCAGTATAATTAGGATAATATGCTTCCATACCATCTAATCCAATTTCATGTAAATATTTTATATTTGCTTCTTGTTCTTCTCTTGTATAATTTTTAAATCCTATCTTTTTATGAAAATGGGCTAATGAAGTAACAGCTCCTGCCTGTTTCATAGCACAAATCGCATCTTCAGCTTTAGGATTTTCTGTTATTTTTAAGTTCAAATTATTAAAAGCTGGATCAATATATCTATCCCATAAATATTGGATATCTCCTGCTTTTGATTTATCAGATACTAAATAACGCAAAATAGCATATTTATCCAATGCTCCTCCAGCAATAAAAGGCTCTACCTTCGCTACTGAAATATCTAGACCTTGTTTTTGTAAATAATCAATAACAGATACTATTGATGATTGTTTTTTCTGTCTTAATTCATGATAAAAATCTTTAAAAGCTGTACTTTCTTCATCAAAACCCAAAGCTACTACATGTATTTGATGATCATTATAATTTAAACTTAATTCCATACCATGAATAAATTCTACACCATATTTTTCAGCACTTTCTTGAGCTTCTTTATTTCCATATATAGTATCATGGTCAGTCAAAGCCATTGCCTTTAGTCCTTCGTCTTTAGCCAATTTTATCAATTGACTAGGAGTATACGTTCCATCAGACATTGTAGAGTGTACATGTAAATCAATCACACTATTTATCCTCCCTTTATTCTACTTTTATTTACAAAACTAATTATATTATTAATCTTACACTTATTTTCATTATAATTAAAGCCAATTAAACAAAATATTTTTCCTAACGCTTTTCAATTGACATCTTATTTACTTCTCTTTAGGATAAATAATATAAACTAATTTTAGAAATGCGGTGAATTTATGTCTGATGTTGCAATCATGGAATATAAAACCAGCTCCAAAGATTTATATTTAGTATCATGTGGCTGGGAAAAATGTGGTGCTACACATTCTTATGGGCCAGCTGTTCGCAATTATTATATGCTTCATTTTATCTTGAAAGGTCAAGGGCATTATTATCTAAATAATAAACATTATAAATTAAATGAAAATCAATGTTTTCTCACAGAACCAGGAACAGTAACTTTATATAAAGCAGAACCTACAAACCCATGGACTTATACATGGATTTGTTTCAATGGCGATTATGTGCCTCACTTACTTAAACAGTCAAATTTAAATACAGATAATCCCATTATCAATCTATCTTGCAATCAAACCATCTATGAAATAATCAAAGAAATGCTCTCTTATCATCAACTCACACCTGCAAATGAATGTTATCTACAAAGTAAATTATATCTCATTTTTGCCAAACTTCATGAGGCTTTACAAAGTGTTTATAACAAAGTCGAATTAAATAATAGTTTTTATGTAACTAAAGCGATTGAATATATCGAAAAAAATACTTTTACTAATTTAAGTGTAAATGATATCGCTAGATATCTCAATATCAGTAGAAGTCATTTATATGCATTATTTAAACAAGAATTAAATACTTCACCACAACAATTCTTAACTAATGCCAAAATAGCAAATGCACGTGAACTTTTAAGCAAAACGAAAATTCCTATTTATAGCGTAGCTTTATCATGTGGCTATAAAAATGCTTTTGCTTTTTCACGTGCATTTAAACAAGTTACGAATATCTCTCCACGAGAATATCGTCAACACTATCTCCAACCAAACGATTTAGTAAAATATTAAATCATTCAACCATAGCTAAGAAAGTTTGATAACGTATTGAATTTGGATTAAATTTCAAACCAGTTTCTTCAAACCATTGATATTTGCAATCTATACCATGGTCTTTATCTTGCCAATGCTCTGGGCAAGTAGTTTCTTCCCAATCAACAGGAATTACATGATGTTCTTGCTTAGATGCTACTTTTAAAATCTCATGTAATTCTTGTTTTTCTGTTTCATTTAAAATATTTGGTCTAACAGAAATAAATAAAGGTGTTCCACTTTGCGCTAATACATCTGCCCATTGTTTATTCATTGACCATGAAATACCGCCATCAATGCCTACACAATCAGCATCAATTTCATAGAATTTGCCATGCTGAGGTAAACGGAAAGCTAATGTATTCACGCCCATAAATCTAGTTCTTTCCCAAATAACACCACTTGTATCATCACCAGTACGATTAATATGCATATAACCTGCACCTAAATGACCTATAGTATTACAGCCAAGTATCAAAGTCTCTCCATTAGAAGCTTCCACACTTGCATCTAAAATAGCTTTATATAATAATTTCACCACTTCAGCACTTGTCAAACTATCATCATAAAAATGCCAACCATCATCTGTTACAAGTGGACTCATTTGAAAGCCCCATTTGCCAAATAAATCAAAAGTAGAAAAATCATGTTTGATTAAAGTATATCCCCAATTACAAATTCTCTTGATATCTTCTTTAATATAATTGAGTGCTTCTGGATTAGTTGGGTCGATACAATTATTATGTGATAATCTCCACTCATTTTTTATATTTTCATCTTCATTTAATAATAATCTCACCCAAATACCTGGACGCACGCCTTTTTGCACTAATTTATCAGCTAAATCTTTCATATCTGGGAATTTTTCATTTCCCTTTGTCCATGGACCACCATTATATTCATTTAAACGATGATGTTCTTGCCAACAATCATCAATAACCATATATGGTTTATTTTCTATATCTTTTGTTAGATTTAAAATATAATCACAATCAGCTAGAATTTCACTTTCTGAACTTTTGCCATAAGCATAATACCAGTTATTGCTACCATAAACAGGATATTTAGGCAAAATTGGGTCTTCACACATCTGACCGCAAAATTCTTGCATAGCTTCAAAACTAGTGCAATCACGCATTTCACAAGCTATAACATCAGCAAGCTTAATCACTCTACCTTTTAGATTTACACCGCTACCACCACAACGAACATCTAAAAATAAAGTCATACCTAAAGAATCCACTTGCCAAAAACACATTGCTGAAGGTCTTACTTTTACCCCATAACAAGCAGATTTTGCTTCACTTTTAGCACAGAAATACCATGGCATAAAACGATTTGGATTCATACCTTTCCATTCCATATCACCATATCCACGTTCCCATGCATCACCTAAAAAACGAACATTTTTATCCCAACTCAAATTATTCCATCTCAATTTTATCCATTTCACTTTTGAAGTTTGAGCAGTAAGAAAAATAGCTAAATGTTCATTATCCTGATTTAGATTGACATTTATATCATCTAAATTATAATCATCATTTTCCCATTTAGCAGTCACTGTTTTTGTTTCTGTGGTCAACTCAACAAAATCCGGTCTATTTATTTTTAATATATTCTTTAGCATAAACTCACCTCATAATTTTTGTTTTATTATTAATTATGAGAAAATTATATACTTTAAAAGCCAAAAATACCATGATTACATAAATTATAAACATTGCTAAATGTTTTTATAAAAAATAGCCTAGACTATAAAACTATAATCTAGGCTTTGATTTTTATTTTAAATATTCTACATGACTAGCATAGGCATTATGATTATGAATGGACTCAAAGTTTTCACATTCTACAGAGAAATAATTGATATCATCTAATGTTCTAAGTGCTAATACACAATCGCGTAAAATATCTTCTACAAATTTCGGATTTTCATATGCTTTTTCTGTTACATATTTTTCATCTTCACGTTTTAATAGTGGATATAATGGGCAAGAAGCTTGTGCTTCTATCAAGCTTACAATATCTTTAATATTTATAGCTGTTTTTTTGCCATCATAATTTATCTTTACAGAAATAATACTGCGTTGATTATGTGCACCATACGCTGAAATTTCTTTACTACATGGACAAAGAGATGTAACTGGTATTTTTATAGCTAGTGTAAATGGCATAGAGCTTTTATTAACTGTTTTCACAGCACTTATTTTACAATCTAAATCCAATAAAGATTTTTTACCACTTACAGGAGCAGTCTTCTCTATAAAGTATTTAAAACTCATAGATAAATGAGCTGAATTAGAACTTAATTTTGCAATAGCTTCATCTAAAATATTGCCAATTTCAGTCTGCCCAATAGGATTTGTATGCCACTTAGTCAAAATTTCTTGAAAACGACTCATATGTGTGCCTTTATATTCCATTGGCAAATCCACAGTAAATTTTAATCTAGCCATAACTGGCTGACTATGCTGTTCTTGCTTTATTTGTAATGGTAAATAAACATCGCTGATACCCACTCGTTGAATGGCAATACCGCGTTTATCTACTCTATTTTGTACATCTTGCAAATTTTCACTCTCCGTTTTCATAAGCAATATGATTTTTAGTTACATCATTATAATTTTTTTCATAAGCAATAGGATCTTTAATACCAGCTTCAGCAAAACCTCTCAAACGAAGTTTACAACTATCGCAAACACCACAAGCTTTTTCTCTGCCATTATAACAACTGCGAGTCAAATGATATGGTGCTCCTAATTTTGTACCTAATTGAATGATTTCTTTTTTAGATAAAGATTGTAGAGGTGTTACAATCTTTATTTTTTTGCCATCAACAGCAGTTGTTTTACAAGCATAATCTGCCATATCCTGGAATTTCTGGATAAATTCTGGTCTGCAATCAGGATATCCAGAAAAATCAACTGCATTAACACCGATAAAGATAGCCTCTGCTTTTACTACTTCAGCATAACCTAAAGCATAACTTAAGAAAATCAAATTTCTTGATGGTACATATGTTACTGGCACATCATTATCTTTGCGTTCAACATTACCTTCTGGTACTTCAATATTTTCATCAGTTAATGCAGAACCGCCAATAGCATTCATATTTGTATCAATAATCAAATGTTTTTTTGCACCAAAAAATTTAGCAATTTCTTTGGCACCTTCAAGTTCAATTTTATTGCGTTGATGATAATTAAAACTTATAGGATATAAATCATAACCTTGCTGTTTAGCTACTGCCATACAAGTTGTGGAATCTAATCCACCAGATAATAAAATAACGGCATTCATTACATAATCCTCCTTCACAAATTCAATCAATCTATCAAATTATTAATGATTAATTACTATATTTAATCTCTCTGTCGTTGAGGTACTACTACTGCTGGTTTTTCTTGTGGAGCAGGAGTTGTTGTAGTTGTATTATCATGTGTAGTATTTGTCTGTTCATGTTGTTCTGTCTTAGATGTGTTTTGAGTATTATCATGTCTGTCTGCACTACCAGAAGAAACAGTCAATTCTATTGTACTACCAGCTTCTACCTGTGAACCAGCAGATATACTCTGTGCTGTTACGCTACCAGATGAAGCACTAGCACTCACATTAAATCCTTGTGCTTCTAAACTAGCTCTAGCAGAATCTACAGATTGTCCTACTACATTTGGTACAGATACTTTTTTGACTTCTTCTTTTCCCTTACTTACAACAAGGTTTATACTTGTACCTTTTTTAACTTTATCATTAGCACCTACAGATTGTTTCAAGATAGTACCACTTGGTTTATCTGAATACTCTGCTGTTACTTGACCTACTTTTAAGCCTAATTTAGTAAGTTGACTTTCAGCTTCGCTTTGGCTCATACCTACCAAATTGATCATATTGATTTCTTCTCCGCCTTTACTAACATATATAGTAACTAGACGATTTGCTTTTACAGTCTTTCCTGCTTCTGGAGTTTGAGAAGCGACTTTACCTACCGGCACGGAATCATCAAATGTTTCTGCTACTTCTACACGCAAGTTTTCAGCTTTTAATGTTTCTTCTGCTTGAGCTTGACTCATGCCTACTACATTTGGCACTTCCACTGTTTCGCTACTCCAAAAATCCCCATATGATAAAAATGCACCTACACCAAAACCCAATACCAAGATTAAAATCAATCCCATGATAAACTTTTTACCAAAGAAACTTGTCGATTTTTGTTTTGGTACATTATTTGTAACTTCTTGATATACAGGCTTATTATAATTTGGTGTTACTGTTGTTTTCTTTGGCTCAATATTTTGTAATTGTTCCATTTCTTCACTAGTAAGCACTCTTGTTGCAAATGGATCTTCTGTTGGTACATTGACCTTTGTAAATGGCTTTCTTTTTGCCTGCTCAATTTCCTTTATTAACTCTGTACTGGAAAAACGATTATCTGGATTTTTATCCATTGCCTTTAATACTATAGCCTCAACAATTGGCGGTATATCAGGACGTAATTCATGTGGTGGAATAGGTGGCTCTTGAAGATGTTTTATAGCAATACTTACAGCAGTTTCACCTGTGAAAGGCACTTTACCTGTAAGCATTTCATACATTACTACACCTAAAGAATAAATATCTGATTTAGGACTAATAGTATGACCTTTAGCTTGTTCTGGTGAAAAATAATGTACAGAACCCACAATAGAACCTGTATACGTGATTGTTGAAGAAGAAGTAGCTCTAGCTATACCGAAATCAGCTACTTTCACATGACCTGCCTCATTGATTAAAATATTATGTGGTTTTATATCACAATGTACAAGATGATTTGCATGGGCATTTTCTAATGCTCCTGCAATTTCTTCAACAATTTCAAGTGTTGTATCTATATCCAAAGGGCCTTCACGATTGATTTTATCTTTTAAAGTTTCCCCTTTTATATATTCCATTACTATATAATATTTACCATCACAAGAGCCTACATCATAAATACTAACAATATTTGGATGTGATAATTTAGCAGCTCCTTGGGCCTCACGACGAAATCTTTTTACAAATGATTCATCACTTGTAAATTGCGGATGTAAAATTTTAATAGCCACGAAACGGTCTAGCATTTTATCGTGAGCACGATAAACTTCTGCCATACCACCGTCGCCTATACGTTCAATTAATTCATAACGATTGTCTAAGAGCGTAGACATTTTACTTCCCTTCCTTTGCTAAAATACTTGTGAGTATACTTTTTATAATAGGTGCAGCCTCACTACCACCAAATCCACTATTTTCTACGATAACGGCAAATGCAATATCTTCATTTGGCATATTTGCACAGCCGATAAACCATGCATGGTCTTTACCTGTAGAATTTTCAGCAGTACCTGTTTTACCTATCATTTCAATACCAGGAACATTGGCTCTTGTACCTGTACCATGATTAATAACATTCTTCATATCTTCATAAATAATGTTTATTATTTCTGGTGAGGATACTTGTCGCCAAGTCATTGGTTGATGTTGTTCCAAAACACTATTATCTGGAGCTGTAATTTCTTTTACTACAAAAGGTTTCATCATAATACCATCATTACCAATACTTCCAGCTAACATAGCCATGCGAAGTGGTGTTACGAGTAAAGTAGATTGTCCAATACCTACTTGAGCGAGTTCCCCATCACTTAAATTATCAAAATCAGGTAATTGCGGTTTATTATTGATAAAATCCGTATCAAGTTCTTGATCATAACCAAAACGAG
Organism: uncultured Megamonas sp.; assembly: GCA_900556715.1. Next base: position 2,344 of record USPM01000008.1, on the reverse strand, counting down.
AAAAAGTATCTTTTAAGCCTTTACTACCTAAACGTATACCCATAGTCCCAAAATAACTATTACAAGATTCTTCTATAGCTTTAGCTAAATTTACACTACCATGAACCTCACCACTACTATCAGATAAAGAGTAACCTCCACTTAATTGTAAAGCACCAGTACAATTAACAACTGTACCTGTATCAGCTACTCCTGTAGTCAATGCACCATCACCTATCATTGGTTTAATTACTGAACCAGGTGGATATAGCCCTTGACTTGCACGATTTAATAGCGGACTATTTTCATCTACGCGAAGATTATCCCAATCATCATCGATTGTATTTGGGTTAAACATCGGTCTACTTACCATTGCCAAAACTTCTCCAGTTTTGCGATTCAATACGACAACAGCTCCTTTACGATTACCTAAAGCATCGTAAGCAGCTTGTTGATAATCAGCATTCAGTGTTAAATGAACATCATTTCCCACATTTTGCTCAAAGAGCTGTGCTATTGGCCCTAAAGCGTGCAATACTAAATTATTACCTGCAAGATAAGTATTTTGCGTACTTTCTATACCAGCATAACCTAATTTATCACTTACATAACCAATTGGCGAAGCAAAAACTTCTCCATAAGGATACACTCGTTTAAAATTATTTTTTTCATCAATATTAGTATCAGCAAGTACAATACCATTTCTATCCAATATTTTACCTCGTTGTACCTGTGCAGCTTTTTCTGCTACATGAGAATTATGGCTATCTTTTAGTAAAGCTTCTGCTTGATACACTTGAATATATGCTAAATTAATAAAAATTATTGCAAATAAGCCAATAAATACTTTTACAATTGTATATATATGTTTATCTATATTATTTTGTCTATGCAAACTTATCTCTCCTTGCTACTAAGTGCATATAATAGCCCTAGTGAAATGAAAGATGAAACCATAGAACTACCACCATAACTAATAAAAGGTAAGGTAATACCTGTAAGTGGTAACAGCTTAGTTACACCAGCTAAAATAATAAAGGTTTGCAATAACAAAGTTATTGCTAGACCAAATGCCATCAATTTATATTTTTCATTAGTCAATAATAATGCAATCTTGGTACCACGTATAAATAATAATAAAAATGCTAACAATAAGAAAGTTACACCTATCAGACCAAATTCTTCACCAATAGCTGCAAAAATAAAATCAGTATGAACCTCTGGTATTAGGCGAGGAAAACCAAAAGTATATCCTGTCCCAAAAACTCCGCCATAGCCAAAGGCAAATAATGATTGCACAATCTGATAAGCACTGCCCATTGGATCATCCCAAGGATGTAACCAAATAGCTACACGTGTCTGTACATGACCAAATAATAGATAGCTTATATATGATGATAACGAAAAGAATAATAATGCTATCACTACATATATTTTCTTTCCTGTAGCTACATAAGTCATGATGACAACAATACCAAAGAATAATAATGCTGAACCTAAATCTCTAAGACTTACGAACATTAAAATTGATGCACTCCATATCAATAACAATGGAGCTAAAAATCTAAATGGCGGTAAATGAATAAATTTCCAACCTCTACTAGGTAATATCAATACATTTTTATTTTCAGATAAAAATGAAGATAAAAAGGCAATAATAAATAACTTAGCAAACTCTGAAGGTTGTACCTGAATAGGTCCCAAGATAATCCAGTTACGATTACCACTTATATCTGTACCAAATATTAGCACTGAACAGATAATAATCAAAGCCCCCAAGCCCAATACATAAGGATAATTCAATAAATCTAAGATTTTATCTGCACTCATTACTATTACCAAAAATACAATAAGCCCTATACATATCCACATGATTTGATGAACATATAAATCTGGCTTTAAGCGTAAAATCATAATAGCACTAATACTTGACATAAACATAACTAGCGATAATAAATAATTATCTGCATTTTTTCGCATCTTCGTACTTATTATTTGTACTGCGATAAAAATAACAGATAACACTATTGCTGGAATAAATGCTTCAATAGTCAAATTATTATTTTTAATATTAACTAATAAACTTCCTAAAAATAATAAAAGTATTGAAAAAACTAATGTTATATATCCATTTTTTATCATGATATTTCCACCACAATACATGTAATATTGTCTTTTCCGCCGTAATTAATTGCTCTTTGTACTAATTGTTGAGCCTTATCTGTTACATTATTATCATAACAGATATTTTTCAACTCATCATTATTTACCATATTAGTAAGACCATCAGAACAAATAATAAATTTATCTGCTTGTAAAATATCACAATAACCTGTATCTACATTTAAATTCACAGAAACACCAG
>USPM01000007.1 GCA_900556715.1 uncultured Megamonas sp. | reverse complement strand
ATAATTTATAGATTTTTATATAAAATTATATATTATTTATAACAGCTTTAAGCCTCCTGTTGATAAGTAGAAATATAAGTGTGAAGTTCTTCAGGTAAATTTGTTGTGATTAATTGAAGTTTGGAGTCAATTTGCATTTGGCGAATTTGTCTTTCATTTAAGCCACGAGTTTGCAGATAAAATAATTGCTCTTTATCCATTTCGCCGATAGAAGCAGAGTGATTGCCTTCGATATCATCTTCACCGCAGAGAATTAGAGGAATTGATTTATTGTGGATATCTTCATCAAGTAATAATACATTTTCTGTTTCTGTACCTATAGAACCTTTGCAACCTTGTTTAAAATCTAAAGTTGCACGATGTGTTTTTTGAGCGTTATGCATTAAGATACCATTTGTCGTTAAATTAGTTTTGGTCTTTTGACCTTGAATATTGACAATATAGTTCATATCGAGCATTTGATTTTTAGTAGTTAAATAATCTGTTTGGAAATCTAGTTGTGCATTATTTTGTAGTAAATCAATATTTGCACCTAGATAATTTTTATTTGCACCTAAAGCAATTTGTTGAATGGATATACGAGCATTTTCTTGAGCAAGTGTTCCGATATCATCAAAATTAAAATAGTCTTTGCCGAGTGTTTGTAGTTGAATTATTTTAACTTGAGCATTTTTTTCAGCGAAAATCTTTGTACTGCTCGCATGAAAACCTTGATTATGATAAGGGGAATTGTAAACGATAATTATAGTAGCTTGGCTATTTTCTTGAGCGTAAATATAATTATCATCAATTAAATCAAGATTATCGGTTAAATTATAAATAAAGATTAAAGGTTTTTGGGTAATCGTATTTGCTTTGATAGTGAAATAGTTTTTGTTACTAGCATTATTTACTACAAAATCATCAGCATCTAAGCCGATACCAGTAGTGATGTGAGGAAAGTCAGCAGAAGCTATATCTTTTTGTGAAGATAGGGAAATATTTTCCGTGGAATTGATGATTTGAGGTTTGAGGGGAGTTAATTTATCTATATTATCATAAGATATAGTTGTATCATTTAATTTTAACCAACGCCATGTTGGCATTGGTAAACTATTTGCATGTTCAAATTTTATATTCATAGTCATATCTCCTTTTAGCCAATGGCACCTTCCATTTCTAATTGAATTAAATGATTCATTTCTACAGCATATTCTACTGGTAATTCTTTGGATATTGGATTAGCAAATCCGTTTACAATCATAGCACGAGCAGCGGCTTCACTTAGACCTCTACTCATGAGATAAAATACAGCTTGATCACTAATGCGACCGATTTTGGCTTCGTGTCCGACACTGGCTTTATTTGTACGCACGTCCATTGCTGGAATTGTATCTGAACGAGAAATATTATCGAGCATTAAAGATTGGCAAGAAACTAGGGCTTTACTGTGCTGTGCTTGTTTGGCTACAACGACAGAACTTCTAAATGTACTAGCACCACCATCTTTAGAAATGGATTTTGTATTGATTAAAGAAGATGTATGAGGGGCATTATGCACCATCTTAGCTCCTGTATCGAGGTTTTGTCCTTTACCAGCAAAGGTAATTCCTGTAAATTCTGCTTTAGCATTTTCACCTGCAAGAATTGTCATTGGATAAAGGTAAGAGATATGAGAGCCAAATGAGCCAGAAATCCATTCCATAGTAGCATTTTTACCTACTTTTGCTCTTTTTGTATTGAGATTGTACATATTTTTTGACCAATTTTCGATTGTGGAGTAACGCAATTTTGCATCATCAGCGACGAATAATTCTACACAGCCAGCATGTAAATTAGCTACATTATATTTAGGAGCGGAACAGCCTTCAATGAAGTGAAGGTCAGCTCCTTTATCTACAATAATCAAAGTATGTTCAAATTGCCCTGCACCTGCTGCATTTAGACGGAAATAAGATTGAAGTGGAATGTCCACTTTTACTCCAGGTGGTACATATACGAAAGAACCACCAGACCAAACTGCACCATGTAAGGCTGCAAATTTATGATCGCGAGGTGTTACAAGTTTCATGAAATGTTCACGTATCATAGGTTCATAAGGGCCTTTGAGAGCAGTTTCGATATCTGTATAAATTACGCCTAGTTTGGCAACTTCTTCTTTGAGATTGTGATAAACGACTTCGGAGTCGTATTGGGCACCGACACCAGCTAAAGATTTTTGTTCAGCTTGAGGAATACCTAATTTATCGAAAGTATCTTTGATATCTTCAGGTACATTATTCCATGAACCTTGCATATCAGTATTTGGTTTTACATAAGTTACGATATTGTCGATATTTAAATCATCAATAGATGGCCCCCATGGTGGTACATCTAAGCTGTGGTAGATTTCTAAAGAACGTAAGCGAAATTCACGCATCCACTCAGGATCATTTTTTTTAGCAGATAATTCTTCTACGATTTTTGGCGTGAGACCTTTTTTGAGACGATAAGCATCTTTTTCTGCTTTTTTAAAATCATAACGATTTTCTACACGTTCAGCAGTTTGATTTATATATTCATTTTGTCTTTTTTCTGCTTCATTCATGATTTTATTCTCCTTGTCCAGTGATAAAAGGTTCATAGCCTTGTTCGTTAATGATTTTTATTAAAGAAGCATCTCCTGTTTTGATGATTTTTCCATTGATTAAGATATGAACATAATCGATATGGAGATATTCAAGAATTTTGCTATTGTGAGTGATGATTAATAAAGATTTTTGGTCATCTTGTTGGAATGTCTGTATACCGCGAGAAACAGTTTTTACAGCGTCAACATCAAGACCAGAGTCTGTTTCATCTAAGATAGCTAATTTAGGATTTAGCATTAATAATTGAAGCATTTCAATTTTTTTGCGTTCGCCACCAGAAAATCCTACATTTAATTCACGATTGATCCATTGTTCATTGATACCGAGTGTCTTAGTAATAGTTTTTAATTTATCGCGAAAAGCTTTTAGGCGGATTTTTTCTTTTGTTTCCATAGCAGTGCGGATAAATTGAGAGATAGAAACACCAGGGATTTCTATAGGGCTTTGGAAAGATAAAAATAATCCTTTTTGAGCACGTTCATCAGTTCTAGCAGAAGTAATATCTTCATCTTCAAAAAATATACTTCCATGGTCTATTTTATATTGAGAATTACCCATGATAACATTGCCTAATGTAGATTTTCCTGCACCATTAGGGCCCATTAAGATATGTGTTTCACCTTGATTTATATTTAAATTTAAATTTTGTAAAATTGTTTTATCTTCAGCACTAGCGTATAAGTCCGTAATATTTAAAAGAGATTTAGTCATTAAATATATCCTCCTATCCTACTTTTATAGTAGGTTTAAAGTTTGTGAAAATATGATAATTACTTGTTTATATATAGATTTAAAATATATTTATAAATTAAAAGAATAAAAGAAATTTATATCTTATTTACTATTATTTTAGTATGAATAGTATATAATGTCAAGATGAATATAAAATAATTTATTAGAGTAAATACAATAATAAATTTAGTTTGGTAAAAGAACTATATAAAATTATTTTCTTTAAAACCTATTTATTGAATAGGATTATAAAATAGAAGGATTTTAGGTTGAAAATGTATAATATATATTTTAGTTAGTATGTGAGGAAAGGAATGAAGGATAATGAAGTTTGTAAATTTTAAAATAGAAGATAAGAAATTGATAGGTGTTTTAGCAAATGATGAAGATAAGATAATAGCACTTAATGATTTATATGCAGATAAAACTTTTTGCTGTATGCAAGATGTGATTGAACAATTAAATGAAGATGATATAAAAAATATACAGACAAAATTAGATGATGAAAATAATAATTTTAAGAGCTATAAATTGAGTGAAGTTAAATTATTATCACCAATAGAGAGACCAATACATGATATTTTATGTGTGGGTGTAAATTATCAAGCTCATTTAGAAGAAGCTAGTGAACGTGCAAAAAATTTCAAGAAAACAAGTAATGATGCAGTTTATTTTGGCAAGCGTGCGATTAAAATAATTGGTACAAATGAAGATGTACAAGCTTGTTTAGATATAGATAGTGCTTTGGATTATGAAGTAGAATTGGCGGTAATCATAGGAAAAACTGGTAAAAATATACCTGTGGATAAAGTAGAAGATTATATTTTTGGTTATAGCATTTTTAATGATTTTTCTTCACGTAGATTGCAATTAAAACATATGCAATGGTTTAAGGGAAAATCTCTAGATACTTATAGTGCTATGGGTCCTGTTATTTTGCATAAATCAGCTTTGCCATTTCCTGTAGAGGTGGATATAAAATGCAGTGTAAATGGGGAACTTCGTCAAAATTCAAATACAAAATTATTTTTAAATGATATACCAAAAGTAGTATCAGAATTATCGCAAGGAATGACTTTAGAAGCAGGAGATATCATTGCTACAGGTACGCCATCAGGTGTGGGCATGGGATATAAACCAGGAAAATGGCTAAAATCTGGAGATGAAGTAGTTTGTGAAATTCCTCCAATCGGTAAATTAATAAATAAAATCAAATGATTTTGGGAAAAAGAGTAGATTTTAAAATCTGCTCTTTTAATTTTGTGTTTTGTGTAAAAAAGAAAAGACATTTAGCAATGTTTTTAATATATGAAAGCATAGTATTTATAAAAAAAAATATATATAATAGTAAACGTTTAACGAGTTAAATTACTTATTATTACTAATAATAAGTACAGGGAATATAAATAAAAAAATAGTAAAGGAGATCATAACATTATGTTTAATATCAGAGTAATCATGTTGATTATGCTTAGTTTTGTATTGGGTACTTGTGAATATGTGGTTATTGGTATTTTGCCGAATATTGCAGAAGATTTGAATGTATCAATCACGCAAACAGGTTTATTGATTTCTGCATTTGCCATAGTTTATTCAGTGGGCGCACCTTTAATTACGGCATATCTATCAAGATTTCCTAGATATCGTACGGTTTTAAGCTTAATGTTTTTATTTACACTAGGTAATGTGGCTTGTATGTTAGCACCTAATTATCCAGTTATGTTGGCTTCACGAATATTTTTGGCAGCTGTATCTAGTGCTTTAATTTCAATGTCAATGACATTTGCTCCAGATGTTGCCCCAAGAAAATACACGTCTTCAGTAATATCTTGGATTTTTGCTGGCTTTAATATTGCTTCAGTATTTGGTGTGCCATTTAGTATGTTTATCGTACAATTTGCAAGTTGGCGTGTAGCATTTGCCTTTATCGTTGTTGTTAGTATTCTATTGTTATTATTAATGGTTAAATTTTTACCAACGAAAAACTTACCACCAACTAATAATATTATGGAACAATTAGTATTATTAAAAGATAGACGTATTATTATGGCAGTAAGTGCAATGATTTTAAGTGGTTCTTCTGCATATTGTTTCTATACTTATTTATCCCCAATTTTATTAGATAAAATGGGCTTATCTGCTAATTTATTGACTTTAGCATTTGTTATTTTTGGTGTAGCGGCAATGATTAGTAATTTGTTATCTCCTATGCTCAATTATTGGGGCGGTATGCGTATTTTATGGATGATATTTGCAGGACAAGCAATATTTTCTATTTTATTGACATTTACTATGGAATCATTTATTTTAGGCAGTGTGGTTATTTGCTGTTTAGGTGTATTGATGTATTTATTAAACACACCAACACAGATGTATTATTTACAAGTGTCCAAGAAATTCTATCCAGGAACTTTAGCATTAGCAGGTTCACTTACATCATCTTCATATAATGTAGGTATTGCAGTAGGTTCTTTTGCTGGTTCATTATCTGTTGATTTAGCAGGATTAAACAGTGTAGGTATCACAGGTGGGGTATTTGCTATTTTGGCTACAATCATAAGTTATTTATTGGCAAGTAGAATAAAAAGAGAGTATAAAGAAGTAATTGCAAGAGCAATGCGTATGTTAAATAAATAAAAAAGAAGGCTTTTCTTAGTAGTAGTGAAAATGATACTAAGAAAAGCCTTTTGTTATTTATTTAGATTTTTAATGATATTAATAGCGATTTCTTTGGCGGTAGAACTTAATGCTTGAGGATTTTTAGGGTCATCTAAACGTACAGCAAAATAAGTAACTTTAGAATTATATTCATACATACCAACAAACCAAGCATCAGCATTTTCACCATTAACAACACCATAACCAGTTTTTCCATAAATTTTTAGACCAGTATTGTTATCTTCATAAACTAACATTAATTCTTTTAGTTTAGCTAAAGCCATAGGATTTTCATTGGCAGAAAATAGGCGATTTAATAATTGTACTTGTTCTAATGGTGAAATCTTTAAAGAAGTTTCCAACCAAAATCCTTTTAAATCTCTAGGATCATCATCTAAATCTGTTTTTCCGTCCCAATCGGAAATATCTTTATTGCCATAATCGAACTTATCGATATATTTTTGCATAGTATCTTGTCCAATTTCATCAATGACTTGGCGATAATACCAAACACAAGATGTTTTAAATGCTGTATCTAAATCGATATCTTTATTCCATGCATCATACCAGTAAATAGTACCATTCCATTTTCGAAGAGAATTATTAGGGTCAATAGTCTTATTGTCTAAAGCTACATAAGTGGAGAAAATTTTAAAGGTAGAGCAAGGAGAAGATTGTTTGGTGCTTAATTCATCATTGTAAATATTATATGTATTTGTATCTGGTGTATAAAATACAGCCGTACCATTGATATTTTCAAAATAAGAAGATAAATCAATGGAATTTTTTGTTGTTTGAGTTGTTGGCATGGAAGTGTTTTGATTGCTTGATGAAGTTGAATTTTCAGCAGAGGTGCAATTTGTAGCGAATAAACAAATTGTTATAACGCAGATGATTTTTACAAGTATTTTAAACATAAAAAAATCCTTTCTATAAAATATGATTTTTAAGATTATAACATAATTATAACATAGACTTAAAATTTTTCAATAGATTACTTAAAATTTTTCAATAGATTATAGAAAGGATTTTTAATTATTTTATATTATTTATTTTATAGCAGTAACTTCATAGCCTGCTTCAACAATGGCATTAGTTATTTGTTCATCTGTAACATTTTGATTTACATGGATAACAGCATTTTTATCTTCAAGACTTACTTTTACATCACTGACACCATCTATTTTTTCCAGTGCTTCTGTGGCATGTCTTACACAGTGTTGGCACATCATACCTTCAATAGATATGATTTTTTCAGTTTGTTTTTCATTATTTTTGTGGAATAAATTATTTAATAATCCCATATTATCGTCTCCTTTTGATGTATTTAAATCTATTGCTTGAATATTTATGGCAGTAGATGAATTATCTTTATTTATGGATGAAGTTTGATAATTATTTTGGAAAAAACGCAAACGAAGGGCATTAGTTACGACAAAAACGGAGCTAAAACTCATGGCTAGAGCACCAATCATAGGATTTAGTTTTAAACCAAAAGCAGTATAAAATAAGCCCATGGCAATAGGAATACCTATAATATTATAGATAAATGCCCAGAAGAGATTTTCACGGATATTTTTGATAACGGCTTTACTTAATTTTATAGCAGTTACTACATCTAGTAAATTGTTTTTCATCAAAATAATATCAGCGGAATCAATAGCGATATCTGTACCGGCACCGATAGCGATACCAACATCAGCACGAGCAAGTGCAGGTGCGTCATTTATGCCATCACCTACCATAGCTACTTTTTGCCCTTGATTTTGGAGTTGACGAATTTTAGCTTCTTTATCTTGAGGTAATACATCAGAAATTATATTATTTTCTTCAAGATTTATTTGCTTAGCTATCTGTTTTGCTGTGATTTGATTATCACCAGTTAACATATAGATATTGATACCGAGATTTTTTAATTCTTGAATGGCTTGGGGACTTGTTGCTTTAATTGTATCAGCGATAGCTATTAAGCCAAGGATTTTATCATCTTTAGTAAAGTATAAAGGTGTTTTTCCTTGCTGGGCTAATTTATTACCTAGGGAAAATAACTGTTCATTTTCAATATCATGAGCGATTAATAATTTTTGATTACCTGCAAGACAAATGGAATTGTCAATAATGCCAGATAATCCTTGCCCTGCTATTTGTTTAAAATTTTCTACAGCTAAAGTCGATATATTGTGTTTATCTGCTACTTGAAGAATGGCTTCACCTAAAGGGTGTTCAGATAATTTCTCTAATGAAGAGGCAATAGTCAATAATTGTTGAAGTGTTACTTCTTTTGAAGTATAAATATCTGTTACTTGAGGTTTGCCTTGAGTTATTGTGCCTGTTTTATCGAGAACAACTGTATTGATATTGTGAAGAGTTTCTAAAGCTTGGGCTGATTTAGATAAAATACCTAGACTAGCACCTTTGCCTGTGCCTACCATGATAGCTGTAGGTGTAGCAAGTCCTAAAGCACAAGGACAAGAAATAACTAATACACAGATACCTATAGATAAAGCGAATTCTAAACTTTCGCCTTTAAATAGCCAGATGATAGTGGCAATAATAGCGAGTGTTATTACAATAGGAACAAAGATAGCACTGATTTTATCAGCGATTTTGGCAATAGGTGCTTTGGAACTAGTGGCATCATCTACTAAATTTATGATTTGAGCTAAAGTAGTATTTTCGCCAATTTTAGTAACACGCATTTTAAAATAGCCTGATTTATTGATTGTACCACCAATTACAGTTTGGTCAATGGTTTTATCACAAGGAATAGGTTCACCAGTGAGTGAAGATTCATCAATAACGCCATGACCTTCAATAATAATACCATCTGTAGGAATACTTGCACCTGCTTTGACGATTAGAATGTCATTTAGTTTTACATCATCAATAGAAATTTCTTGTTCTTGATTATTTTCTAAGCGAAGAGCTGTTTTCGGTGCTAAATTCATCAATTTGGTGATAGCATCAGATGTTTTGTTTTTAGCTCTACTTTCGAGAAATTTTCCTAAGGTAATCAAGGTCAAAATCATACCTGCTGATTCAAAATATAAATCCATACTGAAATGATGAGCTGTAGAGAAATCTCCATGACCTAAGGCAAAACTTATTTTATAAATGGCATAAATACCATAGACAATGGCAGCACTTGAGCCAAGAGCAATCAAAGAATCCATATTAGGCGAAAGTTGAAATAATGTTTTGAAGCCTACACTATAATATTTGAAATTGACAAATACTATAGGAATTAATAATAAAAATTGAGTAAAAGCAAACGAAAGTGCATTTTCTGTACCTAGAAGTAAAGAGAGCATAGGTAAGGAAAACATATGTCCCATAGAAATATAAAATAGAGGTAACATGAAAATAATAGAGATAAATAAACGTTTTTTCATTTGTGCATGAATAGCTTCTGCTTTATTTTCAATTTTTGTAGGACTTTGTTTGTTCAAAGATTGATTATAATGTAATGAAGCACCATAACCAGCTTTTTCTACAGCTTGAATGATTTCATTTGTGGATAATAATTTTTCATCAAATTCCACAACCATAGAATTTTTTAGTAAATTCACTGAGTGATTGATTATACCAGGTAATTTACCGACAGCTTTTTCTACTCTACTAGAGCAAGCCGAACATGTCATACCTGTGATATCAAAATGTTCTTTTTGCAAGAATATCACTTCTTTTCTTTAGGATATATAATTTATATATCAAGTATAATAAAAATGATAATTAATTTCAATATTTAAAGGGATTTTTCTGATAAATGTATTTTCGTTTAGATTATTTCCCCATCTTCTGGTACGAATATATAATCGGTTAATTTATGTTGAGTGATAAATTTGCTTAATTGTTGACGGTTTAAAGTGGCATGACCTACAGTATCTAAATGACTAGCTATTATTTTTAAATTAGGAGCATATTGATGAAGTTTTAAAATATCATCAGTTCCCATGATGATAGAGCCACTATGTTCAAATTGGGCATCTGCACAGTTGATGATAATTTTAGCAGGTGCATATTGAGCAATAGCATTTTTGACAAAATCACAAAATATAGTGTCGCCAGCTAGATATAAAGTTTCTTCATTTTTATGTTGGAAAATAACGCCCATGGCTTCATAGCGTACACTCATGTTAAAATAATTACTTGTAAATTCAAAATACGGCACAGTGAGAGCTTTTATGCCATGCTGACAATTAACTTTATAGAGCTTGATATCATCAAATGAATTGCCTTCTTTTGTTAAAACTTCGATATTAGTAAAGTCATGATTTATCAATAATTGTTTATCAATATCATCTTGAACGTAGATTTTTAAGTCTTTAGGTAGTGCCTGAACTGCAAATTCATCAAAATGGTCGATATGATAATGTGTTAAAATTACAGCATCAATATTATCAATGATTTTGGAAATGGCAAAGGGTAAATCTACAAGAGGCCATTTAGTATTGGGATTAAAACATTTTGGTATTGGTGGATAAAAATCTTTAGGTGCAAACATTGGATCAATTAGAAATCTTTTATTGGCATAAGTTATGATTAAAGTAGCGTTGCGTATTTGTTGAATTTTCATCATAAAAATCCTTTCTGATATAGATTTGTAAATTTGTTATAATAATATCACAGATAAAAATGTTTATGAAGAAGGCACTTTAAAGTATTATAGTTTCTTCAAAGATAGTAAAGAAATGGAAGAGGAGCAATATGGAAAAAGAATTATTACCTTGTGATGTAGCTGTATCTTTACAAATTTTTGGGACAAAAACAAAAATATTAGTAGTTAAAGAATTGTTAAAAGGAACAAAAAGATTTTCAGAATTAAATAGAGCTATTCCTTGTACACAAAAAGTATTAACATCTAATTTACGTGAATTGGAAAAAGATAAAATCATATCTCGCAAAGTCTACGCTGTAGTTCCACCTAAAGTGGAATATTCTTTGACGGAAATAGGCAAAACAATAGAGCCTATAATAAACTTGATGAATAAATGGGGAGCGTATTATAGGAATTTATAAAATCTATTTAAGGAATAAAAGAAATGGAGAATTTAATAAGTAATGATATATTATTTTTCAGGAACTGGAAATTCGTATCAAGTAGCGAAATTATTGGCATATTTAACACAAGATAAAATGCAAGATATCAGCACTGTAAAAGATTATAAGCATGATGATAGTGTAATGGGATTTGTTTTTCCTGTACATTGTTATGATGTTTTAGATTTAATGCAGGATTTTATAAAAAAATTAGAGATAAAAAGCGATAAGAAAATATATTGTTATGCTGTAGTTACTTGTGGCGGTAAAGTAGGAAATACTTTTATAACAATGCAAGATTTATTAAAAGCTAAAAATATAGATTTAGCATATAGAAATGAGGTATATTTACCGGACAATATCTTAAGTTTTTGGGGTAAAAAATACGACTATAACTCATTGAATACGTATAAAGATAAAGTATTAAAAATTGCAGAAGAATTAAATCAACGCAAGACTGACAATAATGTTTTAGTAAAAAAATCATGGTGGTATATAATAAAAAAATATATTTCATGGTTGTTTATAAATAAATGTTTACAAAAGAAGACAGTCAAAAAGAATTGCATTCATTGTAAGCGATGTGTAAAACTTTGTCCTACAAACAATATCATTGAAGAAGCAGGAAAAATAAAGTTTAAGTCAAATAATAATTGTATATACTGTTTAGCGTGTATTCAGTGGTGTCCAATGCAGGCGATTAATTTTGGCAATTATAATTTAAAGGATAAGCAATATCATCATCCAGAAGTAGTAGAAAATGAATTGTTTAAACGTTGGTGAGGTGTAATTATGTTTAAATATGTGAAGTATATATTAGTAGTTATGGTATTAGGTATGGGTTTAATAGCTTTTAATCAAATAGCAAAAGCTGATAATGAAGTTGTAGATGTAGGTGAAAATATCAGCTTTCGACAAATTGATCCTGAACAAGCAAAACAGTTTATGGACAGTGAAGAAAATTATGTGATTTTAGATGTAAGAACTAAACCGGAATATGAAGATGGTCATATTAAAAATGCTATATCTTTGCCAAATGAAGAAATTAGCCCTGATAATAAACTATTACAAGAATTATTATCTGATAAAGAACAAATGATATTAATTTATTGTAGAAGTGGTAGAAGAGCTACAGACGCTTCAATTAAATTAGCTAAGATGGGTTATGTAAATGTTTATAATTTTGGTGGCATTGTAAATTGGCCATATGAAATTGTGAAATAGATATAAAACTATTGATGAAGAGAGGAGTTATATATAATGAATAATAGAGCTGAAGCATTTAAAAAATTTTTAGAGGAAAAAAATATTAATAGTTTTCAGGTAAATGAATTTGAAAATAATGAATTTAATACAGTAGTTTTTCGTTCAAATCTTGATATTAAAGAACAAAAATTGCCTGTACTTGTTATTTTAGATGATAGTATTTATGGCATGATAAGGGTTTTTGTAGCAGCTAAGGCTTTAAATAAAGATAATGAAACAGAACTAAGAATAGGGATAAATGAATTAAATAAAACATATAAATCATTTAAATATTATTTTGACAATGAAGATAATTTGATTTTAGATTGCTGTATTCTTCTCAATGAAATAGAAAAAGAAGGTAACTTGATTTATACTATGTTTGATGTGATTATAAAACATTTGAATAATGAGTATAAAAATTTAATGCAGTTAATTTGGAAATAAGAAATACAATGCTTAAGTATTTATTATAAATTAATAAATATTTAAGCATTTTTTTATTGACATGAAGTTTACTCTAAGGTTTATAGTATAAATAACAAAAGAAATGTATTATTTAGAGGAGAGATTACAATGAAAAAGAATGTTGTTATATTGTCAGCTAGTCCAAGAAGAAAAGGAAATTCTGATATTTTATGTGATGAATTTATGAAAGGTGCTACTGAAGCTGGTCATGATGTAGAAAAAATTTTTTTAGCAGATAAAAATATAAAATATTGTACAGGTTGTGGTGTTTGCAATACTACACATGAATGTGTGCAAAAAGATGATATGAAAGAGATTTTAGTTAAATTACTCAAAGCTGATGTTATCGTCATGGCTAGTCCTGTTTATTTTTATACAATTAATGCTCAGATGAAGACTTTAATTGATAGAATTGTGCCTCAATATACAAGTTTAAGCAATAAAGAATTTTATTTTATAATCACAGCAGCAGAAACTGACTTAAATATGATGGAAAGAAGTATTGAATGTTTTAGAGGCTTATTAGATTGTTTAGAAAATCCAACTGAAAAAGGTGTTATTTATGGTGTGGGTGCTTGGCAAAAAGGAGAAATAAAAGGCACTAAAGCTATGCAAGAAGCATATGAAATGGGGAAAAATGTTTGATAAAAAAATATGAGGTGATTTAATGAAAAAAAGAATAATTATTAGTGTATTGTTATTAATAATTATCTGTATAGTAGGAATAATGTCATATTCACCACTTAGAAATAAAATAGAACAGATGTTTTTTGCTACAAAAGTATATAATTTACTAAATAGTGAAGAATATATGAATTTACATCAAGTAATTACAAAAGATAGTGTTAATAGTAGAACTATTATGTGGCAATCTTTGAATGATAGAGAAGATTTTATTTTAGAGTATAAGCAAGAAAATGAAGATGAAATTTTACAAGCTAAACCACAGAAAAGTGTTTTAGATATTGATAATAAGAAGATTTATATTTATGCTGTAACTTTAGAAAATTTAAAAGATGATATGGTCTATGATTATAGATTAGGCTTTGAAAATAATCGCAGTGATTGGTATAAATTAAAAACAGCCAAAGAAAACAATAATAAATTCAAAGCTTTAATTTTCCCTGACTCTCAATCAAATGATTATACTGAATGGAAATCATTGGCAATGAATGCATGGCAAAATAATCAAGATAGTGATTTCTTTATAAATATGGGCGATTTAGTAGATAATGGATATGATTTAGTGCAGTGGAATGGCTGGTTTGATGGCGTAGAACCAATGGTAAATAATATACCAGTAGCACCAGTGCAGGGAAATCATGAAACTTATACTACTGATTGGCAAGTAGCTATGCCGAATGTGTATTTAGAAATGTTTAAATTACCAACAAATGGCAATGATAAATACCAAAATCAATATTATTCATTTGATTATGGCGATGTTCACTTTACTGTGATTAATACTCAAGATGATGAAATGGCAGGATTTGAGCCAGATTTATTGAATGAACAGATTAAATGGCTAGAAAATGATTTAGCTACTACAGATAAAAAATGGAAAGTTGTATTAATGCATAGAGATATTCTAAATTATGGCAGAGATGCAAAACCATTAGGTGATGAAATAAGCTTTTCCAGACATGGTGAAATCTATATGCCGATATTTGATAAATATGATGTTGATGCAGTATTAACAGCACATTTACACACTTATAGACGCAGAGCTTTAATCAGAGATTTTGCACAAAATGAACAAGGAACATTATATATACTCACAGGTGTGGCAGGTAATGTACGTTATCCAAGTTTATGGCATAAAAATCCACTTGATGAATATGTACCACCACAGCCAGAAACTAATAATTATTTAGTTTTAGAAGCTGATGAAAATAGTTTAACTTTTAATTGTTATTTGCCAGATAGTACACAGATAGATACAGTCACTTTGACAAAATAATAATATATTAACAATAAAATTTATGGTATAATGAAAAACATTGATATTTAGTATAATACATAAATAGCGAGGTTTTAAAATGTTACCATTAAATTCTCAAAAAGCTTTATTTTCTGGAGAAGAAGCAAATGTAATAAGATTTGCTTTAAGTATTTTTTTACAGACTGACTTTGCTGGATTGACTTCGAAAAAAGAAGAAGAAAAAGCAAAAGATTTAGCACATTTATCTTTAGATAAATTTACTAATCATGTAAATGATTTTACATTTAAAGAACTTTGTGTAATGGCTGGTGCTGTGGATAATTTAATCGCTTTAATTGAAGATGGCGAAACTTTTGGTATCAGTGAAACACAGATGAGAAACTGTAAATTCTTTTTACCAGCAGTAAAACAAAAATTAATAGAGCTTGTAAAATAAAAAGGGCTTTCTACAAGATTTTTTATCTATGTAGAAAGCTTTTTCTTATAAATAATTTTTTATTTTTAGATAATATTGACTAATTGAAAAAATGATTGTATTATAATTATAGTTTTTAAAAATTAAGTAAAACGTTTTATTAAAATAGATAAAAATAAAGGAGAAGTTATTTATGAAGATTTTAAATTTCGGTTCGTTAAATATTGATAAGGTTTATGCTGTTGAAGAAATTGTAAAAGGTGGAGAAACTATCGACTCCGTAAGTTTTAGTGAAAGTGTAGGCGGTAAAGGTTTAAATCAGTCAATTGCCGTAGCTAAAGCTGGCGGAAATATCATGCATGCTGGTTGTGTTGGTAAAGATGGAGAGATTTTATTACAGGCTTTAAAAGATAATAATGTAGATACATCTTTGATTAAAACAGTAGAAACAGCAAGTGGACAGGCTATTATTCAAGTTGATAAACATGGACAAAATTGCATTATTTTATTCCATGGAGCTAATTATGAAGTGGACAAAGCTTATATTGATGAAGTGATGCAAGATTTTGTACAAGGTGATATTTTAATTTTACAAAATGAAATTTCCAATATTGATTATATTATTGAAGTAGCAAAAGCTAAACAAATGAAAATTTATCTAAATCCTTCACCAATTAATGAAAATCTTAATAAATATAATATGCAGGCAATAGATGGAATTTTTGTCAATGAACATGAAGGGGCATATTTAGCTGATAAAGAAAAAGTTGAAGATATATTAGATAGTTTAGCTAGCAAATATCCTGAATTAGAAATTATTTTAACTTTTGGTGATAAAGGTGCATATTATCGCCATAAAGATATAAATATTTTCCAACCTGCATATAAAGTTGATGCTGTAGATACAACAGCTGCTGGAGATACTTTTACAGGATATTTCATTGCTTTAAGACAACAAGGTAAATCTATTGAAGAAAGTTTACAAAAAGCAAGTAAAGCGTCTTCAATTACAGTATCAAGAAAAGGAGCAAGCATTTCTATTCCTAAAATTGCAGAAGTAGATTGAACTGAAAAAACATTTTTTCTATAATATTTATAAATAAATAATAAAGGTTTGAATAAATATGAAGTCACGTGTTACTATCAAGGATATAGCACAAAAAACAGGTTTTTCAGTTACAACAATTTCTTTGGTATTAAATGATAAAGCAAATCATATTCCTCGAGAAACAAAATTAATCATTGCTAAAGCTGTAAAAGAAATGGGATATAGACCAAATAAGATGGCTGTAGGCTTAGTAAAAAAACAAAGTAATATTATTGGTTTTGTATTACCGGATATTAGAAATCAGTTTTTTTCATATACAGCTAAAGTTTTAGAAGATGAATGTCATAAATACGACTGGAATTTATTGATTTGTAATTCAGATAATAATCATAAACAAGAACTAAAGCATTTAAAAATGCTCTGTGATTATATGGTCGATGGTATCTTTTTAAGTAT
Organism: uncultured Megamonas sp.; assembly: GCA_900556715.1. The sequence goes on along the minus strand of USPM01000007.1, from coordinate 23,569 downwards.
GGCAGCTAATAGCACGGAAAAAGAAGTTGAAGAAACCATAAATTTTTTAGAGGATAATAAGATACCATATTGTCTAATTGACCGTGATATGTTTGATATCGGTAAATATAAAATCAGTGTTGATCATTTGCAAGGTGCATATTTAGCGACAGAACATTTAATAAAATTAGGGCATAAAAAAATAGGCTGTATAACGGGGCCTTTAATTTTAGATGATGCACGACAAAGACTAGCAGGCTATAAACAAGCATTGAAGGATAATGGTATAAAAATAGATGAAAATTTAATCTTTGAAGGCGATTATTCTTTTGAAAAAGGGAAAATAGGCTGTGATAATTTATTAGCGAAAAATATAACAGCAATATTTGCGGCAAATGATTTCTCGGCTATGGGAGCATTAGCTAGTATCAAAGAACATAATTTAATAGTACCTAGAGATATTTCTATCGTGGGTTATGATGATATTGCATTTGCGTCATTATTAGAAGTTCCTTTGACAACAGTTCGTCAACCGATAGATGCAATTGGACAAAAGGCAACAGAAGTAATTAATCAATTAGTAAATAGTGAAGAAAGTATAGATAGTAAAATCATTATTTTAGAACCTAAATTGATTGTCAGAAGTAGTACAAAAGCTATAAGTTAAAAAATTAAGTATATCTAAAGATACTTAACTAATATATAATTTTCCTGAATAGATATGCATGAATTTTTGATTTAAATTTAATATAGATTTAATAAATCTTACCTATTCTACTATAAAATAGTATGATATAATAAAAAGAAAGAATTTATGTATGTTTAAGGAGAGGATTTTAATGGCAAATCCAGCTATGAAAATAATAGGCAAGGCGTCTACAGAATATGTAGATTCTCCTGCCACTTTGAAAGGCACGATTACAAAGGCATTTGGCTTGACACTTGTTACTATTGCTTCAGCAATTGCTTCTGGTGTATTTTTAGCCAATAGCCCAGCTGCTTATGGTGTATTGATATTAGGTATGATTGTGGGTGTAGTTTTAACGCTTGTTACTTGCTTTAAACCACATTTAGCACCAATGACAACACCTGGATATGCAGTTTTTGAAGGTGCAGTGCTTGGTATTATTTCTGCTCAATTTGAAAGAATGTATTTTGGTATTTCTGCTATTGCAGTAGGAATTACTTTGGCTACAATGATTTTAATGCTTGTTTTATGGAAAACACGTATTATAAAAGTTACAGAAACAGTGCGTTCTGTGATTATTTCCATGACAGGTGCTGTAGCGATTTTCTATTTTGTGAATATCATTGCAAGTTTATTCGGTTTTCATATGATGCCAACAAGTGGTATTTTTGGTATAGCGATTGGCTTTATTATCGCAGGTGTAGCAGCATTTAACTTGCTTTTAGACTTTGATAATATTGAACAAGCTGTAGCTTATGGAGCTCCGAAGTACTATGAATACTTCTGTGCTTTTGGTTTACTCTTAACTCTTGTATGGCTCTATATTGAGATTTTAAGACTTTTACAGATGATCATGGCTATGTTTGGCAATGATGATTAATAAAGTATTATAATAGTTGAATAAAATTTTTGATTTAATAAAACCCCTAGAAATATTTTCTAGGGGTTTTGTTATTTTAAGAATAAATGTTTATTTTTAAGGTTTACATACTTTGCAAGGTACATAGCCATAGCTAAAAGCTTCTTCACGACTACCAAAATATATGGCATTTTCTGGATTAATTTTTTTAGCCCAGCGACAATCTGTATAGTGGAATTTATTGCTTTGAGATGAACCAATATAAGTTGTAGCTGTTGCTATATTTAAGGTCATCAATAAAGTAACTAAAGTTAATAAAATAATGGCAGTTTTCTTTTTAGTTTGTTTAAACATAAAATACACATCCTTTATTATTTTTATTTTAATATATTGTATGTAGTGTATAAATATTATTAGAGAAAAAGATAGACAAATTAGCCTATCTTTTTCTTATTTTTTTATTATTGTACTCGTTTAAACATCTTTTCCAAATCGTAAGTACTGAATTTTATAATAGTTGGTCTGCCATGTGGGCAGGTGTATGGTAAAGTCGTTTGTGCGAGTTCATTTAAGATTATCTTCATCTGTGTGATATTTAAGATATCGCCAGCCTTGATAGCGGCTTTGCAAGCTGTCATGGCTAAACAAGAATGACGAATTTCTTGAGGCGTAGGTGTGTGCAACTGAGAAAGTGAAATTAAAATTTCACGGAAAATATCTTCACTTTCTTGTGGTTTTATATCAGCGGGAACTTCTTTTAAACGGATTTGATTTTGTCCTGCTAATTCTACGTTAAAGCCTAAATCATATAAAATTTGTTGATTTTCTTCAATTAGAGTTAATTCACTAGTATTTACATCTAAAAATAAATGCATCAATAAGGGTTGAACAGGAATTCGCTCAGTCTGTTTAGCAAATTTATCGTATAAAATGCGTTCATGTGCTGCATGTTGGTCAATGATGTACATTCCTCCATTAGGGCCTTGAGCAACAATGAAGCAAGCATCAATTTGTCCAATTGGAGTTAGGTTGACAGCTTCTTTTAACAATTGATTAGAATTTTGACAATCTGTCGAGTTTTCGCTAGATGAAATATTTATATCTGTTTGAGGTTTTATGGTGGTATTTGTTTGGTAATCTTGAATAGCAATTTCTTTAACAGTATTATTGTGATGATTAGATAAATTAGGATGAAGTGTTTCTCTTGCTTGGCGAAATTTATTTAAATCTGCTGTTAAAGGAGTTGTATTATTTTTTAATGATGGTATATGGTTGATTGAATTTTGTTTAAATGAATTTGATGGAGTGGATGGAATGTTTTCAGGTAAATCCATATTGATTTGTTCCGGCACTGTTTTTTCAATATGCAATGCTTTATCTGTTACAGGAATAGCAAAATCACTTAAAGCTTGATTATCACTAGGTTTTACAGCTTCTAAAACAGCATGGTATATAGTCTTGAATAATAAGGATTCATCTTCAAATTTTATTTCTGCTTTTTGAGGATGTACATTGATATCAATAGTTCGTTTGTTGATTTCGATATTTAAAATAACAAATGGATATCCAGATTTTGGCAGTAATGAATGGTAAGCATTGTCGATTGCTTTGGAAATAATTCTGCTATTGACTACGCGACCATTGATGACGAATGTTTGCCAAGAGCGAGAACTGCGGATAATAGCAGGTTTAGAGATGAAGCCTGTTACTTTGATATCGTTAGTTATCGCTTCGATAGGCAACAATTCTTCGCTGACTTTAGCACCATAGATACATTCAATAGCATCATATAGAGAGCCATTACCTGGGGTAGTGATAGCGATTTTATTATTATTGATCAATTTAAAAGCAATATTAGGTTTAGATAAAGCTAATTTTATGATAAAATCATTTATTTTATTTGCTTCTGTGGTAGTGGTTTTGAGAAATTTTTTACGAGCAGGTACATTGAAAAATAAATCTTCTACTTTGATAGTAGTACCGATATTACAGCCCATATCTTCAATTTCATCAATGCGACCACCTGTTAATTTTATAGTAGTGCCTAAATCATCTTGTGGGCGACGTGTAATCAAATTAAATCTTGATACAGCAGCGATAGATGGCAAGGCTTCACCACGGAACCCTAGAGTATCTATAGACATCAAATCATCTACTTGTTTGATTTTACTAGTAGCATGACGCAAGATAGCTAGTCTAGCATTTTGATTATCCATGCCATCGCCATTATCTGTAACTCGCATAAAAGATGTTCCACCAGCTAAGATTTCTACTTCGATTTTATCCGCATGAGCATCTATGGAATTTTCTACAAGTTCTTTAATTACAGAAGCTGGTCGCTCGACAACTTCACCAGCTGCTATTTTATCGACAGTGATATCATCTAAAATATGAATAGAAGTCATAATATCACTCCTCTTGTTTTGCCTGTTGTTGCAATTCGTATAATTTATTCATGGCGTCTAGTGGTGTCATACTCATTAAATCTAATTCTTTTAATTGAGTGCTTATACTTACGCCGAATAAAGTTGGCATTTCTGCTACTTGCATGAATTTCAATTTTTTAGTTGAGTTAGCAGTTAAAGTTGGTATTTTTTCTTGATAATCAGCTGTTTCAGTATCTTCTTGATTATCTTGAAGATAATTTATTTCTGAAGTGGTGTCATTTGTGATAGCTGTGTCTTGTTTTAGTGTAGTATCTATATTGTTTTCATCAGAATTATTTTTAGAAATAATAGTTTTTTCTTTAGTAGGAGCTGTATTTTCTAAATCAATGAGAATTGTTTCCGCACGTTTTACGACTTCTTGAGGTAATCCAGCTAATTTAGCAACATGAATACCATATGATTTATCAGCACTACCGCGAATAATGCGACGTAAGAAGGTTACATCAGAGCCTTTTTCTTTTACGGCAATACAATAATTTTTTACATGAACATCATCTTCTAGGTCAGTTAGTTCATGGTAATGTGTAGCAAATAAAGTTTTAGCTCCGATATGGTCGCGTATATGTTCAATAACAGCACGAGCAATACTCATACCATCGTACGTACTTGTACCGCGTCCAATTTCATCTAAAATGACAAGACTTTTATTTGTAGCATATTTTAGAATATGAGATACTTCGTTCATTTCTACCATAAAAGTACTTTGTCCGCTGACTAAATCGTCGCTAGCACCTATACGTGTGAAAATTTTATCCACAGGGGAAATTGAAGCTTCACGAGCAGGTATGAAAGAACCTACTTGCGTCATCAATGTGAGTAGAGCCGATTGTCGCATATATGTTGATTTACCAGCCATATTAGGGCCAGTGATAATCATGATTTCATTTTGAGCATTATCCAAATGAGTGTCATTTGGCACGAATAAATCTCGATTTAAAATGCGTTCAACAAGAGGATGTCTTCCATCTTTGATATGGATAGTGCCATCATCTAATAGTTTTGGACGAATGTAATTATATTCATCACCTGCTTGAGCTAAGCTTACTAAAACGTCTAAAATAGCTATTTCATGAGCAGTATTTTGAATGGAGCTTATTTTCGTTTTTAAGATATCGCGAAGTTCTGTGAAGAGATTATATTCTAATTGAACAATTTTTTCTTGTGCACCGAGAATTTTAGTTTCAAATTCTTTGAGTTCTGGTGTGATATAGCGTTCAGCATTGGCTAAAGTCTGTTTACGAATATAGTTTTCAGGTACCATTTCTGTGGAGCTATGGCGAACTTCGATATAATAGCCAAATACTTTGTTATAGCCGATTTTTAAGGATTTGATACCAGTTTTATTTTTTTCGTCTTCTTCCATTTGCTGTAAAAGACGTTTACTATTTTTAGCGATATTGCGGTATTCATCTAATTCTTGATTGTAGCCATCTTTGATGAAGCCGCCTTCACGAATGGAGAAGCTAGGATCTTCAACGATTGCTTTATCGATTAGAACTACTAAATCATCATAGGTAGAAATCTTTTGATGAATATTTGCCAATAATTTAGCAGTGGCTTTAGCTAAGGATTTTTTTATAGTGGGCAATACATATAATGAAGATTTTAGGGCATTCATATCGCGGGCATTTGCTGTGCCGACTTCCATACGAGTTAATAATCTTTCAAAGTCATAGATTTCTTTTAATTGTTCACGAAGATTATTACGCAAGGAAAAATCAGATACAAGATTAGCTACAGCATCTAAGCGGTCATTTATCTTTTTAGGGTTAAGTAATGGATATTCTAACCATTTACGTAAAAGACGGCTCCCCATAGCTGTTTTGGTGAAGTCTAAAACATCATATAATGTATCTTTTTTGCCACCATCGCGAAGATTGCGAGTTATTTCTAAGTTACGCAAAGTATAGGTATCAATAAATAGAGATTTTGAAGAGTCTAAATAAGTTAATTTATTCAGATGAGTTAAATCTGTTTTTACTGTTTCATGTAAATATTCAAGTAAAGTAGCAATTGCCTTGTGAGCAATTTTATTATCTGGGCGATTATGCACGTCAAAATGTTGAAGCATGAGGTCTTCGACTTGTGATGTGATTTCAGTCAATTCATTAACTAAGCAATTATTTAAACGAAGAGATAAAAAATTTTTTAATTCATGTTCATAAGAAAAAGGCTTAATTAATAATAATTCTGGCATCATCAAGCGATAAAGTTCATCAAATAATAATTGGCAACGATCAGGGCCATCATAAATGCTATAAAAGCATTCTCCAGTGGAAATATCGGCACCAGCTAGATAAATAGCATGATTTTCTTCATAGATTAAAGCTATATAATTGTTTTTACTGCTAGTCAAAGCAGATTCATTCATCACTGTACCGGGAGTTATGATTTTGATGACTTCGCGTTTTGTGAGTCCTTTTGCTTTAGGATCGCCGATTTGTTCACAGATAGCTACTTTATAGCCTTTATTTACTAATTTATTGATATAAGATTCAGCAGCATGATAAGGCACTCCACACATAGGAATGCCATCACCTGCTGTACTTCTTTTAGTTAATGTGAGTTCTAATTCTTTGGAAACGAGTATAGCATCGTCCAAGAACATTTCATAAAAGTCACCTAGACGAAAGAATAATATTTGGTCTGGGTGTGCATTTTTTACAGCTTGATACTGTTGCATCATTGGAGTGAGTTTCAAAATTTACGCCTCCAATTCACCTTTTAATACCCAAGTTTGTGGATGAGTTATTTTTACCTGTATTAAATCGCCGATTTGTTCATCTTTATGTTCCCAAAGTACAATTTTATTTGTACGAGTATGACCAGTATAAACATTAGGATCTGTTTTACTAGGGCCTTCAACCATTACTTCTACTGTTTTATTTAATAGAGATTGATTTATTTCTAAGCTGATTTCATTTTGAGCGTCCATTAATTTATGAAGACGTTCTTTTTTGAGTTCTTGAGGAACTTGATTTTCCATAGTAGCTGCTGGTGTACCAGAACGTTTAGAATACAAGAATGTATAAGCTGCGTCATAGCGAATTTCTTTTAAGAATTCAAGCATTTGAGCAAAATCTTCATCTGTTTCTCCAGGGAAACCTACGATTAAATCAGTAGTGAAACTAGCTTCAGGGAATTGACTGCGGATTTTAGCTACAAGTTCTTTATAGTAAGCTGTAGTATAACCACGGTTCATAGCTTTGAGCATTTTGTCTGTACCATATTGAACTGGCAAATGGAAATGTTCACAGATATGTTTGCTATTTTTTATAGTTTCGATAACTTTATCTGTTAAATCACGAGGATGAGAAGTCATATAGCGTATACGTTCAATGCCTTTGATTTTATCTACCATAGCAAGTAAATCGGCAAAATCAGCATCATCTCTATCTTTTCCGTAGGAATTAACATTTTGACCGAGTAAAGTAACTTCTTTTACACCATTTTGAGCGAGTTTTGTTATTTCAGCAACGATTTCTTGCGGTGCACGACTGCGTTCACGACCGCGAACATAAGGAACGATACAGTAAGTACAGAAATTATTGCAACCATACATAATAGGCACGAATGCAAATAGAGAATTATTTTCCGCTGGTTCTACATTTGGTGGCATATCATAATCACCAGCTAATTTGACGATATGACCACGAGAAGCATAGATTTCTTCTAATACAGCAGGTAAATCATACATTTTATTTGTGCCAAGTACAAAATCTACATGAGGAGCTTTTTTAAATATAGCATCGCCATCTTTTTGTGCCATACAGCCTGTGATACCTAAAATTAGATTTGGTTTTTGCTGTTTTAAATGTTTGATTTCACCAATTTTGCCGTAAATTTTCTTTTCAGCACTTTCACGAACACAGCAAGTATTGATGATGATGATATCGGCATCTTCTAATTTTTCAGCAGGTTTATAGCCCATGCGTTCTAATTGACCTGCAAAGCGTTCGCCATCAGAAAAATTCATCTGACAGCCATAAGGTAAAATTTTATATAATAATTGTTTATTATCTAGCAAAAGATACATCCTTTCTAAAAATAAATTAAAATTAACAATTTAAATAATTAAGATAAGAATAGCCACCAGCTAATTACTGGTGGCTATATCCACAATAAAGTAATTATATCATTTTCTAAAATGGACTTCAATACTTAGTAAAAATGAAGATTAGCAGTATAATTTTGCAAATAATATGTATTAGTATAATGTACTTTGCTTGTTGATTATTTTAAAATTGAAGATGATATTATTTATTTTAAAATAAATAATATGCTTACTTAGAAAAAATGTTAATAAACACCAAAATAAAAATACAAATGTATAGTATAAAAAGAATAATAATATGTATATAATTGATTTAAATATATCATTGACAATATGTAGAGCTTTGGTATAATTATACGATAAAGATATAAGATAAATACAATCAATTGATAAATTTTAAAAGAGGAGTGGTCGATAGATGAAGAAAAATATGAAAAAAGATATTTTAGTTATGGGTTTTGCGATGTTTGCCATCTTTTTTGGTTCAGGTAATTTAATTTTTCCACCAATTATAGGTTTAGTATCAGGTGAACAAGTTGGCTGGGCAATTGTTGGCTTAGCACTTACAGGAATTTTATTTCCTATGATGGCTTTAGCTTCTGTAGGTAATGTAGGATATAATCTGCAAGATATGATGAAACATATCAATAGTTGGTGGCATTATTTATATATGGGACTTGGTTTATTAGTTGTTATCTTTGGTACTATACCTAGATGTGGCGGTGTAGCCTTTGAATCTGGTATGCAAGGGATTTTTGGTGAATTACCATTTATGGCAAGAATTATTTTTTTAGCTTTATTTTTTGCCATAGCATATTATTTTGCCATGAATCGTTCCACTGTTATTGACAAAGTGGGTAATTATTTAACGCCAGCCTTACTTATTACTTTATTGGCAATTGTTATATTAGCCATTGTAAATCCTATTGATGTATTACATAGTAGTTCTATTGCAACAGCGAAAGAGTCATTTTTAAATGGATTTTTTACAGGATATAATACAGGTGATGTAGGTACTGGTATTATTTGTGCAGGTATGTTCATCGCTGCTTTTCGTGAAAAGGGTTATTCCAATAAGCAAGAATATAATAAAATGATGCTCGGTATTATTGTTGTAGGCTTTACTTTATTATTTGTTGTTTATGCAGGATTAGCTTATTTAGGGGCTCAAGGTGTAAGTTATTATAGTTTAGATGTAAATGCTACATTTTTACTCACTGATTTGGTGAAGAATTTAGCAGGTTATGAAGGTAGTTGTATTTTAGCTATTGCCGTTATTTTAGCTTGTTTGACTACTGCTATAGGTATGATTGCTACTGCTGGTCAATGGGTAGAAGATTGGTTTAAAGGTAAGATTTCTTATAAAAATGCTTCATTAATGATTACGATTGCTATTTTTATGATTTCTTGTCTTGGTGTTAGCAATGTATTGAAAATATCTGGCCCTATTTTTATGATTTTATTCCCAATGTCAGTAGTATTGACTTTCTTAGGTTTAGGTAAAAAATGGGTGCCAAATGATGGTGCATGGAAAGGTGCTGTTTGGGTAGCTTTTATTATGTCATTATTTGATGCTTTAAATTTAGCAGTGATGACGGGATTAGTGAATATAGATATTTCTGGCTTAATGAATATCATCAATCAAATTCCATTAGCTAAGCAAGGTTTTGCATGGCTAATTCCTACAGTTTTAGGTTATGTCATAGGTGCTGTTGTTTATAAATTTAAGAAGAAAGAAAGTATTGCTTACGAAGTTTGGGACAATTAATTTTAATTAGTATTTGGAGTATATTTTATGGAAGAAAATAATTTTATTTATGAGAATGGAAAAATTTTCACATCAGATGAAGATAATCTTTATGCTGATAGTATGATTGTAGAAAATGGATATATAAAATGGATCGGGAAAAAGGAAGAAAGACCAACTTGTGATTTTCCAGTAATAGATTTAAATAATGCTTGTGTATTGCCAGGATTTGTAGATGCACATATGCATCCTGTAATGCTTGCTGATTTTAGCAAAGAAATATCGGCGTTACCTCCGAAAGTGAATTCTATAAAAGATTTAATTGCAGAAATAAAAATAAAAGCTCAAGAATTAAAAAAAGATAATAAGAATGAATGGATTTTGGGCTGGGGTTATGATGAAGGAAAATTTGCCGAAAAACGTTCTATAACTCGTTGGGATTTAGATGAAGGAACAGAAGATTTTCCTGTAGCAATTATTCGCACTTGTGGTCATATAAGATGTGTAAATAGTAAAGCGTTAGCTCTAGCGGGAATAGATAAGAATACGAAAGATCCTGAAGGCGGGCAAATTGAACGTGATGAATGCGGTGAGCCTACAGGTGTTTTAAAAGAAAATGCGAGAAATTTAGTTTTGCCTTATATACCAGAATTAAATGAAGCTGAAAAAGTACAGAATTTAGTGGATTTAGGCGATTTGTTGACTTCACAAGGTATAGTGGCAGTCTGTGATATGGGCAATTTGGATAAATCCGATAATTATACTTATTATAAAAAAGCGATAAATAAGGGATTTAAGCAAGAAGTTTCTATGTATTATATGTGGGATTTTTTTATGCATGACAAAGATTTTGCTATCAGTGAGGAAAAGCAAAATAATGATAATCAAGTGTTTGTTGCTGGATTGAAATTAATAGGTGATGGCAGTGTATCTGGCAAAACTGCATGGATGGATAAGCCTTATTTAAATAGTGATAGTTGCGGTATAAGTGTATGTTCTGATGAACAATTAGAAACTGCAATTGATTTTTGTAAGCAAAATAAATGTCAATTATCTGTACATGCTATGGGAACAAATGCTATAAAACGCGTAGTAGATAGAGTTTATGCAGAAAAAGATTGGCTCAATCAAGATAGACCATATGTGAGAGTTGAACATATCACTTTGCCTAGTCAAGATAGTATTGATAAAGCTGTAGAAAAAAATATTGGTTTTGTGACTCAGCCTATTTTTCTATATGCAGAGATAGAAAGTTATCTACAAAATTTAGGTGAAGATACTATGCAAAAGTGTTATCCGATAAAATCCTTATTGGAACAAAAAGTAAATTTATGTTTTTCTACAGATGCACCGGCAACATCATGGGCTGTGCCATCTGATCCATTTGTATGTATCAAAGGAGCTGTTACGAGAAAAGCTTATGATGGTACGGATTGTGGTGACAGTCAAATTATAGATATGCAGACTGCTATAATTTTATATACAAAAAAATCAGCTCAAATTGCAGGTTTTAAAAATCTCGGTCAATTAAAAGTAGGATATAAGGCTAATTTTGTAGTGCTAGATAGAGATATTTTTGCGATAAATCCAGAAGATGTGGATAAAGTAAAAGTTAATAAAACTTATATTCAAGGTAATTGCGTTTTTGCTAAAATTTAACTGTATTGTTAAATAATATTTATGATGATTGTTAAGTAAAAAAGGGTTCTATATCATGTAGAATTCTTTTTTATTTATTTAGATGTATATGGGGATATCAGATTATTTTTGGTCAAAGTATAGAAAATAAATACAGCTTGCTATATAATAGTAGCAATACGATTTTTATTTTAAATAATAAATTGAGTATGTATCAAGACATGAATGGATTTATAATATTTTTTATTATAAATTTGAAAGGAAGTTCTTTATGAATTTAAAAAATGAAAATTTAGCCATGTTATGCGATTTTTATGAATTTACAATGGGAAATGGCTATCTAAAAAATAATTTACATAAAAAGAATGTGTATTTTGATGTATTTTTCCGCAATATTCCAGATGAAGGTGGATTTGCTATAGCAGCAGGTCTACAACAAGTAATTGATTATATACAAGATTTACATTTTGATGAAGATGATATAGCGTATTTTCGTTCTAAAAATATATTTAGTGAAGATTTCTTAGAGTATTTAGCTAATTTCAAGTTTACAGGAGATATTTATGCCGTTCCTGAAGGAACTTGTATTTTCCCTCGTGAACCAATCATGACAATAAAAGCTCCTGCTATTGAAGCTCAGATTTTAGAAACTTTTGTATTATTGACTTTAAATCATCAATCTCTTATCGCTACAAAAGCAAATCGCATAGTAAGAGCTGCTCAAGGTAGACCTGTATTAGAATTTGGTTCTCGCCGTGCTCAAGGTGCTGATGGTGCAGTAAAAGGTGCTAGGGCTGCTTATATTGGTGGTTGTGCAGGAACTGCTTGCACACTTACTGATGAACTTTATGGTGTTCCAGCTGGTGGTACTATGGCTCATGCATGGGTGCAAATGTTTGATAGTGAGTATGACGCATTTAAAGCTTATTGTGAAATTTATCCAAATAATGCTGTTTTATTGGTAGATACTTATAATACTTTAAAAAGTGGTGTACCAAATGCTATCCGTGTATTTAAGGAAATGCTTGTACCACAAGGAATAACTAATTTTGCTATTCGCTTAGACTCTGGGGATATTTCTTATTTATCTAAACAGGCTAGAAAAATGCTTGATGAAGCAGGTCTTACAACTTGTAAAATCGTAGCGTCTAATGCTTTAGATGAACATTTGATTCGTGATTTATTAATGCAAGGTGCTAAAATAGATGTGTTTGGTGTAGGGGAAAGAATGATTACTTCAAAATCTGCACCTGTATTTGGCGGTGTATATAAATTAGTAGCTATTGAAAATGAAAATGGTGAAATCGTACCAAAAATTAAACTCAGTGAAAATATCGCTAAAATAACAAATCCTCACTTCAAAAAAGTATATCGTTTATATGATAAAGAAACAGGCAAAGCTATTGCCGATGAGCTTTGTTTATATGATGAAACAATTGATACTACACAAGAACATACTATTTTTGATCCAAATGCTACATGGAAACAAAAAACCCTAACTGATTTTACAGCTAGAGAATTGCAAGTACCTATTTTCAAAAATGGTGAATGTGTATATAAAAGCCCAACTATAGAAGAAATAAAAGCATATTGTCAAAAAGAAGTGGATACTTTATGGGATGAAGTAAAACGTTTTGAAAATCCACATCGTTATTATGTAGATTTATCTCAGAGATTATGGGATATTAAAAAAGAATTATGTGTTAAAAATGCAATGAAAAGCAAATAATATAAATAAGATATGTTCATTTCTTTGATGGCAAAGAAACGAACTCAAATCACAATAAATTGCATAACATATTTCTAAAGTGCTGAAGCACTAAGAACTATGTTAAAAACCACCGCAGATAAATTTTTAGTTTTGAAAATAATTATTGCTTCATACAACGCTTAGAAACTCGCTACGCTCAAACATTCAGACTAAAACCGTATTCAGCAATAATTATTTTCAATAACCTACGGTTACCACTAAAATTTATAATGCGGAAGTAATTTGGTATTATGATGAATTAAAAACGTAGTCATAATTTTATTTTTGCCAATAGCTTTCAGCTACCGTAAAAGTCTGCTAATGCGGGAATGGTTAGGTGTTATTAATATTTAAAAAGTTATTTTCAATAATCTATGTTTACCACTAAATTTATAATGCGGAAGTAGTTTGGTATTATGATGAATTAAGAGTGTAGTCGTGATTTTATTTTTACAAATAGTTTTTAGTTAGTATAAAAGTCTGTTAATGCGGTAAAGATTAGATATTGTTGGTATTTAATAAAGTTGTTTTCAATACCATATGATTACTACTAAAATTTATAATGTGGAAGTAGTTTGGTTTTGTATTTTTGTAGTGTGTAAATTAAAGGCTAGAGTATAGTTTACTCTAGCCTTTTTGTTATTTTATGGGGTTGGATATGAGATAATGGGGTTTTGTTCTGATGATGAATGAAGGAGTGGGGTTGTAGTGTAGGTATAGTTGATGGTTGTAGTAGTTGAATTCTAGGGTATCAATGAAGATGCCTTGGTTATAGACTAATTTTAAATTTAGTTTGTTGTTTTGCCAGCCATAGTTGGCATAAGGATTTTCGTAGAAAATAGTTGTACAGGAATCAAAATTATCATTGTGAGAATTAGTATTATTTTTTTGCCAATCATTTAATTTGGCTAATATAGTGTATTTTCCAATATTTAAGGTAAAATTAATTCTAATGCAATCATGGGCAATTTGGGAGAAAGAAATAGAATTTAAATTTAGAGGATTGTGAGAGAACTTAAATTCTTGTTGAAAGATTTCTGGAGTAATGGAATTATCATTAGGTAAATATGGTAAATGAAGTTTAGAAAGATAGTTATTTAAAGATGATAAATCTTGAGTAGAGGATTTATTATCTTTTTTTATTTGGGCTAAGAATTTCCATGTAGCAGATAAAATGGCTTGTTTTTGTTCATTTTCAGCATTGCTAGTCATAGCTATGACCATATTTTCTTCGGGCAAGATAATGCAATATTGACCGAAAAGACCAGCACAGCGAAAGGCTTTTTCAGGTTGGCATTTCCAAAAATAATAGCCGTAGCCTAATTTACTATCTGGAGATGTATTGATGTCAGTATTTATATATACTGTGAGTAATTTTTCAATATATTCAGGTGCTAATAATTGTTTATTATTCCATGAACCTTTATTGAGTATAAATTGACCGAATTTAGCTAAATCTTCTGTAGTCAGACTTAAACCCCAAGAGCCTTTATCATAGTTTTGAATATTTTTTTCCCAACTTACATTAGTTATATTTAAGTAAGAAAAGAGTTTTTCTTGTAGATAAGTCAAAAGATTTTTGCCAGTTAATTCTTGAATGATGGCACTACATAAAAATGGGCAACGATTATTATAAAAGAAGGAAGTGCCAGGCTTTGTCTGTAATTTTAAAGAAAATGCTTCACTAATCCAATCTTTTTTTAGGTAGAAAGTTTGGATTTCTTTATCAATAAAGCCATAAGTCATGGATAATAAATGATGTATGGTGATGCTTTTTAGATCTTCTGTAGGTTCAAATTTTAATTTGTGTTTTAAAAGTGAATAAATTGTGGTATCTAATGTAAATAATTTATCTTGGAGAGCAAACATCATGGCAACTGCTGTAAAGGATTTGCTCACAGAAAATAAAATCTGTTTTTCATCTTCATTATAAGGGGCAATATGAACTTTGGAGAGCAATGTATTATCTTTATAGATTACAAGTGAATGTAAGTTTAAATTGGTTAAGGTATCAACATATTGAAAAAAATAAGAAGGTGAGATACCTTCTTGTAAAAAATTATTGTTTATCATATATATTCCTCGATTAATAAAATAAATTTTTGCGTAAACGAACAGCAACGTAGCTGGCAATTAAAGTTTTGATGATATCACCAGGTATGAAAGGTAATACACCAATGGTGATACCTTCTAAAATGGAAAGTTTCATGATGAAGCAAAGCATAGCTACACCGAAAATATAAGTGATAGGAATGACAGCAAGTCCTGCTAGAAAGAAGTTTTTGAAGGAGTTTTTATTTCCTTTTAGATAACTAGCGATAGGATAGCTGACGATGAAGCCCCAAAGATAACCACCAGTTGGGGAAAATAAACAGTTAAAACCACCTGCACCACCAGAAAATACAGGAAGACCGATAGCTCCGATTAGCGTATAGACAATCATGATGATTAGTGTTTCTTTTGGTGTGGATAAAAATGCTGATAATAACATCGCTAGAGTAAGACAAGTAAAAGGGACAGCAGTGATAGGGAAAGATATGTAAGCTGATATGCAGATGATAGCTACACAAACAGCCATTTTTGATAGGGTTTTTGTTGTTAATGATGATGATGACATAAAATTATCTCCTTATATATTTATAAAATTGAATTTTATAAAGTATGTTTTGATATGATTATAAGAAAATAAAAAGATATAGTCAACTCTAAAGATATTTTTGGTTTACTATATTGTTATGTTTTATTTTAAAAGTTATAGAATATAAAGTTTAAAATAGTTATTGATTTATAGATAATATTATTTAAATTAAAGATATGATATAATTGAAGTCATGGGATAGCTTGATGTCGGACACCTCTCGTTAGGGAGGTGTTAGCATGACGACTTATGAAAAATTATCATTAGTGATAAGTATTATAAATTTGATTGCTACGCTTTTTCAGATTATAAATAATTAGTTTATAAACGAAAAAAAGACCGTTCCGAAACGGCGGGAACAGCCTTCTTAACGAATTGAATTTTCTAAGAGAGAGGTGCTGACCTACCACAATCAGGCTATCTCTTTTTTTTATTATATCATAGAGTATTTTTATAATCAAAATATCTTATATTAAAATTATTAAAAATTACTAAGTTTGTTTAGAAAGAAGGTTTTATTACGAGAGAGAAATTTATAAAATTTGTAATAAAAAAATTAGTTTGGTTTGAAAACAGAATAGAATATTATATTGATTATTTAAAAAGATGTATTTGTACAGAGTGTAATGATTATAAAAAATTAACACCAATAGATGATATGGAAAATGGAGATGAATATATTAATGCTTTAGATCAAGCTATCAATGATGAAGAAATTAGAAATATAGCCATTACTGCACCTTATGGAGCTGGAAAAAGTAGCGTTATAAAAACATATGTAAAGAAGCATCCTAGTTTAAAATATACATTTATATCTATGGCGACTTTTAATAGTAGCGAAGGGAAATCTCAAGATGATGGGAAAAAAGAAGAGATACCTTTAGAAAAAATAGAAAATGTAATATTAAAACAATTTTTTTATAAAGTAAAAAAGAATATGTTGCCACAAAGCAGATATAACAAGATAGAAAAAATGAGCTATAAGTACATTTTTATATGGATTTTCTGCATTAATGTGTTTTGTTCAATTGGAAGTGTATTATTTTTTCCAGATGTTTTAAAGGAAAAAGTGATTAATTGTATTAATTTTTTAATTGATTTAGGTATCCCTGAATTTTGGTCATATGTAATGATACCATGTTTAGTATTATTAGAAATGATAATACTTACTATTATAATAAAACAGGGTATGATTAAATTAAAATTAAAAGAAATAAAATTATTTTCTAATGCTACTCTTGGAAGTGAAGCGATTGATGAAAAATCTATTTTTAATAAGAATATAGATGAAATTTTATATTTTTTTGAAGCAACAGGATATGAAGTTGTATTTTTTGAGGATTTAGATAGACTAGAAAACAATAATATATTCATAGAGTTAAGAGATTTGAATTTTATCATAAATAATTATGAAGGCTTAAAGAAACCAGTAAAATTTGTTTATGCAGTAAAAGATGAATTATTCCATAATAAAGAAGAACGTACTAAATTTTTTGATTATATTATACCTGTTATTCCAATAATTAATGAAAGTAATTCAGAAGATGTTTTTTTGAAGGAATTTGAAAATAATACTAAATGTAATATATCAAAAGAATATATAAAAGATATAGCACCATTCGTATCAGATATGCGAGTTTTGTATAATATTTTTAATGAATTTAAGATTTATAAAAGAACATTGAAAGATTCGGATAGTATAAAACTTGTAGATGAAAAGATGTTATCATTGATAATATTTAAAAATTTATATCCAAAAGATTTTGCTGAACTTCAAAATGAACAAGATGAAAGTATTGTTAAGCAAGCTTTTAAAAATAAACAATCATTTATAGAGAAAGAAGCTGAAAAAATTAGAGAAAGTATAAATCAATTAGAAAAACAAATTATATTAGTAAAAGAAGATTGTTTAAAGAGTACTAAAGAATTAAAATATGCTTTTTGTGGTCATTTAGCTAATTGGGGAATAACAATTTGTGCAATAGGGAGACGCGAACTATATCATAATCCAGAAGAATTTTCTATAAAACAAATATTAGATGATAATTTTAATTTTGAAAATATCTATAAAGAAGGTAGTAGTTATTATATTTGTTATCCTTCTGGGTATTCTACTAATAAAGAAGAAATAGATTCTAACAAGATGAAAAAAATATATATAGATTATTGTAAACGATGGAAGGTTTTAAAATTATTAGAAGATAAAAAAATGGATGGTATACATCATGATTTAGAAGAATTAAATGAACAGTTACAAAATATATCAATATCATCTTTAAAAGAATTAATTGAAAGAAATGATGTTAAAGAAGTTCTATCTGATAATGTTAGAAGTAATAAAGTCTTAGTCTTTATGTTAAGATATGGCTATATTGATGAATATTATAGTATGTATATTAACTATTTTAAAGGAGATAGTATAACAAAGGATGATATGAACTTTATTCTTAACATAAGAAATAGAGAGGTTCAGTCATTTGATTATAAATTGACTAGATTAAGAGGTGTAGTTGATAGATTAAATATAAGAGATTTTAAGCAAAAAGAAGTTTATAATTTTTATTTATTAGAGTATTTATTATCAAATAGTAGTAAAGAAATTGATAAGAATAAATTAGATAATTTTATACAACAATTAGCAGATGAGAAAAAAGAAAGTTGGTCTTTTATAGATGCTTTTGTAAGGAAGAATAATAACAGAAAGAAATTTATAAATTTATTAGCTTTAAAATGGGAAAATATGTGGATTTTTTTAACTGAAAAAGCAGTATTGACATACAATAGACAAATAGAATATTTTAAATGGTTATGTGAAAGTTTAAAAGTAGAAGAATTGCTTAATTTAAATAAAGATAAAGCATTTGAGCATTTTTTTGAGGAAAATGAAGATATATTGATGCAACTTAAAGATGTAAATATTAATTATTTGGAAAAGATAATCGAGAAATTAGAAATACACTTTTATAAATTGAATATAGAAGGAGTTGATAGAGAACTTTTAAATTTTATATTTGATAATAAGCATTATGATATCAATAAATATATGATAGATACTATTCTTATGTACAAAAATAGTGAAATAAATGAAAACGATTTGAATAAGAAGAACTATACAATGATAATGACTTCTGGATATGATTGTTTAATAAATAATGTTTTCGCTAATATTGAAGAATATGTAAAAGAAATTATATTGAGTAATGATAATAACTGTGATGATGAAAAATATATTTTAGATTTAATGACTAAATGTAGCGATGATATGGATTTAGTAGAAAAAATTATAGTGCATGAAGACTTTAAGTTAAAAAATATATCTGTTTGTGAAAATAAATATTGGATATTATTACTAAAACATAGAAAAATCAATGCTAATTTTGATAATGTTATTCAATATTGGAAACAATTTTCAAAGAATGGATTAGATGAGGTATTAATAGATTTTCTATCTACGGAATGTGATGCAATCTTAAATAGTGATAGAAGTTTTATTGAAGAAAAGTTTATAAAAGATTTATTATTTAGTGATATAGATAATAATATTTTTGAAAAATATATATCGTATTTAAAACTTATTTTTAATGATTTAGAATTTGACTTTGCTTCAATGAACCAAGAAAAACTTAAAATTTTGATACAAAATAAATATATACCTTTAAATAAACAATGTTTTGATAAGATAAAAGGTATATCTGTAGAAATAGCAACATTGTATATATTATCAAATAAGGATAGTTTTATTGATAATATAGAAGTATTTCAGATTGATGAAGATATATTTAGTAATTTGCTGGAAGAAACGGGAAGGACAGATAAAGTATTTTGTCAAAAAATAGTAAATTATTATGGTAGAAATTTTATGAATGAATATTTAAAAAAGGTAATTTTTAATACGGGTATTACTTTAACAAAAGATTTATTTAAAATTGTATTTGATAATATAGATAATAAAATAACATTGTTAGTAAGGCATTTAGATTTATTTAATGCTGATGAATTAGAAAATCTTTTTGCAAAAATGGATGGTGAATATAAAGAGTTATCAAATAGAGAAAAAAGACATAATATATATTTACCTATAAATGATGAAAATAAACGATTAGGTGATTATTTATATAAAATAGGATATATTTCAAATGAAGATAGATATGCTAAAAATAAGGAAGAAAATCAACTTTTATTTAGAATAAGAGCTAAAAAATGATATGAATTATTAAATATCATAAGTAAATAATAAAAATAGCCTTTATACTGAGACCTGGCAAATATCTCAAGTATAAAGGCTATCTTTAATTTATAAAGTATTTAATTTTAAAGGAGTTACAGGAGGAATGATCTACTTATATTAATCTATATCAATTTGAGTAGTTGTTGATTGTGGTTGAAGTTTTGGCAATGTCATTTTTAAAACACCGTCAGTATATTCAGCTTTAGCGTTAGCTTTATCTATCTGACCTACATAGAATGAACGTTGCATTGTACCATAATAGCGTTCTTGATGAATATAGTTATTTTCTTCATTCTGATTTTGTTCATTTTGCATAGTAGCTTTGATAGTTAAATAACCATTTTGATAATCAAGAGCGATATTTTCTTTTTTTACTCCTGGTAATTCAGCAGAGAGTTCATAAGCGTTATCAGTATCTTTTACATCAACTTTGAATGCGTTGAACATGGAATTTACTGGAGTAAATGCGTTTTGGAAAAATGGTTCGTTGAAAACATCAAAAATAGATTTGAAAGAATTATCATTAGTTGTGAGATTATTTGTAAATGTAGGAATTAAACCAAACATAATAAATGCCTCCTAAAAGTTTAAAAGTCAAATTTTATTTAAAAGAAATTAGTCAATATTGATTTGAGTTGTAGCTTCTTCTTTAGTAATTTTTGGTAAAACTACAGTTAAGATACCATCTTGGTAAGAAGCTTTGATATTTTTTTCATCAATATCATCAATGTAAAAAGAACGTTGCATTTCACCTACATAACGTTCACGGCGAATATATTTTTCTTGAGGTTTTTCGTTTTTATCATCAGCATTTTCAGCAGGTTTTTCTTCTGTGGATTTTGTAGTAGTTGTTTTAATTGTTAAATAACCTTTGTTGTAGTCAAGAGAAATGTTTTCTTTGGCGATGCCTGGTAATTCAGCAGTGAGTTCGTAAGCTTTATCAGTATCTTTTACGTCAACTTTAAAGGATTTTACATAAGAATTCATTTTTGCAAATGGTTCATGAAAGAAAGGTTCATTGAAAACGTCGAATAATTTATTGAAATCATCATTACTTTTAGCAATATTTTTTGCAAATGGAACTAAACCGAACATAAATAACAACCTCCATGTATAGAGCAATAAATAAAGTCAAAAAGTCAAATTTTGTTTTGAATTAAACGGACTATCAAGTCCGCATTTAACTTTTATTTATTGTTATTAGTAAAATTATAAGATTAAAGTTTAGATTTTGTAAGTATCTTAAGGAATACTTCTTATCTTTCGTATCTCTTAACGTCCTTACAATTATTATTATACTCATATTAGTCAAAATGTCAACAATTATTTTTGACTTTTTGACTATTTTTATACTTATTTTATAAGTCTTTATAGAGCTTTTGTTATTTGAAATTTGACTTTTTGTTATTTTTAAAATATATGAGAGGTACCATTTTGGTACCATCTCTTTATGAATTGATAAGCTTTATGTTGCAAAATCTAAGTAATATGCTATACTAAATGTAGGCAAAACATAGTGAAATAGTTCATATGAACAGCAAAACCCCATGAAGTTCGCACCTTCATGGGGTTTCTTGCGTTATATAGCTAACGTTAAAGCTAGGCTAGTTGCCACATAAAACTGAAAAAAGCATGTCTAACCCTTTGCAAATATAGTAGGCAACTATACTTGCCATGACAGCTTCTAAAAACATAGTGAAACGAAACATATGAACACCTCCTAACTGTTACCAGTATAGGAAGGGCAACGAAAGATATTATAACATAGAATTATATTTGATGATATTATAATGATATCTTTTATTTGAGATGATTTATATTAGTTTTTCTTAAAAATTCTAAAAGTCCTGTTCGCATAGGAGCTTGAATTTGTGTAGACATATTTATATCATCCTTTTTTTGTATTATTTTCATTTAATATATCTTTAAAACTTTTTTCAATTCTATTTCTAGGAATAGGATAAGTATCTTTTCGAGTTTTTGAATAACTTATTTTTATATTATATTTAATTTTATTTAGAAAATATCTATAAAAAATATTATAATTTAAATAAATATATTTTAGGAGAGTGGGATTATGGAAAATTTAAAGAAACTTGGTTTTGGTTGTATGCGTTTGCCTATGCTTGATGCGGAAAATAATAAGGTGGATATGGAGCAATTTTGTAAAATGGTTGATACTTTTATGGCAAAAGGCTTTAAGTATTTTGATACTGCGTATATGTACCATAATTATCAAAGTGAATTATTTGTAAAGGAAGCTTTAGTTAAAAGATATCCACGAGAAAGCTTTTTATTGGCGGATAAATTGCCTACAATGCAGTTGAAATCCATAGAAGATAATAAACGTATTTTTGATGAACAATTAGAAAAATGTGGTGTGGATTATTTTGATTATTATTTATTGCATTGTTTAGATGTTGATAATTATGCAAAGGTTAAAGAATTTAAATCTATGGATTTTGTGCGTCAAATGAAAGTGGAAGGCAAGATTAAAAAATTAGGTTTTTCTTTTCATGATACAGCAGAATTCTTAGAAAAGATTTTACTTGAAATTGGTGAAGATATTGAATTTGTACAGTTACAAATAAATTATCTTGATTGGGAAAGCGATAGCGTGCAATCTCGTAAATGTTATGAAGTATGCCAAAAATATCATAAACCTGTGATTGTTATGGAACCTGTAAAAGGCGGTAAATTGGTAAATATTCCGCAGGCTGGTATAGATTTATTGAAAGCTCAAGATGAAAAAATGTCAGTGGCTTCATGGGCAATTCGTTTTGCTAGTAGCTTAGATGATGTATTTATGGTGCTTTCTGGTATGTCAACATGGGAACAATTAGAAGATAATTTAAGTTATATGGAAGATTTTAAACCGCTTACTAAAGAAGAAATTGAAACAACTTTTAAAGTGGCAAAAATCATCAATGATACAACAGCTATTGCTTGTACAGCTTGTAATTATTGTAAAGAAAATTGTCCAATGCAAATTCAAATACCAGAGGTTTTTGAGTTATATAATAATGAAAAACGTTTCGGCATTGCTTCTGGCAGTAAGAAGAAATACCAAGATATGATAAAAAATCATGCGAAAGCTTCTGATTGCATTGAATGTAGAAGTTGTGAAGGTCATTGTCCGCAACATTTGACAATTGTTGATTATTTGAAATTAGTTGCTAAGACTTTTGAAGATTAAGTTTTTAAAATCTTAAGGAGATGATTTGGATGAAAAAAATATTAATCTTATTTATGTTATTGATGGCAATTACGTCTAGTTGTTTTGCTGCTAGCATTAATGAAGAATTTGAAAATACAAATGTTGAGCAAGTAAAACATGGTATAGTAAAAGCTATAAATATGTTTTCAACAAAAACTAATTTGGTAGAAAAAGATGATAATACAATTGTATTGTTTAATGTTGTGGATACTGTAGATAAAAATAATAAATTTATGTATCGTGATAAAAAAGATATTATTTGTGAATTGGTGCAAAAAGGCAATAATGTAGAAATGACACTTTCTAGTAAATATGAAAGAATTT
>USPM01000006.1 GCA_900556715.1 uncultured Megamonas sp. | reverse complement strand
ACGAGTGGTTTTTTGTTTCGCACGCTCTGCGTACTCAACTAACTAAAGTACATAAATAAAAGCTGTAACAAAGAGAATTTCTCAATGTTACAGCTTTTTTTATTTTTATGATATAGAAAAGAAAAAGTTTATTAAAATTGGTACTGCTACTGAACATAATACACCATTAATCACAGATATAATAATAAATTCTTCACTACTATATTTTATAAGCATAGGGAGCGTTGTATCTTCACTTGTAGCTCCTGCCGCTGCTATCGCTACATATGGATTTAAATATTTTACTAATATTGGAATCATCATAAAAGCGATAAATTCTCTCATCAAACTACTTAAAAAGGCTATTGTGCCTATCTGTGCATTTGCAAGCGACTCGAGCATTACACCAGATAAACTATACCAACCCATAGATGCACCAATAGATAGACTATAAACTAAATTCATATTAAACAAATAGCCACAAATCATACCGCCAAAAATAGATCCAATAATTACACCTATAGGAATCAATAATATTGTCAAATTATAATTTTTTATCTTCTCAATTATAGATTCATTCATGCCCACGCTTATACCTACAGAAAACATCAATAAATATAAAACATAATCAGCTAATTCACTACATAAATCATGCCAACTATTATCAAAAATAAATTGACCACTTATAATTCCTAAAATCAATGCACATAATGCAATATAAACCATCTACAAACCTTCTTTTACTATTTAATTTTTTATAATGAATAATCTGCTAAAAATATACACCACTATTACTGAAAATAATGTCGGCAATATTGCAAATACTAAACTCTGTAAACCCATAGTTATCATTTTATGTGCAAAATTTTCCATACTGCCTAAATTTATTCCCATGATAAAAATAATTAAGGCTACTGCTATTAATTGCACTTTATTATTTAAACTAGCCACAAGTATCCGCTTATGTTCATTTACTTTTAATAGACAATATCCTACGACAACACCCACTATCATGATCAACGTTTCTATCAAGAAATCCACTCTCCTAAAATTTTATATTTAATTATTTAATCTATATAAATTTAATCTCACATCTAAATATACTTCAAAAGTTCTTGGCCATGGATAAAATACATCTACCTGCAAATTGCGAATAGTTAAATCGTATATTCCTTCTGGTGTTTGTACTTTAAAAGGCATTTTAAAAGCTTTACTATAATTTAATTGATTGGCTCGCCTTTGCATATCTAACTGTAATAAATCATTCATCCAAATATAATTATGTTCCATATCCAAATCATTTACATTTTCATAACCATGATTTCTTAAAGTAATATTTATTACGTCAATTACTTCCTTTAGATAATAATAATCTTCCATAAATCTTTCATAATTTATATTTAAACGATTATACTCCACTGCAAGCATATCATTCGTCGTATTAAAAGTTGGCCTTATCGCCTTATAAATAATAGCATTTGCTAGTGCTGTTCCAATGGAATTACTAGCTGTATTCCAACCAGCATAAGAAGTTAATTCATTGATTGGCACATTTTCTTTTAATAACATAGGGAATAATACTTCGCTTGCCGAAAAATGTTTACTCAAATCGACCAAAACAACTTTTTTGCCTTGTTCTAAATATTTTTTTATCTTTAATGCAGATTGTCTCTGTGTAGATATATTTTCATCATCACCAATAAAAACATATAAAATCAAGCCCGCTTCTTGTGGAGAATTCACTTTTTTAGCATTTGCCATCACTAATTTTTCTTCTACAGTAGAACCTACAGAACCCGCCATAAATGGCATGACTGTACGCATAGCTTTCTCATCATTATATTCTACATACACTTTAGGTTGATAATTTGTCTTTGTCTGCACAAAATTAGCTAATAATGATAAAGCCACCTCATCTGCACCTTTAGTAATCATTACAACATCATCACTAATACCCAAAGAGTGTACATAATTTACAAGGCTTTTTTTCTCCATATTTGGTATGCCAAAATCTTCACCATCATCTTGACCAATCACTAATTTTGTTATAATGCCTTCCTTAGCTAAATTTATCAACTCTTTATTTAAAGCTGTATTGCGTCTAAACAAATCTAAATAAATATCTAAATCTTCTTGTTTGATATCTTCTTTTAAATCTGCCAATAATTTTATATCATCTTCATTTGCAAAAATACTTATCTCATCTATAAGACGAGATATCTTTATCATCTTTTTGCTATCACTTTCTAAAGTCGGCGGTGGTGTTATCCTTGGCAAAACATTAAAAACATAAATGGGTTTATCTTTTGCCTTTATTTTTAAATCACGCATAAATTTTAATAAAGTCTGTGACTCATCTTGTTTTGTCCCTGATTCACGTGATGCCAATAATCCACCATGTAATAATTGATCAATAGATACAATCACACCATCAGATTTATCAATATTATCCATCAACCATCTTTGTATTTCTTTTGTATCACCTTGTCTTGTATAATAATCCATCATCTCCGATGGTGGTGTTATAATCTGCACGCCTGCCATTTTCCCTGCATCTATCACCATTTTTTGACATGGTGGCCTCGTATCTAATGGTATTAAAATTAATTTATATTTATAATTCTGTTGTAGCTCTACAGACGTCGCTGGTGGTAATTGAATAAAAATTAAATAATAAATAATCATCAAAGCCACTGCCAAAAGTGATAATAACCATTTTGGCTTTATATATAATTTTAATTTCATTTCTTATTTCTCCATAGATATTTACTTCTATATTTACTTCATTCTTAATATATTAAAAAATATATAAATTAGTGTCAAATTGATTTCATAACTTTAAAATACTTTGCTATAAAAATAGTATTAGTATATAATATGGATATATACTGAATATATGATGGCTTATTTTAAATGTTAAGGTGATTTTATGAATAACAAAGTAACTGTAGAAATCTGGGGAGTAAAATATCCGCTCCGCTATACTAAAGATAGTGATATCAATGATATTCAAGAAGCTGCTAAGATTGTAGATGAAAATATTCGTCTTATAGCTAAACAAAATCAATATTTGCCACCTGATAGAGTAGCAATATTAACTGCACTTCAATTAGCTGAACAATTAATCCGCTTGAAAAAAGATTATAATGAATTTTGGGATATTCTCGATGAAAATCGCTCTAATAAACATAAATAAGCTAAAAAACAACACAAAGACATCCACTAATGGTAGGCATTTTATGGCACTACCATTTATTTTTTATAATCTGTGTATTATAATAAGCTAAGAAAATAACTGGAGGAAAATATTTTGATAGAATTATTAGCCCCTGCTGGAAGCATGGAAGCATTAAAAGCCGCAGTAGAAAGTGGTGCTGATGCTATTTATCTTTCAGGCAAAATGTTCGGTGCAAGAGCTTATGCCAATAATTTTGATGAACAAGGCTTAAAAGAAGCCATTGAATTTGCTCATTTACGCAATGTAAAAATCCATGTAACTGTAAATACTTTAGTAGACAATTCTGAAATACCTGCACTTGCAGATTATTTTCGTTTTCTTTATGAAATAGGTGCTGATGCTGTACTCGTTCAAGATTTAGGTGCTGCACGTTTAGCTCAACTTGTAGCTCCTGATTTACCATTACATGCTAGTACACAGATGACAGTGAATAATTTAGCTGGTGTTCTTGCTCTTCAAGAACTTGGTTTTTCACGTGTCGTTTTATCTCGTGAAGTAACATTAAAAGATATAATTCATATCTGCCGTAATAGTGATGTGGAAATCGAAGTTTTCGCTCATGGTGCCTTATGTGTATGTTATTCTGGTCAATGCTTAATGAGCAGTATGATCGGTGGCAGAAGTGGCAATCGCGGTCGCTGTGCTCAACCATGTCGTCTGCCTTATACATTAGTTGATAAAAACAATAACAATGTTTTAAAAGATGCTGGACAATATTTATTGAGTCCTCGCGATATGAATACACTTGAATTAATTCCTGAACTAATCGAAGCTGGTGTCGTTTCTTTAAAACTTGAAGGACGCATGAAAAAACCTGAATATGTAGCTGTCGTTGTTGATGCTTACCGCCAAAAAATCGACTCTTATTATCAACATACAGAAATTCAAGAAGATGTTCAAAAAAATCTCTCTCAAATATTCAATCGTGATTTTACTACTGCTTATCTAGAGAAAAAACAAGGTAAATTCATGATGAGCGATAAACGACCAAATAACCGCGGTCGTCTCGTAGGTAGAGTAATTCGCTATGACGATAATAAACGTCAAGCTATCATGAAGCTCACAGATAATGTAAATGTCGGTGATACTATTGATTTTTGGGTAAAAGTCGGTGGTCGTGTAAGCACCAATGTATCAAAAATCATCTATAAAAATCAAGAAATAA
Organism: uncultured Megamonas sp.; assembly: GCA_900556715.1. The sequence goes on along the minus strand of USPM01000006.1, from coordinate 36,297 downwards.
CTTCTGCTAGTGCTGGTATGGAAGTCATCATACCTGTACCAAATCGCGTACATCCGCATGACCGAGTATTTAAAGTATTTGATGCTCAACTCATGCAAAAAGCTCGCAGTTATTATACTAGTGCTTCACCAATACGCAAAATAAATTTAAATATCGAAGCTATAGCTAAACTCAATGAACCATTTATGTTAAAAGCTACTGATGAAGATGGTTATAGTGCTCAAATAACTAGCGATTTCATTGTTGAAACAGCTCTAAAACGTGCTATGGATGAAAAAACAGTACAAAAACAAATGGAACGTTTAGGCAATACTATTTATCAATTAGACAATTTAACTTGCACTATTGATGAAAATGTCATCGTGCCTATGAGCGTCATGAATGATACTCGCCGTTTATTAATTGAAAAATTAATGTCCATGCGTCTTGAAGCTTATCATCGTCCAGAACTTGCTAAAATTGATAATACTATTTGGCAACAAGATTTAGCTTCCAAATCATTAAATCAAATGAATAGACCTCAACTTGTAGTCGCTGTTGATACTATCGCTAAAGTACAGACAGCTATTGATAATCAAGCAGATATCGTTTTATTTGGCGGTGAATCTTATAATCATCAATTCATCACTGCTGAAATGTATGCTGAAGCTACAAGACTTTGCCGTGAAGCTAATATTAAAATTGCTTTTGCTACTCCTCGTATCATGCGCGATAATGAACAAACAGCCTTTACAAATTGGCTTACAAAAATAAAAGATATCGCTCCAGATATGATTTATGCACATACTTTAGCACAAATGTACTTAATCAAACAATTCACAGATATCACTATCTGGGCTGATTTCTCCTTCAATGTCTATAATGATGTAACTTTAACATTTTTAGATAATTATGGCATTAAAGGAGCCACTATTTCCCCTGAACTAAACTTTAAACAAATAAAAACATTAAATAATGCTTCTACTTTACCACTTGAATGTATCGTTCATGGTAATATGGAACTTATGGTATCTGAATACTGTGTGCTTGGCAGTTTCTTAGGCAATTTAGATAAAGGTACTTGTACAAAACCTTGCGAAAAAAATAATTATTGGCTTTGTGATCGCAAAAATGAAAAATTCCCTATCGTAACAGACCAATATTGTCATATGCATCTATTAAATGCTAAAGAGTTAAATATGCTCGCTCATGTTCCAGAATTTAGCAATCTTCATATTGACCGCATTCGCTTAGATGGCAGATATATCTCCAAAGAAAAATTAGCTAAATTCACTAAACTCTATAAAGAAATCATCATCGAAGGCAATAATCATCTCGCTTTAATGCCTGAAAATATCACTAAATATGAACAAAATATTACTCGTGGTCATTACTTCCGTGGAGTAGAATAATTTAAGGAAGGTATCTTTTTAACAAATGAATCAATCCGTATTTAAAACTTTAGAATATGCCAAAATTATCACTATGCTACAAAATATGGCTACTTCTAGTATGGGAAAAGAACTTGCCGAAAAACTATTACCAAGTAGCGATATCGATGAAGTAATTGAAAATCTTTCACATACACAAGAAGCTAGTAACATTTTAATTAGCTCTGAACCACCTTTTGGCGGTATTCATGATATTCGTTCATTATTAAAGAAAACATCTTTAGGTCTAGTAATTGAAATAAATTCATTACTCGATATTTTAAATACCATGTACGCAATGCGTAATCTCAAAAAATTCTTCAAAGAATTAGAAATAGATAGCCCTCAATTCAAAGAATGGGCTAAATCTATTGAAATTTTGGGGCAACTCGAACGCGAAATAGATAATATTGTTGATGAACATGGTTCTATGCGTGATAGTGCTAGCGTTGAACTTATGCGTATTCGCCGTGAAATTAAATCTTCTCAGCGTCGCATCAAAACAAATCTTGACGGTATCTTAAAAAATCCTGATTATCAAAAATATTTTCAGGATAATATCGTTACTATCCGTGATGAACGCTATGTTATTCCTATCAAACAAGAATATCGTCAACAATTCCCAGGTGTCGTACATGACCAATCCTCTAGTGGTTCTACTTTATTTATTGAACCTATGTCCATTGTTGACTTAAACAATGATATTAAACAATTAGTTATTGATGAAAAACGTGAAATTGAACGTATTTTAAAAGTAATTTCTGAAAAAATCGCTAGAAATGCTGATAGCTTACTTCATAACTGCGAAATCATGGCTCAATTGGATTTTGCTTTTGCTAAGGCAAAATTAGCTCGTAAAATGCACGCTACTATGCCAGAAATCAATGATGAAGGTATTGTCAATTTAGCTAAAGCTCGCCACCCATTACTCAATAAAGATAACGTCGTTCCTATTGATATCAGACTTGGCGAAGGATATCGCACTTTATTGATTACAGGGCCAAACACAGGCGGTAAAACAGTGAGCATGAAAACTTTAGGCTTATTAGTTTTAATGACTCAGTCTGGTCTTTTTATTCCAGTTCAATCTGGTTCCAAAATTTCCATTTTCCAAAATGTCTATGCTGATATCGGTGATGAGCAAAGCATTGAACAGAGCCTCAGTACATTTTCCGCTCATATGCGCAATATCGTAAATATCTTGAATAATATTGAACATGATGACTTGCTCTTATTAGATGAAGTAGGTTCTGGTACTGACCCAGAAGAAGGTGCTGCTCTTGCCATGTCAATTTTAGAAAGATTAATGGAAATCGGTGCTTGTACTGTAGCTACTACTCACTATAACGAGTTAAAGACTTTTGCTTATTCTAAAGAAGGCATTGAAAATGCTTGTGTAGAATTTGACATCAAATCCCTTCGCCCTACTTACCGATTATTGATAGGTACGCCAGGGGCTAGTAATGCTTTTGCTATAAGTAAAAGATTAGGTTTATCAGATACTTTGATTTTACGTGCACAACAACTCATCAAAGCAGACCATGCTCAATTTGAAAATGTATTAAATACACTAGAAAATGAAAAATTGATGTATGAACAAAAAAATGCTGATATTGCTGAACGTCAACAACGCATTGAAAAATTAGAAAAACAACTTGCCGATATGAAGCAAGAAATGGCCAAGAAAAAAGAGCAAACACTTCGTAAAACTAAAGAACAATGTGCTAGTTTACTTCGCCGTACTCGTCGCGAATCTGAAGAAATCATCAAGGAATTGAAAGCTCAATTCAACGACCAGGGAATGAAAAAACGTCAGGAAACAATAGATGCTGCTCGTCATAAATTACGTGGTCGTCTGGATAAAGTAAGTCAACAAAATGATGACCCAAATAAACCAGGTGAAGCTGTCGATATCAAAACTATTGCTGTTGGTGATATCGTATATGTAAATAAACTTCGCCAAAAAGGAACTATCACTGATATCAGTGGTAAAGAATTAACTGTTCAATTGGGCAGTTTAAAAATGAATGTTAAAGCTAAAGATTGCTCTTTCGTTTCTCATGCTGTTAAAGTAAAAGAAACTGCACCATCTAAAAAAGCTGGTGGCTTCAATATGCTAGCTAAAGTCAGCCAAATTAGTACAGAAGTAGATATCAGAGGCTTAATGGTTGATGAAGCTATTGAAGTTGTTAGCAAATATCTTGATGATGCTGTAATTTCTGGTTTATCAAGAGTATTAATCATTCATGGTAAAGGTACAGGAGCTCTGCGCAAAGGTATTCAAGAATATCTCAAAAATCATCGCAATGTTTTAAGCTATACTCTTGGTGATATGGACGAAGGCGGTAGTGGGGTAACCGCTGTAAAATTAAAATAACGCAAATAATTACTATATTTTTACCAAAACTAAACATAGTATTATAAATATTTGAGGTGTATTCTATGGATAAACAGCCTTTTAACGAAAAAAAATCAACCTCTAATCATGCAACTGATAAAAAAAATAAGAAAAAATCTTTTGGCTTCAAAAAATTTTTCTTAGCACTTTTAACGCTATTTATAGTTGTATTTTTAGGCGTTGGTTGTGGATTAGTTGCTATTGGTCTTGATGGTGATAAAGATGTATCTGATATTCACCCACCTGCTTCTTCTCAAATTCTCGATATGAATGGCAATCTAATCACTAATATTCACGCTACGGAAAATCGTACATTAGTGACTTTAGATAAAATCCCTGCTAATCTGCAAAATGCCTTTATCGCTGTCGAAGATAATCGCTTTTATGAACATAACGGTATTGACCCTAGAGGTATTTTCCGTGCTATTTATTCAAATTTAGTAAGTGGTGAAGTATCCGAAGGTGGTAGTACTATCACTCAACAATTAGCTAAAAATGCCTTTTTATCACAAGACCGTACATTTAAACGAAAAATCCAAGAATTATTTATTGCCCTTCGTTTAGAAAGACAATATACTAAAGAAGAAATTTTAGAAATGTACCTCAATCAAATTTATTTTGGTAGAGGTGCCTATGGTGTGCAAGCCGCAGCTCAAACATATTTTGGTAAAGACGTAAGTCAATTGGATTTATCTGAATGTGCTATGCTCGCTGGTATACCTCGTAGCCCTAACTATTATTCACCACTTAATAATTTAAGTGCTGCCAATGAACGTAAAGCAGAAGTATTAGACCAGATGGTAAAATATGGTTATATTGATTCTGCTACAGCTACTAAAACAAAAGCTGAAAGTTTAAGACTTGTAAATCCTAAAGAAGAAGAAAAAAATAATACTGCTTCATATTTTATCGATTATGTAACTCAAGAAATGATTGATAAATTCGGTGCAGATGCAGTTTATAAAGAAGGATTAAAAATCTATGTATCCATAGATATGAATATGCAAAAAGCTGCTGAACAATCTGTAAATAGTTTATTGCCAACTTACTATAGCGATGCTAACGGTCTCACTCAACCACAAGGGGCACTTGTTGCTATTGATCCCAAAACTGGATATATCAAAGCTATGGTTGGTGGTCGTGGCACTGACCAATTCAATCGTGCTGCACTCGCTGTACGTCAACCTGGTTCAGCTTTCAAACCATTTACATTTGCTACTGCATTAGAAAATAAAATGACACCTGATACAACAATCGAGGATACTCCATTTAAATTAGGTGATTGGCAACCACAAAACTATGACCGTACATTTAGAGGCACAGTATCTATGCGTCAAACAGCTATCAATTCTTTAAATGTGCCAACAATTCGTTTAGCTGAAAAATTATCCATAGATAAAGTTTTATTGACAGCTCAAAATCTAGGTATATCCACACTAGAATTAAATTCTAAAGAAGCTAATGATAAAAACTTAGCCGCATCTATCGGTGGTCTTACAAACGGGGTAACTGTTCTCGATATGGCTGGTGCTTATAGTGCTTTTGCTAATCATGGTGTTTATACAAAACCAACTGCCATCGTCAAAGTCGTAGACCGCAAAGGCAAGACCATTTATGAACATAAACCTGAAACAAAACAAGTTCTATCAGAACGCACAGCTACTTTATTGACAGATATGCTTGAAGATGTCATCACTAAAGGCACAGGTAAAGCTGCTAATATCAATAGACCTGCTGCTGGTAAAACAGGAACTACAGATAATTATCAAGATGCTTGGTTTGCAGGTTATACACCTGATTTAGTCGCTGTCGTATGGATGGGCTGTGATGATAATGATGTTATGCCTGGTATTACAGGTGGTACTACTCCTGCGAAAATTTGGCAAAACTTCATGAAAACAGCACTAGCTTCTATACCTGCTAAAAACTTTGACGGTTCAGATACTTCCATTGATAATCCTGTTCAAAGTGTAGAAAACAATGCTAAGACTACAAATAAAAATGTTTCTCATGAAAAAGAAAAACCATCAAAAGAAACACCTGATAAGCATAAACCTGTTCCTAATGAACAATCAAATCTAAATGATGCTCAACAGCCAATTGATGAAAATGAACCAATTGAAGAAAATATTGAGCAACCATCTGTTCCTGTTCCAAGACAAAATTTACCTGAACCAAGTATTCAACAAGGCAAAGGGTTAAATTAATAGATAATCATATATTAGGAGGATTTTTTGTGAGCGTATTTGATACACTTAAAGAACGTGGTTACTTAGCTCAAGTAACTCACGAAGAAGAATTAAAAAAAGCTTTAGAAACTGAGCAAGTTACATTTTATATGGGATTTGATCCAACAGCAGACAGCCTTCATGTTGGCCATTTCTTAGCTTTAATGGCTATGTCTCATATGCAAAAAGCAGGTCATCGCCCTATCTGCTTAGTTGGTGGCGGTACTGGTACTGTAGGTGACCCTTCTGGTCGTACAGATATGCGTAAAATGTTAACTGATGAAGATATCGAACATAATTGTAATTGCTTCAAAAAACAAATGGAACGCTTTATCGATTTTTCCGATGGTAAAGCTTTAATGATCAACAATGGCGATTGGCTTCGCAAATTAAATTATATTGAATTACTTCGCGATGTTGGTCCACATTTCTCTGTTAATCGCATGCTTACTGCTGAATGTTATAAACAACGTTTAGAACGTGGCTTAACATTCCTCGAATTCAATTACATGATCATGCAGGCTTATGACTTCATGGAATTAAACCGCCGTTATGGTTGCGTACTTGAATTAGGTGGCGATGACCAATGGTCTAATATTATCGCCGGTGTTGAACTCATTCGTCGTAAAGAAGCAAAACCTTCTTATGGTATGACATTCAATCTTCTCACTAACAGTGAAGGCAAAAAAATGGGTAAAACAGCAAAAGGTGCACTTTGGCTCGATCCTAAAAAGACTTCTCCATATGATTTCTATCAATACTGGAGAAATGTTGCTGATAGTGATGTAGAAAAATGTCTTGCTCTTCTCACATTCTTACCAATGGACGAAGTTCGTCGCCTCGGTAGCTATAAAGACCAGAAAATCAACGAAGCAAAACAAGTTCTCGCTTATGAAGTTACAAAACTCGTTCATGGCGAAGAAGAAGCTAAAAAAGCTCAAGAAGCTGCTCAAGCACTTTTCAGTGGTAAAGGTAATATGGACAATGCTCCTACTATCACTATTACAGAAGCAGACTTTGGCAAAAAATTACTTGATATCTTAGTAGATAATAAAGTATTTGAATCCAAAGGTGCAGGTCGTCGTCTAATCGCTCAAAATGGTGTATCCATCGGCGATGACAAATGGACTGATGTAGAAAAAGTATTAACAGCAGAAGACCTTGCAAATGGCGACATGATCGTTCGCAAAGGTAAAAAGAAATTCTATCGTTTAATCAAAGCATAAAAATCATAAAACTATAAACGAAAAGCTAGAATATATTCACTAATAACATTGATATATTCTAGCTTTTTTATTTTTATCCATAGACTATAATTACTATATTCGATTTATTTCTTTATCAACAAAAATGAATACTTTAAATGATTTGCAAAGACTCGTTTTTTTATGGTATACTCTAAAAAGATATTTTCTTACAAAATTTTATCTAAATCTTAAAATTTTATTTACTTATCTAGTACATATTAGATAATTTATAGTTTAATTTATTAAGGAGTGCGTTTAAAAGATGTCAGGACATTCTAAATGGGCCAATATTAAACGAAAAAAAGGTGCAAATGATGCCATTCGTGCAAAAATGACTACAAAAATTGGTCGTGAAATCACTATTGCTGTTCGTATGGGTGGTGCTGACCCTACTGGTAATATGCGTCTTAAATTAGCTTTAAGCAAAGCTAAATCTAACAATATTCCTAAAGATAATATCAATCGTGCTATTCAAAAAGGCTTAGGTGCTTCTGATGGTAGCAATTACGAAGAATTAATTTATGAAGGTTACGGTCCAGCAGGTTCTGCTGTTATGCTCGAAGTTATGACAGATAACCGTAATCGTACAGCTGCTGATATTCGTCATTTATTCTCCAAATACGGCGGAAACCTCGGCGAAACTGGTTGCGTAGGCTGGATGTTCCACAAAAAAGCAATCTTTGTTGTAGACAAAGAAGCTTTCGATGATGAAGAAAGCCTCATGATGATTGCTCTTGATGCTGGTGCAGAAGACTTCAAAGCAAATGATGATTCTTTTGAAATCACTGCTGCTCCTGAAGATTTCGATGCAATCTCTCAAGCATTAGAAGAAAACAACATCGAAACAGTTGAATCCGAAATCACTATGATTCCTGATACTACTGTTAAAGTTGAAGGCAAAGACGCTGAAAAAATGCAGACTCTTATCGATATGCTTGAAGAACATGATGATGTTCAAAACGTTTATTCCAACTACGAAATGGACGAAGAATAAAATAATCTTTAGACGCAGTGATAAACTGCGTCTATTTTTATCTAAAGATATATAATCGAGGTATTTATCATGGAATTTTTACAAGCCTTAAAAAATCGTCGCAGTATCTATAATTTAGGCACTAATGTTAATTTATCTAATGAAGAAATAACTTCTATCATCTCTGATTGCCTAAAATATAGTCCATCTGCTTTTAACTGCCCTACTACAAATGTTATCATCGCCTTTGATGAAAAACATCAACAGATTTGGCAAATCACTACAGATATTTTGAAAGAAAAATTAGCTAAAAAAGAAGAAACTTTCACTGTGGCTCAAAATAAAATCAATAAATTCAAAGCTGGCATTGGCACTATCTTATTTTTTGAAGACACAGAAATCATCAATGAATTAAAAGAAACTTATGCTATGTATGCTGAAAATTTCTCCACATGGTCAAATCAAGCAAATGGTATGCTTCAAAATAATATCTGGACAGCATTAAGCCAAGCAAATATCGGAGCTAATCTTCAACATTATAATCCTTTGATTGATGATAAAATCAAAGAATTATTCTCTATTCCCGATACATGGAAATTAACAGCACAAATGCCATTTGGTAGTATAGAAACCCAGCCAAATGAAAAATACATTGAAGATATTTCCACTCGCTTAAAAATCTATTAAAATCAATATAAAATTATAGTCATGTTTGAATAATATATTTAAACATGACTTTTGTTATTTTTAAAAACTAGTTAATCATGATATAATGTGAACTGCACATTTTTGCTAAATTTGATATACTAAAAGGAGGATTTTATGCTTGCTTTAGGTATTGACCCTGGGACTGCTATCTGTGGCTATGGTCTTGTAGATATGCAAGGAAGCCGTCTAAAAGCCATTGAATATGGAGCTATTTTGACAAGTCCACAGATGCGACCACAAGATAGATTATTAAAAATTCATCGTGAACTTACAGATATTATTCAAAAATATAAACCTGATGTAATGGGCGTAGAACAATTATTTTTCAATCGCAATGTAACTACTGCCATTCCTGTCGGTCAAGCTCGTGGTATCGTCTTATTGACCGCAGCCGAAAATCAAATTGAGTTAGTTGAACGCACACCGCTACAAATCAAACAATCCGTAGTGGGCTTTGGCAGAGCGAGCAAAGAACAAGTCATCTATATGGTAACAAAATTGCTCCATCTTCCTGAACCGCCAAAACCTGATGATGTCGCCGACGCTCTAGCTGTAGCTATCTGCACTACTCATTGTATGAATAGCCTCACATGGCGAAATAAATTATAATTAAATTAATAATGGATTAATAATAAATAAATTAACAAGGAAAGATTTTATGATAGGATATTTACAGGGAAAAGTCACTTATATTGCCAGTGATTTTTGCTTTATTGATGTTCATGGTGTCGGCTATCGCGTATTTATCAGCACTAGCACACGTGCAAAACTAAAAATGAATGAAGAAATCAAACTCTTTACTTATTTAAGCGTGCGTGAAGATGCCATGTTATTATATGGTTTCATCAATCAATTAGAATATGATGTCTTTTGCAAATTGATTTCCGTATCTAAGATTGGCCCCAAAGCTGGGCTTGGTCTGCTCTCTAGTCTTTCTAGTGAAAAACTCATCTGGGCTATCCAAAATAAACAAGTCAGCCTACTCACCAATGCCCCTGGGATTGGCAAGAAAACAGCTGAACGCATTGTTTTAGAATTAAAAGATAAATTAACTGAACTCAACTTAAGTATTTCCGATGAAGTCTTAGATCAACCAATCTTGATTGATACACCTAGCGAAGATGAAAAAATAGATATGTATGAAGAAGCAACGCAAGCCCTTCTTTCTCTTGGCTATACAAAACCAGAAATCAATTCTGTACTCAAAAAAGCTGGCAATATGACTAATACAGAAGATATTATTAAATTTGCACTCAAAGAATTATCCTTAAGTTAAAATTAAATTAAGTAGAAGATTAAATAAAGGAGTTTTTTATTATGAAATTTTCTCCACAAAATGAACGTCAATTTGCCGTAGTCGGTCTTGGCAGATTTGGCAGAAATATCGCAAAATCCCTTCATGAAATGGGCTATGATGTTCTTGCTATTGATAAAGATATGGAAAAAGTCCAAGACTTTAGCCATGAGGTAACTCATGTAGTTCAAGCAGATACTACAGATGAAGAAGCACTTCGCTCTTTAGGTATTTTAAATTTTGATGTTGTAATCGTGGCTATCGGTGATGATACTGAAGCTAATATCATGACTACACTTCAATTAAAAGAAATCGGTGTTCCTTATATCGTTGCTATCGCTAAAAGTCCATTACAAATCAAAGTATTAGAAAAAATCGGAGCCAACCGCATTGTTGCTCCAGAGCGAGATATGGCTCGTCGTGTTGCCTATAACCTTGCTTCTACAAATATCATGGATTATATCGAATTATCGCCAAAATTCAGTATTGTAGAAATCGCTGTGCCAAAAGCTATCCGCAATAAAACACTCAGCGAATCAAATATCCGTGCTAAATATGGCTTAAACGTTGTTGCTATCAAACGTCATGATAATTTAATCATTTCTCCACTTCCTACAGAAGTATTACTCGAAAATGATATCGCTATCGTTGTTGGTAGCAATGAAAGTATCAATGGCTTGGAGGCTCTAGAAAAATAATGGAGCTAATCACAAGTCTAACTAATGCCAAAGTCAAAATGGCTTTAAGCCTCCAACAAAAAAAATATCGCGACAAATACCAATTATTTATATTAGAAGGTATTCGCAATGCTGAAATGGTTATTGCCAAAAATATTTCCGTGCAAATGTGTTTTTTCACACAAAAAGCCTTTACAAATGAACGCGGAAAATCCATTTTAGAACAATTAAAATGTCCTTGTTTTGAAGTTCCTGAACATATTTATCAAAAAATCAGTGATACTCAATCTCCACAGGGATTAATGTTGATTTTACCTATACAAAATCACAATTTAGATGATTTAGCTACAATAAATAAATCAGGACTTTATCTGATTTTAGATAGATTACAAGACCCTGGAAACATCGGTACCATCATTCGCACAGCTGATGCTATGGGTGTAAAAGCCATTATCTGCCTAAATGGAACAGTCGATATCTATTCTCCAAAAGTAGTGCGTTCTGCCATGGGTTCTTTATTCAATCTCCCTATAATCACTAAAATTTCTGAACAAGATTTATTATCTTTTTGTCAAAATCATAATTTAACACTTTATGCTACAGCTTTAGATAATAGTGCCAAAGCTTCATGGGATATTTCCTATCCTCAAGATTGTGCTATTATTTTAGGCAATGAAGCCAATGGCGTTTCTGATAATTTATTAGACAAATGTAATGCTAAAATATACATTCCGATGAAAGGCGATGCTGAATCTTTGAACGTGGCAAATGCTGGTTCGATGATTATGTATGAATATTGTCGCCAAAATATTTGACCACAGTAAAAATCAATGCTATAATCTAATAGCTAAAGACATGAGTATGAAAGATAATCGCGTATACTTTTTTGTATATGAGGAAAGTCCGGGCTCCACAGGGCAATGTGCTGGATAACGTCCAGCGAGGGTGACCTCAGGGAAAGTGCTATAGAAACTTAAACCGCCTGTGAATACAGGTAAGGGTGGAAAGGTGCGGTAAGAGCGCACCAGCATGCAGGTGACTGTATGGCTAGGTAAACCCCACATGGAGCAAGACCGAATAGGGAAGGGATGAAGTGGCCCGCTGAGCCTTCCGGGTTGTGTCGCTAGAGCTTATAGGTAACTATAAGTCCAGATAAATGATTATCACCACGCAAGTGGAACAAAACTCGGCTTATTGATTACTCATATCTTTAGTGAAAACTGCCTTACTGGCAGTTTTTTTATTTTAACTATTTGATTTTTAAGCTAAATATATTAAAATATATTTAGAAATAAATATTTACATTAATAAAATTTATTTTAATCTAGGATAAAGAAGGAGTTTCTTGTGGATATTAATCAAATGCAAACTATTTTACAATCAAATTTGAAACCTAATCGTTATGCTCATTGTCTTGGGGTAATGGATACTGCCATTATCTTGGCAAAACGATTTGGCGTAGATGAAGAACAAGCTGCTATTGCTGGCTTATTGCACGATTGCGCACGTGAGTTTGCAACCGAAGATTTAATTGCTGAATGTGAAAAACGTCATCTCTATATTACAGATATTGACCGTCAATTACCTATTTTAATGCATGCCCCACTTGGCACTGCCATTGCTAAAGAAAAATATGATGTTCATGATACTGCTATTTTAAAAGCTATCGCTTCTCATACTGTTGGCGGAGCTAATATGTCTAAACTCGACAAAATAGTTTATCTTGCCGATATGATAGAACCTCATCGTAAATTTGAAGGCTTAGATAAACTTCGCAAACAAGCCATGACACAAGACCTTGATACTGTTATGATAAGTGCTTTTGATCAATCCATATTATTTATTATGCGTAAAGGACATACTATTCACCCATATACAGTAGCTGCGCGTAATGAAATTCTCCTCCAACGAGAATTATAATATGCCCCCAAAAAAGATTAAAACTTCAACAAAAACTACGAATAGAAAAACGAAAAAGCCACTTATTAAACGTATACGCCTTGGTCGTTTATTGCTTGTACTCATACTTTTATCTAGTATTGTCTACGGTTCATACATCGTAATTTCTGAGATTTACTCTTGGGGTAGTTTTAAATACGCTCAATATAAAGAAGCACATCCTAGTAAACCACAAAAACCACCTATTCCCCCACAATTCGTGGATAAAAAATTTGAAAACTATACTAATATTTTATTCATTGGTATAGATGACAAACCTGTTGAAGGCATTGCCGAGGCTGGACGTTATGCAGATGCTCTCATGCTCGTAAGTATGGATCACACTAATGGAGAAATCAGGTTTTTATCTTTACCTAGAAATATAAAGACCACTATGGACGGTCGTAAAGATCCTGAATATCTCAGCTTTACTTATTATTATGGTGGAGCTCCTCTTGCTGTAAATACAGTATCTCAACTATTGAATATACCAATTACTCAATATGTTGCTCTAGACCGTAAAAGTTTAGCTAAATTCGTAGATACCATTGGCGGTATTAATCTCTATGTGGAAAGTAATATGGATTATGACGACCCTGTAAGTGGTACTTCTATTCATCTTACACAAGGCTATCAACATCTGACTGGCGATATGTCCCAACAATATCTGATTTTCCGCAATGATGATTTAGGCGATATAGGTCGCGTTCAACGTCAGCAAAAATTTGCCAAAGCTTTATTTGAAAAAATGATGTCCTTAGAAACAATTCCTACCCTACCTACAATTCTTGATATTTGGGAAGATAACATCGATACGAATATTAATATATTAGATATCTCTAATCTTCTTGATTTGCTAGATACGCTAAGTACAAATGAAATAAAAATAAAAATGCTTCCAGGCAATATGAGCCCAACAGGCGATTGGATACCGGATAATGCCCGTGTAGAACAAGAAATAAATGAAATGTTCCCGCCTCTTCCAGAGGAAACAAATGATGATGAATAACAAAATATATAAATAAATTATTATAGAAAGGCAAGTGTTTATATGACCCTAAATTCTCAAGAAAAAAGCCAATTAATAGCAAAGGCTGCTAGTGATAAAAAAGCATTAGATATCATGATCATGAATATGCATGATTTGACTACTACTACTGATTATTTCATCGTATGTAGTGCTACAACAACTACTCAAGTTCGTGCTATTGCAGATAATATCGAAGATGAAATGACTCAAGCTGGCGAAGAATTCTTGCATAAAGAAGGCTATCAAAATGCTGAATGGATATTACTAGATTATGGTAATTGCATCGCTCATATCTTTACTGAAGAAGCTCGTCGTTTCTACGGTTTAGAAAGTTTATGGGGCGAAGCTCCTACTGTTGAATACGAAGATTAAACAACGAGGTTAAATAAATATATTGATAGAAAAACAACAAAGAAAATATCAACCAAGTACTGTAGTAACTATGAAAGTCGCACGTGTTGGCGAAATGGGAGCATTTTTAGATGCTCAAACAGGTAATACTAGCGATGATATTTTGTTGCATAAATTACAGCAAACCTCTCCAGTAAAACCTGGTGACAAAGTCTGTGTATTTTTATATAAAGACCCTCATGGTCGACTCACTGCTAGTATGAGAACTCCTAGAATGCGTGAAGGTCAAATTGCTCGTTTAAAAGTAATCAATACAAGCCGTGATGGTGCGTTTTTAGATGTTGGTGCTGAACGTGGTATCTTCATGCCATATGCTGGCATGCGAGGAAAATTACAAGTAGGCGAAGTTGTCTGGGCAAAATTATATACAGATAAATCAGGTCGATTAGCCATGACGATGAAAGTCGAAGATGAAATCCGTCGTGCTTCTCGTCCTGCGGAAAATGTCAAAGTTGGCGATATGGTCTCCGGATCTGTTTATAATTTCACAGAACAAGGAGCATTCATCTTTACTGATGAACGTTTCATCGCTTTCTTAGACAAACGTGAAATGACTATTAAGCCACGTGTAGGTCAAACTTTAACCACACGTATTACTTTTATTCGCGATGATGGTCGTATCAACGTGTCCATGCGACCAGCCAAAGAAAAAGCGATTAATCTCGATGCCCAAATGCTTTATGATACACTCACTGCTCGAGGAGGAAAAATGCCATATTGTGATGATACCTCTTCAGAAGTCATTCGTGAACGTTTCGGTATCAGTAAATCTGCCTTTAAACGTGCATTAGGCCATTTAATGAAGGAAGGCAAAATAGAACAAAAAGATGGTTGGACTTGTTTAAGATCTCAAGAATAACCTATAAGCTATCTGACATATTTTGCCGGATAGCTTTTTTTGAGCAAAGAAAGGAGAGCATTTTGTGCTTACAATCAAAGAAATTCGCAAGGTATCCTCAATAGAAGAAGCTTATGAATTAAACCAAAAAAAGACTAATCGCATTATTGGCGGTATGTTATGGTTAAAAATGCAAACAGGTAATGTAAATATTGCTATTGATTTATCCGGTTTAAATTTAGATACTATCGAAGAAACTGATACAGAATTTAAAATCGGTGCTATGACAACATTACGCGATTTAGAACTTCATGCTGGTTTAAATCAATATACTAATAACAGCATGAAAGAAGCTATGCGTCATATTGTCGGTGTACAATTTAGAAATCTTGCTACTGTTGGTGGTAGTATCTATGGTCGTTATGGATTTTCTGATGTATTGACTGTATTTATGGCTCTTGATGCTTATGTAGAACTTCATCATGCAGGTATTATTCCTATCAGTGAATTTGCTAAAATGCCTTATGATAATGATGTTTTAGTCAATATCATCGTGAAAAAAACTGCTTTAAATTGTGCATATTTATCACATAGACAGACAAAAACAGATTTTCCTGTATTGGCTGTTGCTGTATCTAAACTTCATAACAAATGGCAAGCTGTAATAGGTGCTACTCCTCATCGTGCAGTAATCATTGCTGATGAAGAAAATATCTTAGGTGAAAAAGTATCACCTGAAACTATTGAAGCATTTGCAAATTATGTAAAAGATAATGTAAAAACAGACTCTAATATTCGTGGTTCTGCACAATATCGCAAACATTTAGCATATGTTTTAGTCAAACGTGCTTTATCATCTATAGGAGGAAATGCTTAATGATTTTAAATGTATGGCTCAATGGGAAAAAAATCAGTGAAGAAATTTCAGCTGATACATTATTGATAGATTTTGTCCGCAAACATGGCTGTAGTAGCGTAAAACGTGGTTGCGACACTTCAAACTGTGGGCTTTGTACTTTATTTGTTGAAGATAAACCTGTATTATCTTGCTCTATGCTCGCAGCTCGTGTTGATGGCAAACATGTAACTACACTTGAAGGACTTCAAGAAGAAGCACGTGAATTTGGTGCGTTCATCGCTAACCAAGGTGCTGAACAATGTGGTTTTTGTAACCCTGGTTTTATCATGAATGCAATCGCTTTATTTAGAGAAAATCCTAATCCTACTGATGAAGAAATTCTCGAATATTTAGCTGGTAACCTCTGCCGTTGTTCTGGTTACGAAGGTCAACTTCGTGGTATTCGTGCCTTTTTAGATTATAAAAATGGTAAAACGGAGGAACAAGCATGACTAATTTAGATAAATTAAAATATGTCAATCAACCTATCATGAAATCTGATGCAATGTCACTTGTCACAGGTAAACCTGTATATCTTGATGATATTGCACCAAAAGATTGCTTGATTGTAAAAGTTCTACGCAGTCCTCATGCTAATGCTATCATTGAAAATATCAATACAACTATAGCTAGTAAAGTTCCTGGAATCGAAGCTATTTTCACTTATCAAGATGTATCCCAAAAACGCTTCACAATGGCAGGTCAGACTTATCCTGAACCTAGCCCTTATGACCGTTTAATTTTAGATAAGCACGTTCGCTATGTTGGTGATCCTGTAGCTATCGTCGCTGGGGAAAATGAACAAGCTGTAGATAGAGCTTTAAAATTAATCAAAGTTCAATATCAAGTCTTAGAACCATTATTAGATTTCCGTAAATCTAAAGATAATAAAATTCTCGTTCACCCAGAAGATACATGGCGTTCTCTTGCTCCTGTCGGTGCAGATAATAAACGCAATCTCTGTGCTAGTGGCTCTGAAGGAGAAGGAGATGTCGATGAAGTATTAAAAAATTGTGATGTTATAGTCGAAGGAACTTATCATACAAAAGCTTGTCAGCAAGCTATGATGGAACCATTCTGCACATATTGCTACATGGATACTTATAACCGCTTAAATATCATAAGTTCCACGCAAATTGTATTCCATGTTCGTCGTATTGTAGCTCATGCCCTTGATATTTCACAATCAAAAATCCGTGTAACAAAACCTCGTATCGGTGGCGGTTTTGGTGCCAAACAAACTGTAGTAGCTGAAGTTTTCCCTGCTTTTGTAACTTATAAAACAGGAAAACCTTCCAAAATGATTTTCACTCGTACAGAATGTCAAATAGCTTCTACACCTCGCCATGAAATGGAAGTTTCCGTGCGAATTGGTGCTACAAAAGAAGGTAAAATCCAAGCTATAGATGTATATACACTTTCTAATACTGGTGCTTATGGAGAACATGGTCCAACGACTGTTGGCTTATCTGGTCATAAATCCATTCCACTTTATCGCGGTCTTAAAGCCTTTAAATTCACTTATGATGTAGTATATACAAATGTCATGAGTGCAGGTGCTTATCGTGGTTATGGTGCTACTCAAGGTATTTTCGCTGTAGAAAGTGCTGTCAATGAACTCGCTAGCAAATTAAATATTGATCCAGTAAAACTTCGTGAAATGAACCTTGTCAAAGAAGGCGACGTTATGCCAGCTTATTATGGTGAGACTGCTACAAGCTGTACACTTGACCGCTGTGTAGCTCGCTGTAAAGAAATGATTGGCTGGGACGAAAAATATCCTGCTCGCGATATGGGCAATGGCAAAATCCGCAGTGTTGGTATGGCTATGGCAATGCAAGGCTCTGGTATCACATGTGTTGATGTTGGTTCTGCTACATTAAAATTAAATGATGAAGGAATTTACACTTTATCCATCAGTTCTGCTGATATGGGTACAGGCTGTGATACTATCTTAGCTCAAATAGCAGCAGAAGTATTGATGTGTCCATTAGAAAATATCTCTGTAATCGCAGCTGATACAGATGCAACACCTTATGATTCTGGTTCTTATGCATCTAGTACAACTTATGTAACTGGTAAAGCTGTAGAAAAAACTGCTCTTGGCTTAATCACTAAAATCAAAGCATTTGGTGCTAATATGCTCAAATGTTCTATTGATGATGTTGATTTTGATGGTAAATCTGTAATCAATATGCATACAAATGAAAGCGTTTCTTTAAATGATATAGCTGTAAGTTCTATGTGCGGTGCAACTCAATCACTTCAACATACTGAATCAAATTCTATGCCATCATCTCCACCACCATTTATGGCTGGCATGGTAGAAATAGAACTTGATAAGGAAACAGGTCATGTAGAAATCCTTGATTATTGTGCTGTAGTTGACTGTGGTACTCCAATCAATCCAAATCTTGCACGTGTACAAACAGAAGGTGGTATCGTTCAAGGTATCGGCATGGCATTATATGAAGATGTAACCTACAATAAAAAAGGTGTGCTTGTCGAAAATTCCTTTATGCAATATAAAGTGCCTTCTCGTCTTGATATGGGTAAACTTCGCGTGGAATTTGCCAATAGCTATGAACAATCTGGTCCATTTGGTGCAAAATCCATAGGTGAAATCGTTATCAATACACCTTCACCTGCATTAGCTCATGCAATTTACAATGCTACTGGCGTTTGGTTCAAAGAACTTCCTATCACTAGCGAAAAAATTGCTATGGCTTTATTAAATAAGCAAAAATAAATCGTATATATGCCTAAAACCTTTAGGATTTAAATAGGTTAGATATAATCTAACCTATTTTTTCTTATATATCCATCAGAAAAATCTTGCAACAATCGTAAAAAATAGGTAAAATATAGTTTATATATTTATAGACGGAAAATTTTTAGGAGGAAAAGTCGCATGCGATTGCTCGAAGAGAGAATACAAAAAGATGGTATCGTTAGAGAAGGAAATGTTTTAAAAGTTGATAGCTTTTTAAATCATCAAATGGATATCAAATTATTCCGTGAAATAGGTAAAGAATTTAAAAGATTATTTGCTGATAATGAAATTACAAAAATACTTACTATTGAAGCTTCTGGTATTGGTATTGCTTGCATTGTTGCTGAATTCTTTGATGTACCTGTAGTTTTTGCCAAAAAAAGTAAATCCAAAAATATTGCAGGTGCTGTATATACAAGTAAGGTAGAATCTTTCACTCATAATAAAGTTTATGACGTAATTGTTTCTAAAAAATTCTTGACTAAAGATGATAAAGTATTATTAATTGATGACTTTTTAGCTAATGGCAATGCTTTAAAAGGTCTTATTGAAATCGTAAAATCTGCTGGTGCTGAACTTGTGGGTGCTGGCATCGTCATTGAAAAAGGTTTCCAAAAAGGCGGAGCTGATTTACGTGCTCAGGGCATTCATTTAGAATCACTCGCTATTGTTGATTCTATGGATGATACTACTGGTAAAATCACATTTAGAGAACAATAATATATGTACTTATTATTAAAATAAAAGCATTTAATAATTAGACTTTGTTTCTAACTATTGAATGCTTTTATTTTATTATCAGTAAAAAGCTTATATTTTTTTACTTATTATTTTATTGCTTTTCATCGCTTTTAAAGGACTCAGAAATAAAAAACTTGCTTAAGTCAAAATGTCAAATTATAATATAATTAGTGATAAAAATATTTAAAATAAAGGTGATTAATATGAGCAATATAGCTGATTTAATTGAAGATTATATCCTACGTCGTCTGGCGGCTGAGCATAATCGCAAAGTAGAATTAAAACGCTCAGATATTGCCGATGAAATATCTTGTGCTCCTTCTCAGATAAGTTATGTATTGAGCACACGTTTTACTCAAGATAAAGGTTTCGTTGTCGAATCTCGTCGTGGTCTTGGTGGATTTATCCGCATCGGTAGAGTTCCTCTTCAAGATTTAATCTATCAAGATATTTTAGCAAAAATAGATGAAGATATAACTCTTGATGAAGTAAATAATATCATCCATTATTTATTCAAACGCGATCTTATAAAAAAACGTGAAGCTGCTTTATTGTTACAGACTTTATCAGTTGTTTTTGAAAAATTAGAACCAAAAGAACGCGTATCATTTATTAAATCTTTAATCATGACTTTAGCTAATTTTAGCTAATTTATTTTTTAACATTGTATAAAGGAGGCATTTTTGATGTTATGTGATGAATGCCATAAACATGAAGCTAGTATTTATGTGACTGAAATTACAAGTCAAGGACAAGTAGAACATCATCTCTGTGAATTATGTGCTACTAAATTAGGCCTATTAGCTGAAAAACAAAATGTATTTTCTATAAATGACTTTTTATCTGGAATTTTTAATCATGAACCTAGAGCTACTAAACATAGCGATACTAATAATTTAAAAAAACCTCTTGTTTGCCCTAGCTGTCATATGAGCTATCAAGATTTTACGCGAACAGGAAAAATAGGCTGTAGCGATTGTTATAAGACTTTTGCCCTTGCTCTAGAACCTCTACTTCGTCGAATTCATGGTTCTAGCACTCATACTGGTAAAATACCTAATCGTGCTGGCGGTACTTTAAGTCTAAAACAAGAAATTTTAAATTTACGTAAACAAATAACTAAATATGTTGAAGCTGAAGAATATGAACAGGCAGCTGTCTTACGTGACCGCATCAAAGTTTTAGAAAATCAAT
The DNA here is from genome assembly GCA_900556715.1 of uncultured Megamonas sp. The sequence continues at coordinate 15,540 of USPM01000006.1, read as the reverse complement.
TACACGCTAAACAAAATTTAGATAAAGGAGTTGACCAAAATGACTAACTTCTCCACTCCTCAATTATCTTGGCTCACTACTTTAGGTAATGAAGCAGACATTGTCTTAGCTAGTAGAGTTCGCCTAGCACGTAATTTAAAAAATTTGCCATTTCCTAATCGTGCTAGTATCAATGATCTAGCCCAAATTAAAGAATTAATCATTCGTTTAATACCTGCTATTGAAAGTGCTACAGGTCTAAAATTTGACTATCTTGAAATCGATAAATTGACGCATTTAGAACAACAAGTATTAGTTGAAAAACGTCTTATCAGTAAAAAATTATTGAATAATCCTGAAAATAGATTATTGATTTTAAGTCAAGATGCTTCAGTTGCCATCATGGTAAATGAAGATGACCATTTACGCATTCAGTGTATGTCTGCTGGTTTAGATTTAAATACTCCTTTAGCCAGAGCTTTTGCTATCGACGATGCTATTGAAGCATATTTAAATATTGCCTTTGATGAAAAAATGGGCTATTTAACTGCTTGCCCTACCAACTTAGGCACAGGTCTTCGTGCTTCTGTCTTACTACACTTACCAGCACTTGTAATGACTCAACAATTGTCAAAAATCGTTAATATTTCACCACAATTAGGCTTAGCTATCCGCAATTTCTTTGGCGAAGACAATGCTGGTAATATCTTTCAGATCGATAATCAGTTAACACTAGGCTTTAAAGAACAAGAATTAATCGATAATCTCACTAGCACTGTAACTGAAATTATCTCTCACGAACGTGAAGCTAGAAAGGCACTTTTGAATTATTCTCCTGATAAACTCGCCAATCGTGTATGGCGTTCTTTCGGTATTTTAAAATATGCTCGCTTTATCTCCGAAAATGAAATGCTAGATTTAGTAAGTAAAGTTCGTTTAGGTATTGACCTTGGCATAATTGATGAAACAAAACCTGAACTTTTAAATATCTTATTGATTGCTAGCCAAAAAAATTACATTCAAAGTTTACAACAAAATGAAAATATGACACCACAAGAAATTGATAAACAACGTGCTCATATCATCAGAAAAATATTGCAAGAATTAGCCCCAGATATATCGAAGAGCTGATTTTAAACTAGAGGAAGGATTTTATTATGCAAGGACGCTTTACTCAATCTGCTATAAAAGTCTTGAAATTAGCTCAATATGAAGCAAAACACTTAAAACATCGCCATGTAGGTACTGAACATATTTTATTAGGCTTATTACATGAAGGTACAAATGTAGCTGCTAAAGCTCTATCTTCCATCGGCATAGATTTATATACTGTAAGACAAAGAGTCCATGAGTTAGTAGAAAATCAAGTGTTTGATGAAGTCAATACAGAAGAAATTGGTTATTCTCCTGAAGCTAAAACAATCATGGAATACGCAGTTGATCAAGCTCATGCTTTAGGACATGATTATATCGGCACTGAGCATATTTTGCTCGGCATTATTTACGATACTGACAGCATGGCTTGTGAAATTCTCATCTCCTTAGGTGCTGATTTAGATATTATCCATGATGCTATTTTAGATCTACTCAATGAAGACACTCTAAACAATATGCCTAAATTAAATATCTTTAAAGAAGATAAACCTTCCACTTTGCCTAAGAAAAATAATGATACTCCAAAAAATACTTCATCTACACCACTATTAAATAAATACGGTCGCGATTTAAATACATTAGCTCAAGAAGAAAAAATAGATCCCGTCATTGGTCGTGACCGCGAAATCGAACGTGTAATTCAAATTTTATCGCGTCGCACTAAAAATAACCCTATCTTAATAGGTGAGCCTGGTGTAGGAAAAACAGCTGTAGCTGAAGGATTGGCCCAACGTTTAATCAATGGCAATATTCCCAAAATCTTAGCACATAAGCGTATAATCTCTTTAAATATGGCCAGCTTAGTTGCAGGTACTAAATACCGTGGAGATTTTGAAGATAGACTCAAAAAAATCATCGATGAAATCATCGCCGATCAAAATATCATTTTATTTATTGATGAAATGCATACACTTGTAGGTGCTGGTGCTTCTGAAGGCTCTATGGATGCTGCTAATATTTTAAAACCTGCCCTATCACGCGGTGAAATCCAAGTAATCGGTGCTACTACTTTAAAAGAATACAAAAAATACATTGAAAAAGACTCTGCTCTTGAAAGACGTTTTCAAACCATTATGGTAAATGAACCTAGTATTGAAGACGCTATCAGTATCTTAAAGGGAATTCGCAATAAATATGAAGAATTTCACTGTGCCAAAATCACAGATGAAGCTATTAAAGCTGCTGTAAAAATTTCCCAGCGTTATATCACAGATAGATTTTTACCAGATAAGGCTATTGATTTAATGGACGAAGCTGCCGCTAAAGTCCGCTTAAAAACAGTAAATATTCCTACTAATATCTCTCAATTAGAAGATAAAATCCAAGATTTAAAGAAAGCAAAAGAAAATGCTATCGACAATCAAGATTACGAATTAGCTGCGACTATCCGCGATCAAGAAATAAAAATCAAAGAAGAATTAACCTCTGCTAAAACTACATGGGAAGCTCAAAATAACGCTCAAATATGTGTAACTGAAGAAGATATCGCCGACGTCGCTACACTTTGGACTGGTATCCCTGTAAAAAAATTAGTAGCTAAAGAAGCTGATCGACTTTTACACATAGAAGATATAATTCATAAACGTGTAGTCGGTCAAAACGAAGGTGTAAATGCTGTAGCTAAAGCCATTCGCCGTGCTAGAGCAGGATTAAAAGATCCTAAGCGTCCTATAGGTTCCTTTTTATTTTTAGGCCCTACTGGTGTAGGTAAAACAGAATTAGCCCGTTCATTAGCTGAAGCTATTTTCGGTGATGAATCCGCCATGATCCGCTTTGACATGTCCGAATATATGGAAAAACATACCGTATCTCGTATGCTCGGTGCTCCTCCAGGCTATATAGGCTACGATGAAGGTGGTCTATTAACTGATGCAGTACGCCGTAAACCATATGCTGTCATCTTATTAGATGAGATTGAAAAAGCACATCCTGATATTTTCAATATTCTTCTTCAAGTATTAGAAGATGGCCGTTTAACAGATAGCCAAGGTAGAACTGTAGATTTTAAAAATACAGTCATCATCATGACTTCAAATGCAGGTGCGTTTAAATTACAGCCTCAAAAAGTAAATACTATGGGCTTTGCTGTAAATAACAACAATGACATCAAACAAAATGCAAAAAAAGTAGTCATGGACGAAGTAAAAAAACAGTTCAAACCCGAATTTCTCAATCGTATTGATGAAATAATCATCTTTGATCCATTAACTGATAAAGAATTAACTCAAATCGTTACTTTATTATTAAATGATGTCGAAAAACGCTTAGCAGAAATGAATATTGAACTTGTCATCAAAGATGAAGTAAAATCATATTTATTAAAACATGGCACAAATACAATATATGGTGCTAGACCATTAAAACGTGCTGTTCAGCGTTATCTTCAAGATCCACTTGCTGAACAATTATTGCAAAAAAATATAAAATCCATGCAAAAAATAATTGTAGATTGTGTTGAGGATAAATTGACTTTTAAAGTTGATGATGTATTGCCTACAGAAAATATCGAAAATCTAACAGATAATTTTGAGGTTACAAATAAATAATGAATAAAGTACAAAAAAATTTTTTAGCTGAAAAATCTTTGATAAAACGCATAAAAAATTTTACGTTAAATTTTTTAATCGCCATTGTTTGGCTAGTAAAATCCATGGCAAAATATCTCAAAAAATATTTACACATTAAATCCAAATAATAAAAAAATTACAAGGAAACTTATTATGGCTAAACGCAAAACCTTATATGTATGTCAAGAATGTGGCTATAGTGTTCCTAAATGGCTTGGCAAATGCCCAGGTTGTGGTCAGTGGAATACTTTAGTTGAAGAATTAGAAGAAGTTACTCCTTCTAATAATCGTGGTTTTAGCCTTAGTACAAATAAAACAAATAGTTCACCTAAACCCATAAAAGAAATTGCTACAGAAGATTTACCTAGATTTAGTGCTGGCTCTGTAGAAATGAATCGCGTTTTAGGTGGAGGTATCATTCCAGGGTCACTTGTCCTCATGGTCGGTGACCCTGGTGTTGGTAAATCCAGTTTAAATTTGCGTATTTGTGCTAATGTAGCTACTACCCATAAAGTTTTATATGTAACAGGTGAAGAAAGTGCTCGTCAAATTCGCATGCGAGCTGATAGATTAAATGCACTTCAAGATAATCTCTTTGTTCTAAGCGAAACAGATTTAGAACGCATTGAACGTCATGTACTTGAAACAAAGCCAGATTTATTAATCATCGACTCCATTCAAACTATTTTTCGCCCTGATGTACAAAGTGCACCAGGTAGCGTCAGCCAAGTACGTGAATGTTCTGTAAGCTTACTTCGCATTGCCAAACAAAATAATATCTCCATCTTCATCATTGGTCATGTAACTAAAGATGGCACACTTGCAGGTCCTCGTGTGCTTGAACATATCGTTGATACAGTACTTTATTTTGAAGGCGAACGCAATGCGGAATATCGCGTTTTACGTGCTGTAAAAAACCGCTTTGGTAATACTAATGAAATCGGTATTTTTGAAATGCGTGAAACTGGTCTTGTCGATGTTCCTGATGCTTCCAAAATGTTTTTATCTGAAGAAAACAGCAATGAATCAGGTACTGTGATCATTCCTGCCCTTGAAGGAACTAGACCACTTTTAGTAGAGATACAATCTCTGGTAGCTCCTACACCATACGTACCGCCACGCAGAACTTCTGACTCTATAGATATCAAGAAAATTCAATTATTATTAGCAGTCTTAGAAAAACGCGTGCATTTAAATATGGGCACTTGTGATGTATATGTAAAAGTAGCAGGTGGCATAAAAATAGATGATCCAGCTGTCGATTTAGCTCTTTGCTGTGCAATGGCCTCTAGCTTTCGCAATCAAAGTATCAAACCTCAAACTATCATCTTTGGTGAAGTCGGACTTTCTGGCGAAGTACGCTCTGTCAGTCAGCCAGATATAAGAGTTCGCGAAGCTATCCGCATGGGTTTTACAAATATTATCTTGCCTGCCAAAAATTTAGAACGCATTGAACATGCTTCCCCCAATGTACAAATTCATGGAGTTCGTTATTTAAGTGAAGCCTTAAAAATTGCATTTAACTAAAATAATATAAATTATATGTTTATTATTCCAAAAATTATAATTTGATTATAATTTTGCAATCTTAATGGACTTTTGTTTATTATTTTAGTAGAATAAATTTATAACACATTCGCAAAGGGGGTTTAATTACAACAGTGTTATTGAATAGAGTTTTAAAATTTTTTATAACAGTTTTTGCTGTTATCATCGGGGCAACTTTACTAGAGTTTGCTAGTCCTGTTTTAGCCTATATTATTAGTGCTGAATTTTTACAGATTAACCTCGATATTTTAGATATGACTATGATGAATGCTCTATCTATCCTTATCGGTGGTATCATTGGTGGTTCTATTGGATTTATTTCATCTTCTTATTGTATTAATAAGTTACGTATCTTCTCTATTTGGGTAGAACGTCAACTCAGCAAAATGCCAATTCACGATGTTTTAGCTGGTGTCTTGGGTTTAGCTATCGGTCTTATTATTGCTAATCTTTTAGGTGTTGCATTCTCTAGAATTCCTTTAATTGGCCCTTACATTCCAATTATTTTCAGTATTGTTTTTGGTTATCTCGGTTTGTATATTACCATAAAAAAACGAAAAGACATTACTGCTTTATTGCCTAATCGCCTCAAAGAAGATATCAATAAAAATGATACAACTTCTTCTATAGATAAAATACAAACAGAATTAAACACTCCATCATACAAATTGCTTGATACAAGTGTTATTATTGATGGCCGAATTGCTGATATTTGCAAAACAGGCTTTATTGAAGGCACATTATTAATTCCTGTCTTCGTATTGGAAGAATTACAATTCATTGCCGATTCTTCAGATTTACTCAAAAGAACACGTGGAAGACGTGGTCTTGATATCTTAAAACGCATTCAAACTGAATTTGATATGCTTGTAAAAATTGACCACCATGATTATGATGACGTCTCTGGCGTTGATTCTAAATTAATTCGTCTCGGTCAAGAAATCGGTGCAAAGATCATCACTAACGATTTCAACTTAAATAAGGTTGCAGATTTACAAGGTGTTCAAGTTCTCAATATTAATGAATTAGCTAACGCTATAAAACCAGTAGTTATTCCTGGTGAGACTATGGTAGTAACTGTAGTTAAAGATGGTAAAGAACAAGGACAAGGTGTTGCTTATTTAGACGACGGTACAATGATTGTAGTTGAAGGTGGTCATAAGCATCTCAATGAAACATTAGATGTTGTTGTTACATCTGTATTACAAACAGCAGCAGGACGCATGATTTTTGCCAAACCAAAATAAAACTATGAATGGACTACGAGGTATATACTTCGTAGTCTTTTTTATTACTCAATCAAATAAACAAAAGAAACTAAAGGAGGTATTTTTATGGTTTCTGTTATTTTCCCCGCAGCTGGACAAGGAAAACGCATGGGACTTGGCTTCAACAAAATTTTCACTGAGCTTTCCGGTAAACCTATTTTAATTCAAACCCTACTTACATTTTCTCGTTGTGATTGTATTGATGAATTAATCATCGCTGTAGATGTAAAAGAAATGGAAATTATCCGCAAAGTATTAAGCAAAGTGCCTAAATTAAAACCTTACAAAATCGTAGCTGGTGGCTCTGAACGTCAATACTCTGTCTATAATGGTTTAATGGCAGTTGATGCTAACTGCGACATTGTACTTGTACATGATGCCGCTAGGCCTTTAATCTCTGAAACAGTCATTCAAAATGTAGTAAATGAAGTCATGATATCTGGCTCTGCTGTCTGTGCTGTTCCTGTAAAAGACACTACAGCGGAAATCAATGAAATGGGATTTATCGAAAGAGTTCCTGATAGAAATAAATTATGGTCTATTCAAACACCACAGGGATTTAAAAAAGATATCTTAATTGAAGCTCATAGAAAAGCTCAAGAAGATAATTTCTTAGGTACTGATGAAGCCAGCCTTGTTCGTCGCACTAGCCATGCAGTAAAACTCGTCATGGGTGATTATAGTAATATCAAAGTTACTACGCCTACAGATTTAGTCATCGCTGAAATGTTATTCGGACAAAAATTAAAAAATCAAGCAAAAATAAAAATTTCATCTTTATTTAACGACGTTTTTACAAAAACACCTAAATAAATTAATTATTATAATCATAAAAAATGAAAAGAGGTTTCTTTATGTCTAGAGTTGGTATAGGTTATGATGTGCATAAATTAGTAACTGACCGTAAACTTATTTTAGGAGGTGTAGATATTCCTCACGAAAAAGGTCTACTCGGTCACTCTGATGCTGATGTATTACTTCATGCGATTTCAGATGCCCTGCTCGGTGCAGCAGCTCTTGGTGATATCGGCAAACATTTTCCTGATACAGATGAACGTTTTAAAGATATTTCCAGCCTAATCTTACTGAAACATGTAGGAGAACTACTCCAAACTAAAAATTATAAAATCAATAATATCGATGCTACTATCGTTGCTCAACGACCAAAATTATTGCCTTTTATTCCTACTATGCAAAAAAATATAGCTGAAACTTTAAATCTATCTATTGAAGATGTAAATATCAAAGCCACTACTGAAGAACGTCTAGGTTTCACAGGTAGTGAAGAAGGAATTTCTTCTTACGCTGTTTGTAGCATTGATAAATTAAATTCATAAAAAATAATTTTATCTTGATTTCTCTCCTCAAGTGCTTGCCTTTGTATGGTATAATAGAATTTGCTAAATAAATTTCATAATTACAATTTCACATATTTGGAGGTATCACTAATGTCTGAACAAATCAGAGTTAGATTTGCACCAAGTCCTACTGGTCCATTCCATATTGGTGGGGCAAGAAGTGCATTATTCAATTGGTTATTAGCAAAAAAATACACTGATGGAAAATTTGTTTTACGTATTGAAGATACAGATAGAGTTCGCTCTACAAAAGAATCTGAAGAAAATATCAAAGCTGCTTTAAAATGGCTCGGTCTTGATTGGAATGAAGGTATCGATGTTGGTGGTGAATATGGCCCTTACCGCCAAACTGAACGTTTAGATATTTATAAAAAATTCACTGATAAATTATTAGCTGAAGGTAAAGCTTATTATTGCTACTGCACAGAAGAAGAAATTGAAGCTGAACGTCAAGCTCTTCGTGCACAAAATAAAATGCCTCTTTATGGTGGTCATTGCCGTAATCTCACACCTGAACAAATCGAAAAATACAAAGCTGAAGGCAGAAAACCTGTTATCCGTTTCCGCACACCTTGCGATCAATCCGTAAATTTTGATGATATGGTTCGCGGAAAAATGAGCTTTGACTCCAACGGTATCGGCGATTTCGTCATCGTTAAAGCTGATGGCATTCCTGTATATAACTATGCTGTAGTAATCGATGATGCTCTAATGCATATCACTCATGTAATCCGTGCAGAAGAACATTTATCCAACACTCCTCGTCAAGTAGTTTTATATGAAGCACTTGGCTTCCCTGTACCAAAATTTGGTCATATTTCTCTTATCTTAGGTAAAGACCATACAAAAATGAGTAAACGTCATGGTGCAACTTCTGTTGAACAGTATAAAAATCTCGGCTATTTACCAGAAGCCATCGTCAATTTCTTAGCACTTTTAGGCTGGGCTCCTCAAAGTGAACAAGAAATCTTCTCCATTGATGAATTAATCAAAGAATTCTCTATGGACCATGTAGCTAAAAATCCAGCCGTATTTGATATTGATAAATTAAACTGGATCAACGCTCAATATATGAAAAAAATTCCAGCTTCTCAAATCACACAGATGGCTATTCCTCATTTAATTGAAAAAGGCTATATTTCTGATACTCCAGATGAACAAGAAATGGCTAAATTAAATCGCTTTACAGAAGTTATTCGCGATCATTTAAGCTTTGCCGCTCAATATGTAGATTTCGCCGACCTCTACTATAAAGATGATTTCACAGTAGAAGATGATGAATGCAAAGCTGTACTTCAAGAAGAAACAGCTACTGAAGTCATCACTATGTTCAAGGACAAATTAGCTGAGCTTACAGAATTCACAGCTGAAAATATCCAGCCAATTTTCAAACAAATCATGAAAGATTTCAAAGCTAATAAAGGTATTAAATTAGGTGGAAAATCCGTTTACATGCCTATTCGCGTTGCTTTAACTGGTCAAATGCATGGCCCTGACCTCGCTGGTCTTGTGGAAGTTTTAGGCTATGAACGTGCAGCAAAACGCATTGAACGTACTTTAGCTTAAAACTAGTTTAACTTTACAAAGAAATAATTCGTATAACCCAGCTATTTTTTTGGCTGGGTTATACATTATGACGGTGAGCATTATGAAATTATTATCAACTTTAAAAAAAGATATTCGTGTTGTATTTGAGCGTGACCCTGCTGCCAAAAGTATAATTGAAGTACTCTTATGCTATCCTGGTCTACATGCTATCTGGCTTTACCGCTTAAGTCATTATTTCTATAAGAAAAATTGGGTGGTCTTGCCTCGTTTGATTTCTCATCTCGGTAGATTCTTAACAGGTATTGAAATTCATCCCGGTGCTCAGATCGGCCCAGGCTTATTTATTGACCACGGTTCTGGTATTGTCATTGGCGAAACTACTATTATCGGTAAAAATGTAACTTTATATCAAGGAGTTACTTTGGGTGGTACTGGTAAGGAAAAAGGGAAACGCCATCCTACTATTGGTAATAATGTCGTAGTTGCTTGTGGTGCTAAGGTCTTAGGTTCATTCACTGTAGGCGATCATGCCAAAATTGGTGCTGGCTCTGTAGTAGTAAAACCAGTACCAGCCTATGCTACTGTTGTTGGTATTCCTGGCAGAGTCATCTTAATCAAAGGAGAAAAAACACCTCCTGTAGAAAAACCTATTTCACCAAAAATGCGTGAATTAGCAGAAGAACTTGATGTTGATTTATCTCATGATAAATTACCAGACCCTGAACTAGATATGATTAAAACACTTTCTAATCGTATTTCTGATTTACAATTAGAATTAGAAAAAGTAAAAAAAGAATTGGAGGCTTCCAAAAATAATCATGCTTAAAGTTTACAATACTCTAACTAAACAAAAAGAAGAATTCAAACCACTAAAAGACGGACAAGTAAGCATTTATGTTTGTGGGGTTACACCATATAATCACCCTCATATTGGTAATGCTCGCCCATTCGTTACTTGGGACGTAATCAAACGCTATTTCACTCATCTTGGCTATAAAGTAAAACATATCCAAAACTTTACTGATGTAGATGATAAAATCATCCGCACTGCTAACCAAGAAGGTGTAAATTGGAGCGATATCTCCACAAGATATATCAATTCTTATTTTGAAGTAATGGATAAACTTCATGTAAAACATGCTGATACTTATCCTAAAGTATCTCAAACTATTCCAGAAATCATTGACATGATATCTGTACTTATCGACAAAGGCTATGCTTATGAATTAAATGGCGATGTTTATTTCAGCGTAGAAAAATTCAAAGGTTATGGTAAATTAAGTGGCCGTAAACTTGAAGATATGATGGCTGGTGCTCGCATTGAAGTCAATGAAAGCAAACACAATCCTATGGATTTTGCTCTTTGGAAAGCAGCAAAACCAGGTGAACCATTCTGGGAAAGTCCATGGGGCAATGGTCGTCCTGGCTGGCATATTGAATGTTCTACTATGTCTTTAAAATATCTTGGTAAAACATTCGATTTCCATGGTGGCGGTAGCGATTTAATCTTCCCTCATCATGAAAATGAAATTGCTCAATCTCAAGCTTATTGTGGTGATGACCATAGCTTTGCTCGCTATTGGCTCCATAATGGATTCATCACAATCAATCAAGAAAAAATGAGTAAATCTCTCGGCAATTTCTTCACTGTCAAAGAAATCCTTGATAAATACCCAGCAGAAGTTCTTCGTTTCTTCATCGTATCCACTCATTATCGTAGCCCACTTGATTTCAGTGATGCTCGTCTTGATGAAGCTACAACTAGCTTAAACCGTTTAAAAAATGCTCTTGATAATCTCAAAGAATTAGCTAAAAACACAACTGATGCTACATCTGGTGAAGAACTTATCGCCAAAGCTAAACAGTGCAAACAAAATTTCTTTGAAGCTATGGACGATGATTTCAACACAGCTCTTGCTATTGCAAATATGTTTGACCTTTCTAAAGAAATCAATATCTACTACAATGAAGTAACTTCCGGTAAAGTAGCTTGCAGTAAAGTAGCTGTTGATACTGCTCTTGATGTATTCAGTGAAATGGCTGATATCATTGGTATTTTAGAAGACGACGATAACTCCGCTGATGATGGACTTGTGGATAATCTCATGAATTTAATCATTGATATTCGTCAAAATGCTCGTAAAAATAAAGATTGGGCAACTGCTGATAAAATCCGTGATGAACTTAAAAATATCGGTATTACATTAGAAGATTCTCCTACTGGTGTTCGCTGGAAAAAATAATGAAATTCAAACAATATCAATATTTAAAACAACATCTTTTTGAATTTACAGCACCTGATGAATTAAAAAATCGTTATGAAGATATACCTACGCGCAATCTATCTCCGCTTGTTTTAGCCTATGTAGGTGATGCTTATTATCATCTTTATATACGCACAAGATTGCTTAATTTTGAACAATCTCGCGTACATCTTTTGAATGATTTCAGTATGAAATTAGTCTCAGCTACGCTTCAAGCTCAAGCTTATAAAGCTATCAAAGATGATTTAACGGAAGATGAAGCATATGTCTTTAAGCGTGGAAAAAATGCTAAATCACACGCTCCACGTGTGGCTTCAGTCCATGATTATCATATAAGCACAGGATTTGAAGCAGTTTTAGGTTATCTATATCTCAATAAAGATTTTGCTCGCTTAGATGAACTTTGTGAAAAATCTTTTATTGCTGTAGCTCAAAATTTATCCCAACAGGAATAATAAATAAAAATAAAGGTATCTTTCTTAATTGAAAGTACCTTTATTTTTTATAAATAGATATCATATCTTTATCATTGAAAAATTTTATTTTTTTAGTATAATATAGTTTATATGTGCCCATAGTCTAATGGATAGAACGTTGACCTCCGGAGTCAAAAATACAGGTTCGATTCCTGTTGGGCACACCAATTTCAAGTATCAGCACAGAAAAATCTGTGCTTTTTATTTTAATCTCATTAAATTAAGGAAGTGTTTCTGTTGGATATAAAATGCCCAGTCTGTCGTAGAAAACTTGGTCATGTAGTAAGACCAGAAGCCAAAGGTCGCTTTTTTTGCACTGCTTGTGATTTATGGGTTGCCTTCACTAAAAAAGATGCCAAAATTTCCTATCGCTTGCAACGACCTGGAAGATAAATTCCTCAAAATTAATCTTGAAAAGCACTTCAATTATTAGTATAATGAAGTTTGGCTATGAGGCATATACATATATTTATCTAACTCATAGTTTATTGTATCCGCCTTTTGGCGGTGTTTTATTTTATATTGGAGATGATTTTATGATTAGTACCTCTATCCATCGTGTTAATTTTTATGATACTGATGCTATGGCTGTCGTACATCATTCTAACTACATACGTTGGTTTGAAATTGGCCGTGTTAATTTCTTACGTGAAATCGGTATCACACTTGGCGAAATGATGGAAGATGGCTATGTTTTTCCTATCACCGAAGTGAAATGTAAATATATAGCTTCAGGTAAATTTGATGATGTTTTACGCATAGAAACTACACCTGTAGCTTTAACCAAAGTAAAAATGGAATTCAGCTATAAAATCTATCGCGATTGTGATAATACTTTATTAGTTGAAGGTTTCACTCAAAATGTATTCACAAGCAAAACTACTGGTCATATAACTCGTTTGCCTGAAAAATACTATACAAAAATGCAAAATGCTTTAAAATAATAACAATAAGGAGCAACAGTAATGGATAGCAATTCACCTATAGGTGTTTTTGATTCTGGTCTTGGAGGCCTCACTGTATTAAAAGAACTTAGACGCCTTTTACCTCATGAAAATTTTATATTTGTTGGAGACTCTGCTCGTGCACCATATGGCTCACGCACTCCCGAAGAAATCATCTTGTTTTTACAACAATTCATGGATTATTTCCAATCTCGTGGCGTAAAAATGGCAGTTTGTGCTTGTAATACTATGACATCTTATGGTTATCCTCTAATTAAAGACAAAACACCTTTTACTTTAGTTCCTATGAACCCAGCTATCATTCCTGCTGTTAAAGCTTCTACAAATAAACATATCGGTGTTATCGCTACAGAAGCTACCATCAAAAAAGGCATGCATAAACAAGCAGCTTCTAACCTTGATCCACAGATAAAGGTTTTTGGTGTAGGTTGCCCAAAATTTGTACCATTGATTGAAACAGGTCATATTCATGATGATGCTATTGATGAAGCTGTACAAGAATATGCAGACAAATTTAAAACTAGCGATATTCATTCTTTGATTTTAGGTTGTACACATTATCCTATCATCAGTGAAGTTTTAACAAAACATTTTGGCAAAGATGTTGCTTTAATCAATCCAGCCTTAGAAACAGCTAAAGATGCTGCTACTATACTTACAAAAAATAATTTACTCAATACACAAGAACAATCTGGTTCTCTTGAATTACGCTTTTCTGCCAAACAGAGCAATTCTGAAAAAATGGCTGAAATTATTTTAGGTAGTGATATTCCACCTATTACAGATGTAGATTTAACTACATTTGCAAAATAACACAATTGGGGGCATTGATGTGGATTTTATTATCACAATTATTTTATGGATCTTAATTATTTTATTCTTACTCAATGAAGTAATCATTCGTGTTGTTGGTGATGCTATCGTCAACATGAAAGCTAGCGAGCATACTCCTTTTACTCTTGATGAAATCACTCAAGATAGTATTTCTCTTAGCACTACTATCAATGTTGCCAATGAAGGTAAACAATGTGCTACAATCATGGATTGCTATGTTCGTCAACTCTTACCATATGAACAATTCGATGGCGTAAAAGTTGAAGCAAAAGCTGAATTAAAAGGCGTTCCTCGTGAAGATGATTATTTTGAATCTGTTCTTATTCAAAAGAAAGAAAGTATCGATATTGTTATCCGCGTTAAATTAACCGATCGCAAAAACAACGATATCAAAAAGACTCTTACTCATATGGTTGATTTACCTCTTGATATTGTTTATCAACATGCTGCACGTTATCCATGGAAAATCTCCAAAGAAACAATCGTGCTTACATCTGAAGAAATCGCTAAATTAGCAAATATCAAGCTTGCAGATTAATTTATGCATAACTATTAAATTTAATTTGTAATTTTCTCTTTAATTTATGTAAATATGTATTTATACACAGAAAAGGAAGGTAAATCATGTCTGAAGTTAAAATTATACCCATTCCGACTCGTATTCTAACAAAAAAAGATGATATTGTAGATACTATCGAAAAATATACAAAAGATAAAATTGGCCCTGATGATGTTATCACTGTAGCAGAAAGTGTGGTAGCTATCACTCAAGGATTATACATTCGTCCTGAAGACCTCAAAATCTCTCATATGGCTCAATTCTGCTGTCGTTTCATTCCTGACTATGGTAGTCTTGCTACTCCTCATGGTATGGAATCATTGATGATCAAAGAAGGTCATTTCCGTGTAGCTGCTGGTTTATTCATCGGCTTCTTAGCAAAATTAGTAGGCAAATCCGGTGTATTCTATCAAATCGCTGGTCGTCAAACAGCTCTTATCGATGATGTAACTGGTACAATGCCACCATTTGATAAATCCATTGTTTATGGCCCTGAAAACACAAAAGAAGTAGTTAATAACTTAAAATCTCGTCTCAATTGCTTTGGTGCTGTAATCGCTGATGTTAACGACTTAAAACGTTCTCGTATCGTAGATGTAACTGATGGTTGCAATGGCCAGATGGTTGCTAAATTATTAATTGATAATCCTTTTGGTAATGCATCTCAAAAAACACCAATTGCTATAATTAAAAACTTCAAACAATATCAGGAACAAAATTCTTAATAACTAAAATATTATAGTGAAAATAAAAAAGATGTTTTCTTAAGAAAACATCTTTTTTATTTATTATCCAATAATGTCTTAACTGTTACAGCTGAAAATCTATCTTCTAGTATATTTTGAAAATTAATATGAAACTTTCTTATCGGACAATTTTCAGTAGCCTCTCTACTACAATAATTATCTTTTTCTAAACAACGATTTACACGCATTGTTGGTTCCATGACTTTTACAATTTCTAATAATGATATCTCTTCAGGTTTTTTTGCCAATAAAAAGCCACCATATACACCTGAA